>JAUSFR010000070.1 GCA_030649775.1 bacterium | reverse complement strand
ACGCGTATTCGCGCGCGTATCAAAGCGGATAATCTCGCGTCACTCCACAGTTTCAAGAAAGCCGGATACAAACAGATAGAGGAGAAGGAGACACACGGAGGGGTAGCGGTGACGCTGTTAGAATTTCCCCGCCCGCTCTTGCCCTCTATACAGATTGGTGGGAGAGCGATTGGAGCGGGTGCCCCCTGTTTTATTGTCGCGGAGATTTCGGGCAATCATCACCAAAAATACGAAGAAGCAGTCGCGCTGCTTGAGGCCGCGAAGGGAGCGGGAGCGGACGCGGTAAAGCTTCAAACCTATACGCCCCACACGATTACGCTTAATTCCGATAATGAGTGGTTCAGAGTGGGTGGAGAAAACAATCCGGAAGGGTGGAAAGGGCAGACACTCTATGAGCTTTACAAAGAAGCCTACACGCCGTGGGAGTGGCAACCGAAGTTAAAAAAACTTGCGGACGAGCTCGGCATCATCTTGTTTTCCACGCCATTCGACGAAACGGCGGTTGATTTTTTGGAGAACCTTAAAGTTCCATGTTACAAAATTGCCTCGTACGAGGCGACCGACTTTCTCTTGCTCCGAAAGGTGGCGAAGACGAAGAAGCCTGTCATTCTTTCGGTCGGATACGCTACAAAGGAGGAAATCAAAGAGGCCGTGGATGTCCTGCGACAGTATGGAACTACGGATATCGCGATACTCCACTGCGTCACCGGGTACGCTACCGAACCAACGTTTTCCGATATGCACCTTGCAACCATTGCGGACATCTCCACGCGATTTGGAGTGGTCTCCGGATTCTCGGACAACAACGCGGGAACAGTCGTTCCGCTGATGGCCGTCATCTCCGGCGCGAGTATCATTGAAAAACACCTTACCCTGGACAGGAGCAAGGGCGGTGTGGACGCGCGGTTTTCTCTTGAACCCGCTGAACTCAAAGAGCTCGTGACGAGCATCCGCGAGGCGGAAGCAGGCAAAAAAAGTCTTACTGTTCCGGAGGTGCTTTGTGGTACGCCTCACTACGGACCGGCAAGTAGCGTGGAGGAATATAACAGGCGTTTTCGTCGTTCGCTCTTTTCGGGAAAGGACATCAAGAAAGGTGAGCTATTCACGAAAGAGAATGTGCGGGATGTGCGACCGGGGTTCGGACTGCCGACAAAACACTATGACGAGGTTATCGGTAAGCATGCGACAAAGGACATCCCTTTCGCAACCCCGCTTTCTTTTGAGATGGTATCCTGAACGCTTGTCAGAGGGACGGTATGTGCTACCATAGCGGGATGAATAAAAAAACCATTGATACCATACTGCTATGGGTAACCCGCGGGGGACTTTTCCTCGTCCCGTTCATCCCCCTTGTCATCACCTCGTCACTGTTTTTTCCGTTCATTACCGGAAAAGGCTTTGCGTTCCGAATCATTATTGAAGTCCTCTTCGCCTGCTATCTCTTGCTCGCGCTTCGGAATCCCGTGCTTCGGCCCAAGAAATCGGTGCTACTCTGGGGCGTCGCCTCGTTTCTCGGCGTTGTCTTCCTCGCGGATATTTTCGCGATAAACCCTCTCAAGGCGTTTTTGAGCAACTTTGAGCGAATGGAAGGGTTTATTATGCTTGGCCATCTTGGAGCGTCTTTCCTTGTCGCCTCCGCAGTCTTAAACGAAGAAAAGTGGTGGCATCGTTTTTTCGCGACCTCGGTGGGGGTCTCGGCATTTTTGGGTATTTACGGAATCCTGCAACTTGCGGGGAAGATTGTCATCAATCAGGGAGGGGTGCGCTTGGACGGCACGTTCGGCAACGCCGCGTATTTTGCCGGCTATATGCTCTTCCACATCTTCCTCACTCTCTTCCTTATTGTCCGTCACAAAGTTTCTTTCCCGGTGAAGTGTCTCTATGGCGGAGCCCTCTTTCTTCAGATTTTCACACTCATCTTCACGGCGACCCGCGGAGCGGGTATCGGACTTGTCGGAGGACTTCTCGTCGTGCTTTTCCTTATTGCGCTTTTTGAAAAGAAAAACCCACGTCTTCGCGTCAAGGCGGGGGTGGCCATTGCCGTTCTGCTCCTCGTCGTGGGAGGACTGTATGGTGCGCGTAACAGCGAGTTCATCAAGGGTAATCCGGCGCTTACCCGTTTCGCTTCCATCTCGGTTGGTGATGCCGGTCCGCGCTTTATGGTGTGGGGAATGGCATGGCAAGGGTTCAAGGAGAACCCGCTTCTCGGCTGGGGTCAGGAGGGGTTCAACAACGTCTTCAACAAATACTACAACCCCAAGATGTGGGCGCAGGAACAATGGTTTGACCGAACACACAATATCTTTTTTGACTGGCTCATTTCGGCCGGACTCTTGGGACTTCTTTCGTACCTCTCGCTTTTTGTCGGCGTCCTGTGGCTACTTTGGAGAGGGAAGCCGACCAACGGGGACGAACCTTTTTCTTTCGTGGAAAAAAGTGTGTTTACGGGGTTACTTACAGCGTATGTCATTCACAACTTCTTCGTCTTTGACAACCTCGTCAGTTACCTTCTGTTTTTCTCCCTCCTTTCGTTTATGCACTTCCGCTTCGGTCGTCCCCTTCCGCAACTTGAAAAACTTTCGGCGATACGGAGCGACTATGCTCTTTCGGTGTCCGGAGCGGTCTTGCTCATTACCTTAGTTTCCACGGTGTATGTGCTGAACATACGCGCCATTGGTGTCGCTCGCGACCTCATCAACGGTTTAAAACCACAAACAAAGGGTGTTTCCGAAAATCTCGCGTTCTATAAACATGCGTTCGCGACCGAGACCATCGGTACGCAGGAGGTCGCGGAGCAGGCCATGCAAACCGCCATTTCCGCGGCGAATGCGGCAGGTGTCGCCCCCGAATTAAAGAAGGAGTTTATTGACTTCGCCCTCCTCGCGATGACTCGCGAGATTGACCGCGTGCCCACCGATACGAGACTGCGAATGTTTATCGGAGGATTTTACAATCGCCTCGGAAGATTTTCGGACGCGCTCCCGCATATGGAGAAGGCTCACGAAACATCCCCGAACAAACAAACGGTCGCCTTTGAACTCGCAAGCACCTATTTGAGTGTGGGGAGAGCCAGTGATGCGCTTTCACTTCTCAAACAAGCATTTGAGAGCGTGCCGACCTATAACAACGCACGGCTCGCCTATGCGGTATCGGCAGTCTATGCTGGGGAGTTTCCGCTCGCGGAAGAATTGCTCTCCGCCACAACCGAGGTGGCTATGCTTACCGACGAGCGACTGGTGAAAGCGTACTTTGAGATGAAGCAGTATCCAAAGGTCATCACCCTGCTAAAGCTTCGTGCCGAGCACAATCCCAAAGACCCGCAAACGCACGTTTCTCTCGCGGCCGTGTATTTTGCAAACGGTAATCGCGCCGAGAGCATCAAGGAACTTCAAAAAGCGATTGAGCTCAATCCCGAGTTCAAAAAGCAGGGTGAATTCTATATCGGCGAAATCCGTGCAGGAAGAAATCCGTAGCCGTGATTTGGTAACGAGTCCAATCCAAATTCAGACGCTTGTGCAAGTCGGCTCTCTGCCAATTTTGCACAAGCGTTTTTTTATACTACTATTGGCCCTATGTCGCTCCGCATTCAAGAACACATTTCACTCAAAGAGTTTACGACGATGAAAATCGGGGGAACTGCCCGTTTTTTTGCTGTGGTAACGAGTGCGGATGAGCTTGCCGAGGCACTTGCTGTGGCTCATGAAAAGAAGTGTCGGCTCGTGGTGCTTGGGGGCGGTTCCAATACGCTCGTTTCCGAAGGCACGATTGATGCGTTTGTGGTAAAGATTGCGATACGGGGGACAATGTGGAAGGACGAAGGAACTTCTGTCTTGGTCATTGCGGGAGCTGGAGAAAATTGGGACGGCCTCGTCGCAGAGGCGGTTTTGCGGGGACTGTGGGGTGTTGAAAATCTTTCGGGTATTCCGGGTACGGTGGGTGCGACTCCCATTCAGAACATTGGCGCGTACGGTACGGAAGTACAAGAAGTTATTGAGTGGGTAGAAGTGTTTGATACAAAAACGGGAAAGATAGAGCAGTTCACAAAGGAAGCGTGCGGGTTTAGCTATCGTGACAGTATCTTCAAGCGTCCGGAAGGGAAGGCGTTTGTGGTGACGAGGGTTGCATTTCGACTTCAGAAGAATGGGACTCCTAATTTAGCGTATAAAGATTTGAAGGAAAGATTCAAGATTCCCGATTCAGGATTCAAGAACAAAGACGATAAGCCAAGCCTTACCGATATACGAAATGCCATCATAGAGATACGGTCAAAAAAGTTCCCCGACCTCAAGGAGTTTGGCACCGCCGGTTCATTTTTCAAAAACCCGATCATATCCAGCGAAAGGTTCTCGGAGTTGAAAAAAACCTATCCTGATTTGCCGGGCTTCGAACTTAGAACTTCAAACTTAGAACTTCGCATCAAGGTTCCTCTCGCGTGGGTTCTGGACAACATCTGCGGTCTCAAAGGATTTGAAAAAGGAAACGTAAAGCTGTTTGAGAAACAGCCGATTGTGCTCGTGCAGAACGGTTCTGCCTCTTCGGAAGAGATTGAAGCATTCGCGAAAGAAATAATCGCGAGCGTAAAAACAAAGACTGGGATAGACGTGGAGTGGGAAGTGGCTTTTATCGGCGGCAATAAAAGGCACCCCGCATCAAGTGCGGGGTAAAAAAAGATTAAGAAATCTTTTTTTAGTTATCCACACATTGCAAAAAAATCTATTGTATTCGCATTTCATACCTGCGATAATTAAGGAGGTCGATTACTATTTTTAAACCTAACCGAAGAAAAATAAAGATGACCGCGTGATGTTCTCGATTCCGTCCGAACGAATTTTTTCTTCAAAATACTATGGCCGCAAAAAAGCGAAAGGCGACAAAAAAGCGCAAGACCGCGAAGAAGACCAAGAAGCGCAAGACCACCAAGCGCCGACGATAACAAAAATGCCCCGACTCTGTCGGGGCATTTTTTTGTTTTTCCTCCTCTCCAATCTTTGAAGTAGGTTGGTTTGGTGGTGTGTTCAAGTCATTCAGTTATTGGTTATTCAGTTATTTGTTATTTATGCTAGTATTGCCTGATGTTTGAAGGATTAAAGAAACTGCTTGGCGACGATACCAAGGCTAAACTAAAGCCCCTGTACGGTGCTGTGGAGCGGATTAACGCGCTTGAAGAAGGGCTGAAAGGGCTCTCATCCGAAGAGCTGAAAGGGAAGACTGCGGAGCTGAAAAAGCGTTTGCGCTCCCACCACCCCGTCGCCGAAGACGGCGACATCCCTCCTCAGGCAGGAGGGGAGGAAACACTTGAGGATATTCTTCCCGAGGCGTTCGCGCTCGTGCGCGAAGCGGGCAGACGCACACTCGGTGAGCGACATTTTGACGTACAGCTTCTTGGTGGTCAGGTGCTCCACAATCGCGGTATCGCCGAAATGCGCACAGGAGAAGGCAAGACGCTCGTCGCGACACTTCCTGCGTATTTAAATGCACTGGAAGGAAAGGGGGTGCATGTCGTGACCGTCAACGATTATCTTTCTCGCAGAGACGCGGTGTGGATGGGACAAATATACCATTTGCTTGGTTTGACGGTGGGGATAATAAATCACGACTCGTCTTTTTTATATGACCCTAGTCACACTTCGGCAAACCAAGCAAATGGAATTTCCAATAACCAATTTCCAATTTCCAAACCGACATTTCCTGATGTCGTCCTCGCGAAAGCGGGGAACCAGAAAGAACTGGATTCCCGCCTCCCTGCCCGCCCTTCGGGAGCAGGCGGGCGCGGGAATGACAGTCAGAAAGGGAAAGACACTCTGGATGTGGTACGGGATGAACTTGGTAGTTTCAAAGTCGTGCATGAGTTTTTGAAGCCATGCAGTCGGCGCGAGGCGTACCATGCCGACATCACCTACGGCACCAACAACGAATTTGGGTTTGATTATCTTCGGGACAATCTTGAATACTCACCGGAAAATCTTCGTCAGCGCGGGTATCACTACGCTATTGTTGACGAAATAGACTCAATCCTCATTGACGAAGCGCGCACCCCGCTCATTATCTCCGCTCCCGTCGCGGAGTCGGAAGACCTCTATGGTCGCTTTGCAGAGATTGCTCGGGGACTAGAAGCCGAGACGGATTTTACGGTGGATGAAAAGCAAAAAGCCGTTCAGCTCACCCCAGCGGGAATAGAAAAAGCGGAGAAGGCTCTCGGGGTAGACAATATCTATACCGAAAAAGGTATCAAATACGTGCACCATCTTGAAACGGCGACCCGTGCCAAGGCGCTTTTTCATCTTGATAAAGAGTATGTGGTCAAGGACGGCGAGATTATCATCGTGGATGAGTTTACGGGACGTCTTATGCCGGGCAGGCGGTGGAGCGAGGGTCTGCATCAGGCGGTTGAAGCGAAAGAGGGTGTGAAGGTGCAGAAAGAATCACGCACGTTCGCGTCCATCACCTTCCAAAATTATTTCCGTCAGTATACGAAACTCGCCGGAATGACCGGCACCGCGAAGACGAGTTCCGAAGAGTTCTACAAGGTGTATGGTCTTGATGTGGTTTCCATTCCAACCAACAAACCGATTAACCGCGCGGACCGGAACGACCAGATATTCCAGACCGAGATAGGGAAGTTCAAGGCTATCGCGCGCAAGGTCGCGGAGCTGAACAGTGCGGGACAGCCCGTGCTCATCGGTACGGTCTCCATTGAAAAGAACGAAGTGCTCTCGGAGTACCTTCGCTCGGTTGGTGTTCCTCACGAACTTTTGAACGCAAAGAACCACGAGCGCGAGGGCGAGATTATCGCGCAAGCCGGACGGAAGGGTGCGGTAACGGTTGCAACCAACATGGCGGGACGAGGTGTGGACATTAAGCTTGGTGGCAACCCCACGAACGCAGAGCTCTCCGAAGAAGTGAAAAAGCTTGGCGGACTTTTCGTGCTCGGTACCGAGCGTCACGAAGCGCGTCGCATTGATAACCAACTTCGAGGTAGGTCCGGTAGGCAAGGCGACCCGGGCGAAACTCAGTTTTTCGTTTCAATGGAAGATTCACTGATGCGTGTTTTTGCGTCGGACACCATCAAAAATATGATGGGACGGTTCGGTATTCCCGAAGACGAGCCGATTGAGAACCGTATCATTACGCGTTCACTTGAGAGTGCGCAGACCAAGATTGAAGGCTTCAACTTTGATTCGCGCAAGCACGTGCTTGAGTATGACAATGTGCTGAACCACCAACGTTCGGTTATCTACGAACGTCGACGCAAAATCCTTGTAGGCGGTCCCATCGAGGTGGATAGCTATCTCGCGCTTATTTCGGCAGGGAACGAGGGATTTCTCAAAACGATAGAAGAAAAAAAGAAACAGCTCGGCGGCGACTTTTACCCATCGGTACAGCGTCTCATTCTCCAGACCATAGACCTTTTCTGGGTGGAGCATTTGGAAATTATGGATTATCTCCGGGGTAGCGTGAACCTGCGCGCCTACGGTCAGCGCGACCCACTTGTGGAATACAAAAAGGAAGGACTCAAGACGTTCAAGGAAATGGAGGAGAATATCATTGCGCAGGTGATGAATGTCTTTCCCCATGTTGGAGGTGCACCTGTGATGCAAGAGCAAATAAAACTCCAGGAAGTGCACGAACAAGCCCAGCTTATTGGTTCAGGCGATGAAGAGTCCGACAGTAAACATCAAGGTAATATACACCGCACGCAAGGTGATCCAAAAGTAGGAAGAAACGACGCCTGCCCGTGCGGAAGCGGTAAGAAATATAAAAAGTGTCATGGCAAGTAGGGGAACGATATACTACTTATTAGGCTTAAAAATAACATTCCAACATTCTTGAGAATGTTGGAATGACAAGATAGGGATTTTGTTGCAGGATATTTTATGAAACTGGTGTTGCCTGGAGTTGAATATGAGCAAAGTTTCCGCGAGTACCAAAAAGAGCTTTTGGTTCTTGGAAGGTCTGCCACCGAAATGGATTCGGAGAGGCTCTTCAATGAGTCGGCTGATTTTGCAGATTTTGTGATGAAACTTCGCGCGGGTGCCGAGGGCAGATTTCTTCCCGAAGGCCACGTTCCGCATACAAGGTACTGGCTCGTAGAGGGCGGGAAATTTATCGGCGGGGTGGATATCCGCCATCGGTTAACCGACCACTTGCTCAAAAGCGGTGGACATATCGGCTACGCCATCCGTCCAAGCGAGCGGGGGAAAGGTTACGGCAACAAAATACTGGAGCTCGCTTTGCCAAAGGCGAAGGAACTCGGCATTATGAGCGCCCTCGTGACATGCAGAAAAGATAATGTCGCATCAGCGAAGGTGATAGAGAAAAACGGTGGAGTTTTTGAAGATACGAACATCGATGCGGATGGTGTGGTAAGACTGCGATATTGGATAACCATAAAATAACATTCCAACATTCTGCACCCGCCCGAACGTACCGATTCGGTACGGGTGGGGAATGTCAGAATAAGAAAGGTGTGGTGGAGTATGAAAATTATTTTGGGGTCACAATCGGAAAACAGAAAGAGTGTGCTCGCCGATGCGGGTTACGTTTTTGACATACTGGTTCCCGGGATTGACGAGAAGGCAATACGGCATGAAAATCTGTATGAAATTCCTTTACGTTTGGCGAAGGCGAAGGCCGAGGCACTTCTTCCGAAAATCCAGGAGCCTGCGCTTCTCATTACCGCCGACCAAGTGATTGTGTGGAACGGAGAACTCCGTGAAAAACCCGCGGATTTGGTTGAGGCACGGCGGTTTCTTGAAACCTTTAGCGGAAGCGAACATCCTGCCGAGTGTGTGAATGGGATACAGGTGACACATACGGGAACGGGAAAATCAATTCTTGAGCGAGAAATCTCAAAGGTATTTTTTTCAAAGATTCCGCAGGAAAATATCGAGGCTTTTCTTGTGACAGGAGTCGGCATGCAGAAAGCGGGGGGCTTTGATATTCGTCATCCTCTCATCACGCCGTTTGTGAGAATGGAGGGAACTCTTGAAAGCGTCCTTGGACTTCCGATGGACATAGTGGAGCGATGTATGAAAGAATTGACATGACAGTACTCTGTCATGTCATCCCCACGAAAGTGGGGATCCAGAATTTAGACACCGACTGGATTCCCGTTTTCACGGGAATGACAGAAGAAATGTAACCAATATCTTTATGGAACCAAACGAACGCCCAAAGGTAGGTATCGGAGTGATGGTCATCAAAGATGGCAAAGTGCTTATGGGAAAGCGCAAGAGTTCGCACGGGGCAGGCGAGTGGGCGTGGCCTGGAGGACACCTTGAACATATGGAATCGTTTGAGGAGTGCGCGAAGCGAGAAGTTATGGAGGAAACCGGTATGGAAATTGAGAATGTTCGTTTCAACCGACTGATGAACTTCAAACTATATGCGCCGAAACACTATGTTGATGTGGGTCTCATCGCAGACTGGAAAAGCGGAGAACCGGAACTGCGCGAACCCCACAAATGCGAAGAATGGAAATGGTTTGACCTAGGACATCTCCCTTCGCCTCGTTTCGGCGCGTGCGATAGTGCCATTGAAGCATACCAAACCGGCAAGAATTATTTTGATTTTTGATTTCTTCTTTGGTTATTGTATCTTGGTTATTGTATCTTGGTTATTGGTTATTGCTCCCCATGCCCCACATTCACGAAAAAATAGATTTTACCGTTGAGGTGTTCATTGTCTACAAAGACAAGGTGCTTCTTCGTATGCACGATAAAATGAAAATCTGGCTTGGGCCTGGCGGACACATTGAGCTTAACGAAGACCCCGTGGAGGCGTCCCTTCGGGAGGTGAAGGAAGAGGTAGGACTCGCGGTAGAGCTTGTGGGCGGTTCCCGCATCGGGTCGGGACAAGGTGACCTCCTTCCTCCGGTTGCCATCAACCGTCATCACATTACGCCGACTCACGAGCATGTTTCGTTCATCTATTTTGCTACCTCGCAAAGTAGCATCATTAACCCCGAGCACGAGGAAGACCGAAGCGATGAATGTCGCTGGTGCACAAAAGAGGAGCTACTGACTATGGACCTCCTTCCCAACACCAGAAAGTACGCACTTGCGGCGCTTGAAAGATTGGGAGGAAAAGGGTAACGAAATAGCGGGCAAATCGGTTCTACTAGCGATAGGTTTCTCGTATGAAAACAAAAGCAAAGAAACAAAAGGTGGTGGCGGTTTCTGGTGGGTTTGACCCCATTCACATTGGCCATGTCAGGCTTATTAATGAGGCGAAAAAGCTCGGCGATAAACTTGTCGTCATATTGAACAACGATAATTGGTTGCTCAAGAAAAAAGGGTTTACGTTTATGTCCGAAGCGGACCGAAAGGAAATACTCGAGTCGCTCCATGGTGTGGATGAGGTGATACTTTCTTCGCACGTTGAAAACGACCCCGACCGGAGCATTTGTCGCGAACTTAAAAAGATTTGTCCGGATATTTTCGCGAACGGGGGCGACCGCACCGTTTCGGACGCCAAAAATCCAACCTCATCACTCAATCCCGAAGCGGACCTGTGCGAGGCACTCGGTATCACCGCCGTTTTCAATGTCGGTAAGGGAGGCAAAATACGCTCAAGTTCGGAACTCGTGGCCCGCTTCAAAAAAGGAGAAGAGCGAGGTAGAATGAAGAAATGAGCGCTATTATTGAGGTTGATAATCTGGTCAAGGAGTTCGGTTCCGTACGCGCGGTAGACGGACTTTTTTTTCGTGTTGAGGAAGGCACTATCACTGGGCTCTTGGGACCAAACGGGGCGGGGAAGACGACGACGATACAGATGCTCCTTGACCTGATTACGCCGACCAGCGGAACTATTCGCATTTTCGGCAAGGAGTATGCCTCCGACCGTGAAGCGATACTCCAGCAACTTAACTTTTCTTCACCGTATGTTTCGCTTCCCGGAAATCTCACTGTCTATGAAAATCTGCTGACGTTTGGGAGACTCTACGGGGTGAAAGAATTACGGAAGAAAATTGATGAACTCGTGGACTTCTTTGAAATACGCGACTTTCTAAAAAAGATGACCTACAACCTTTCCACCGGTCAGCTTACGAGGCTCAACCTCACCAAAGCACTTCTCAACGACCCAAAGCTTCTCCTTTTGGATGAACCGACCGCTTCGCTTGACCCCGACATCGCCGACCGAACTCGACAACTCCTGATGCGTATTCAGAAGGAGCGAGGCGTCACTATTCTTTACACCTCGCATAATATGGAAGAGGTTGAGGAGATTTGCGATAAGGTTATTTTCATTCAGCATGGAAAGTTCAAAGATGAAGGAGTACCGGCGGAGCTGGTTAAAAAATACGGACACGAAGACCTCAACGATGTGTTCCTTCATATTGCAAGGCAAACATGAAGAATAACCAATCACCAAGAAACAATAACCAAACAGCATTCTTCGGGTGCAGGGGTACTCAGTGTTGTGTATTGGAATTTGTTTGGAGCTTGTTTCTTGGTTATTGGGATTTTAATCTATGAAGTTCTACCGCATCAATGCCTTGCTTATACGCCATATGTACCTTTTCAAGAGGAGTTTTCCTCGCATTATGGACATTGTGTATTGGCCGGTCATGGATATTTTGGTGTGGGGGTTTTTGAGTCTCTATATTGATAAGCTCCACATCGCGGGATTTAATGCCATCACCGTGCTCCTCGGAGCCGTTGTATTTTGGGACTTTCTCAACCAGTCGCAAAAATCGGTCTCCATCGCGTTTTTGGAAGAAATCTGGGAGAAAAACTTGCTCAATATTTTCGTCACCCCCCTTCGCCTTTCCGAGTTTCTCGGCGCAACCGTGCTTGTCGGTGTCGTACGTATCTTTTTGGTGGGAGTAGTCCTTACGTCACTGTCGTATCTTTTCTATCACTTCAATCTCTTTACCCTTGGATTCTACCTCATCCCGTTCATACTCAGCCTCTTTCTGTTTGGTTGGTCACTCGGCATCTTCACGAACGCCATCATTCTCCGGTTCGGTACCTCGGCACAAATACTCGCGTTTGGCTTTATCATACTGATACAGCCATTCTCCGCGGTGTTCTATCCGGTGTCCGCGCTTCCACCAGGACTCCAAGTAGTTGCACAGCTTTTGCCGTCAACCTATGTCTTTGAAGGGATGCGGAGTGTTTTGTCGACGGGAAGCCTCCCCACGGAGCTTCTCGTCGGGGCATTTGCCACCAATGCCGTCTATCTCGTACTGACGCTCTGGTTTTTCGCCCGAATGTTCTCCTACGTCAAACGGGAAGGGAAACTGCTGAAATTGGAGGGGTAACGGGAAACCTGAAATCTTAATAACCAAGAAACAAGCTCCAAGCAATCACCAGACTTCACCTTCGCAATAGGTTTTTTGGTTATTGTGTATTGTGGTTTTCTTGGTTATTGTTTCTTGGTTATTGATTATTTATACTTAAGAAATGTTCAAAAGAACCCTACTTCTGGTTGCGCTGTTGTTGCCCTTTTCGGCTTCGGCCGTTTCTCTTCATGTTGGTGATTATTTCTTGAAGGGAGCCGAGGAAACACCTGACGACCTCTATACGCTGGGACGAACCGCGACGTTTTCGGGGGCTGTTTGGGGAGATGCAACAGCGCTCGGGAGGACTATTTTTAGCGAAAGCGCCATTTCGGGCGACATACTCTTTTTGGGGGAGGAAGTGCGGATAGAAGGTCCCGTGGGTGACGACATCCGTATTGTGGGCGAACGCGTCACACTTAACGGCACGGTCGCGGACGATGTGGTGGTTATCGGTTCGCGGGTGGTGATAGGTCCCAAGGCCGAAGTGAAAGGTTCACTCTATGTTATCGGCGGGTCGGTGGACATCGCGGGTACCGTACACGGAGACGTTAAGGTACTCTCGGGCGCGCTTACGCTTTCGGGTGCGATTGACGGGGATGTGGAGCTGTGGGGAAAAGGCACTTTCGTGGCGCCGTCTCGCATCGGTGGAGATTTTATCCAGCATAACGAAGGCATTCTCACGCCCCCCGTCAATGTCGCGATTACCGGCAAGGTCATTCTGGATGCGAAAAAGCAAAACGGCAGTGACTTCGGCACGATGTTCTTTGGCGGACTTTTTTCGCTACGGATACTGATGATGCTTGCGTTTGGATTCGCGCTCTTTCTGCTCGCCCGCGAGCGTACGGAAGAAGTACTCCTTGAAACACTTCCCAATTTCTGGACACGCGCCCTCCGCGGACTACTCATTGGCATTATCCTCCCGCTCGTCGCGGTGATACTGCTTCCGACCATCATCGGTATTCCCCTCGCGTTTGCGCTTATGTCACTTTACTCGCTCCTGCTCTTACTTTCGTGGGGCTTGGCCGGTATTCTCGTCGGAGTCTGGGGTGAACGCCTGTTTTTCAAGCGTTCGGCCTTTCCTCTCACCTACCGCCCGGTGCTTCTCGGTGTCCTGTTTCTCTCGGTCATTTCCGCCGTGCCGTTTTTCGGAGGCCTGTTCCATGGTATACTGATGCTTTCTATCGCGGGCTCTCTGGGAACACTTTTTATGAGGTTCCTTCGCTCTCGCGAATAATGGGCAGGCGCACGGCATGAACACACTCATCAGATTTTTTGATAAAGTTGAGGACAAGGCTCGGGCGAAGCTCTCACGCTCGCCGATTGTATACGGCGTCATCGGAGGCACCGCTATCGTTATGTTTTGGAGAGGTGTGTGGCACACGGCGGATATTCTTGAGCAAAGCGGTGGTATGTGGGAGACACTCCTCGGAGCACAGGTCTCCATGGTACTGAGTGCCATAGTACTGCTTCTTACCGGGCTCTTTGTTTCCTTCTTCATCGGAGACCGCATTATCCTCTCGGGACTCACGCGCGAGAAGAAACTTGAAGAAAAGACCGAAAGCGAGGTTCGGGCCGAGGGTACGCTTCTCATCGATATCTACAAGAAACTGGAGCATCTTGAGAAAGAAATTGCCACGCTCAAAAATGAAAAAGTCTAGTGTCTACTGTCTAATTGTCTAATATCTAAACCATGGCTGACATTGATTACAATTCCGCGAAGGAATACCTCACACACGAGCATTACTACGGAAGGGAGGTCCGAAGTCTCTTTATCGTAAGTGCGATAGTGATGCTTCTTACCTTACCCGTCTTTAACTCGCTCATTCCGTTTAACGGGATTTTTTCAATGGCCATGATTATCGTGGTTGGTTTTCTCGCGGGGCTCTTAAGTCCGCTTTCCCGTTCGGTTATGGTCGTGTGCACACTGGTGGCAGCACTGGGAGGTTTTGCCTTTGAATATGAAGCCGTGTCCACCTTCTGGCAGATAGATACCTCACTCAAGTGGTGGTTTTTTGCCGTTAACCAGCTCTTGGCTTTACTCTTCTTTTTCGCGCTCTATTATGGAAGTAAAACGCTGCGGGGGATATTTTTTAGTGGGAAGACCATACGATAGCCTATGCCAACGTCACGACGAATAGAAATAGGTTTTTTCTTTGTTCTTGCGACCATTGTGGCGCTTCTTACGTTTTTTATCCTGAAACCCTATCTGTCGGGCCTTTTTCTTGCGGTTGTGTTTACCATTGTCTTCCGACCGTTCTATCAGGCGATTCTTCGTCGCGTGGGTGACCACCCGGTGTTATCGGCGATGCTTACGGTGTTCGCGCTTGTTTTGGTCATCGTTGTCCCGCTGTTTTTCTTCGGGTTCTTTATTTTTAGGGATGCGCAGGATTTTTATCGGGGTATCTCCGAGGGAGGGCTAGACCAAGGAATGATACAGACGGGAACCGACTATATTCAAAATCTGGTGCGACCCCTTTTCCCCGGATTCTCCTTGGACCTTATTTCGTATCTGAAGCAGGGGTTCGGTCTCATCGTTCAGAATCTCGGTTCGCTTTTCGGAAAGGTCTTTACCGCGGTGCTTGAGCTTTTCCTGATGTTGCTTGGGGTATTTTACTTTCTTCGGGACGGAAAGAAGTTTCGTGAACACCTCATCTTTCTTTCCCCGCTGTCCGACACCTATGACCGAAGTATTTTAAACCGATTTGAAGTGGCCGTGAATTCGGTGGTAAAGGGAGCGCTCTCCATTGCGCTCATACAAGGAGTCCTTTCCGGTATTGGGTTCGCGCTCTTTGGCGTCCCGAGCCCTATGCTCTGGGGAGCCGTGGCGGCGATTACGGCGCTTATTCCCGGGATTGGGACCGCGCTCGTTATCGCGCCCGTGGTCGTGTACCTCTTCTTCTTTGGGAGTATGACCTCCGCAGTCGGTCTGCTTATTTGGGGAGTCCTTGCCGTCGGTCTTATTGATAATTTGCTCGCCCCCATACTCATTGAGCGCGACCTCAAGATACATCCGTTTCTGATCCTTCTCTCCGTTTTGGGAGGGCTTGCGCACTTTGGCCCCATCGGGTTTCTCGCTGGGCCGGTTACCCTTGCGCTCCTCTTCGCCCTCTTTGATATTTTCCCGCTACTCCTCCACCCCTCGAGTAGTTGACCATACGCGCTTTGCATATTCCCTCCGGCGGGGTTTTGTGTTACAGTGACGAAATGTCCAAAAGCATCGTTACTCATGACGGAAAGTTCCACGCCGACGATGTCTTTGCCGTGGCCACCGTTCTTCTTGCCGAGGGGGAGGTCGCGGTGGAACGTACCCGTGACGAAAAGCGCATTGCGGATGCGACTATTGTCGTTGATGTCGGCGGTATCTATGACGAGGAAAGAGGCCGTTTTGACCACCACCAGCCTTCTGGGGCAGGGATTCGCCCCACGACAATTCCGTATGCCTCATTCGGACTCGTGTGGAAACGCTACGGCGAGAAGCTCTGCGGAAGCAAAGGGGTTGCGGAAAAGGTGGACGAGGTGCTTGTTGCGCCGATTGACGCGAATGACAGCGGTATTGACCTTGGTGTGCCAACCTTTGCGGATGTTTCTTCATATGACGTTTCCGCTATGGTTCGTGCTTTTACCCCCACCTGGGAAGAGGATACCTCTGTCGCAGACGAACATTTTTCCGAGGTAACGCACTTCGCAAAACGAATTATTGAGCGTGAAATCAATCGAGCAAAAGCGGTTATTGAAGGGGAAAGACAGGTGAAGGAGGCGTACACCACGGCAGTGGACAAACGGCTCATTGTGCTTTCCGTGGACTACTCATGGAAAAGTGTCCTCGCGAAGTTTTCGGAACCTCTCTATGTGGTGCATCCGCAGGGCGATACGTGGAGACTCTACTGCGTTCGCGATAACCCGCATGTGTTTACCAACAGAAAGGATTTGCCGAAAAACTGGGCAGGTCTTCGCGACGGAGAGCTTGCAAAGGTCACGGGTGTTTCGGACGCTGTGTTCGCTCACCGAAATCGTTTTATGGCAGTCACGAAAACGCGGGAAGGAGCAGTCGCCCTCGCGAAGCTGGCTCTAAACACCAATAATCAAGAAACAATAACCAAAGACAAAGTCGTTTAATTTGTTTTTGTTGCTGTCCCTTGTTTGTTTGGTTATTGGTTATTGGTTATTGGTTATTGGTTATTGGTTATTTTCTTATCATGTCCTTCGTTGATGAAATTACCTTACATTTGAAAGCGGGCGATGGCGGAAACGGCATCGAGAGCTGGCTTCACGAGAAAGGGAAAGAGTTTATGGGTCCGGCCGGTGGAGACGGCGGGCGCGGTGGAGACGTATATCTTAAAGCGGTAAGGGACATCGGACGTCTCGCGTCATATCGCTTCGGAAATCTTTTCGTCGCGAAGCGGGGAGGTGACGGTATGCGCAAGAGTCGTCACGGCAAGAATGGAGAAGATATTGAACTAGAAGTGCCGGTGGGGTCGGTCGTGACTAACCGCGCGACGGGGCGGATTTTTGAATTCCTGGCGGAAGGGGACAGAGCAATGGTCCTGCGTGGCGGACGAGGAGGCTTGGGTAACGAGCACTTCAAAAGTTCCCGCAACGTGAGACCGACCCAGTTTACGCTCGGTAAAGAGGGCGAGGTGGGAGATTTTGACGTGGAACTCCGCCTTATCGCCGATGCGGGACTCATCGGATTTCCCAATGCGGGCAAGTCATCACTACTGAACGAACTTACCGCGGCAAAAGCCAAGGTGGGGAGTTACGCGTTCACCACGCTGGAGCCGAACCTTGGCGCGTTCCATGGGTTTATTATTGCCGATATTCCCGGACTTATTGAAGGTGCTTCGGAAGGGAGGGGACTCGGCACAAAGTTCTTGCGACATATCGCCCGCACCAAGCTCCTCATCCATTGTCTTTCGCTTGAAGAAAAGAGTTTGCTCAAAGCGTACAAGACGGTACGAGATGAACTTACCGCGCACGCGCCGGAACTCGGGGGCAAGAAAGAAGTGATTGTCCTTACCAAGGCCGACACCAAAAACCTCAAGGAGATTAAAAAGGCCGTCACGGCGATGAAAAAGAAAAGCAAGCACGTACTTGTGGTCTCGGTCATTGACGACGAACTGCTCAAAAAATTCAAGGCAGACCTTGTGAATATTCTCCAAAAGGCATAAGAGCCTTAGGACTTACGCATTTCGCACCTTTCTGCCATTCCAGCCTGTCTGCGTGTACGCACAGGCAGACGAAAGCAGGAATCCAGTATATAGCCGTTTAATAAGGCTCTGGATTCCACCTTGGGGTGGAATGACACCGTTGCGTAGGTTCGCCTCTATTTCAGGAGCGAGATAAAGAGTTCGCGCAGTACCTCGGGGTTTGCCGAGCCCTTGGTCGCTTTCATACCCTGGCCCACCAAGAACTGAAGCGCGGGCATTTTACCGCTCTTGTAGTCCGCCACGACTTTTTGTTGCTCGGAAATAATACCTTTTACCACATCGGCAAGTTCCCCCATATCGCTTTTTTGAATGAGCTGAAGCTCGGTTGCGAGTACTCTGGGTGAACCGCCTTTTTCAAACATAACCGCGAGCGTATCCTTCGCGCCTCGCGAAGAGAGCTCTTTCCCGCCAACCATCCGTATAAGCTCCGCGAACGCCTCGGGAGTGAAAGGGAAGTCCATGATATCGGCGTCTTTTTTTGCCTTTTTAACGAGTCCTACGAGGTCGGAGGTGAGGTAATGTGAGGCAAGGAGAAGGCTTTCCCGTTCGGGGAGCATTCGAGAAATGCCCTCAAACATACGGGAAAGTGAACGATTTGCGACCAGCGTTTCCACATCCCCACTCTTTATACCAAGGGTAAGATAGTGCTCTCGCGTTTCTCCCGGAAGCTTGGGCATTTCTTTCTTTAGAAGAGAGAGTTCAAACTCGGGTACACCCACGATGGAGAGCTTGGGGAGGTCCGGGTCGGGGAAGTAGCGGTAGTCGTGGCTCTCCTCCTTGCGTCGTTGGCTAAAGGTTTTGCCGATGCTCTCGTCCCACCCGCGTGTTTCTTGCGCTATCTTTTCTCCCGATTCAAGCAGACCTATGTGGCGTTTCGCTTCGTACTCAATCGCGTATTCCACCGCGCGGAACGAATTCAAATTTTTCACCTCAACCTTCGTCCCGAATTTCCCTTCTTCTTTTGAGACCGAAATATTCGCTTCAACGCGCATCTCACCCTTTTCCATATTCGCGTCGGAAACACCGAGATAGCGGAGGAGTAGTTGAAGTTCCCGCGCAAAGTCGCCGGCATCTTTTGCGCTCCGAATGACGGGCTCGGTGACCAGTTCCATAAGGGGGACACCCGCGCGATTGAAATCCACGAGACTATACTCACCCTCCTCATGCAGGGAAGTGGCGGTGTCCTCTTCAAGATGTACGCGCGTAATCGCGACATTCCGTAGCCTTCCGCCCGACACCAGCGGGAACTCGTACTGACTAAGCTGATATCCTTTTGGGATGTCGGGATAAAAATAATTCTTTCGGTCAAACTCGGTGAAGTCGGCAAGCTTCCCGTTAATCGCGAGCCCTACTTTTAGCACGCTCTTAACTGCCTCCTTGTTAATCGTAGGAAGTGTACCGGGATGTCCCACACAGACGGGACAAATATTTACGTTAGGTCGGGCTTCGTCGGGGTCGTTTTTGGAATCGCAAAACATCTTGGTTTGCGTTTTTAGTTCCGCGTGAATTTCCAAACCGACGGTTGTGAGATAGTCGCTCATACTGATTTCTAAGTGATATAAAGTAAGTCTACCCTGTATTTAGAAATTTTTAAAGTCGCCCATTTTTTTCGCGGAAAGACCCGAAAGTAGTCAGGGGACTGGGTACGGATTCGAAACTTCCGCGCACACAAAAAAGAAAAATACATTCGCCAGTGACGCTCCGATATAGCTTTTCGCGTTTCGCAAAAAACTGTCAAGCAGGTGATTTTTTTTCAGCTATCTTAACCTAATCTTGTCAATATTTTAATGCGTTGTTTGAGTAAAAGAGAAGAAAAAATTCCAAAGAAAATTCGGGAAGTGGCAGCACCTTTTTGGCACGTAAAGCACTAAAACTTGAATTGGACGGTAAAAAGGGGAGAGTGAAACATACGTTCGCTGACCTTTCCAGAGACTCATTTACACCAAGTGTGATGCAACCGATATCAGGCTAATATTCGGCTCATCTCGGCAATCTCGGCAGTTTCATACCGTAGGCTCGGGGAAACTATCGGTATGAAACAAAAGTAGGAAATTGAGATAATCTAAAAAAAGAAGGGAAAAAAGTGGTTTCCCGTCACTGTGCGACCGTTCGTGACCCTTTCGGACGCAAAGTGTTTTTGGGGATTGGACCTTCGATTTTTTTCTCTGCTGACGTCATCTTCCAAACTTTTCTCTTTGACTTCCCTTACCACTTCTCGGATAGAACGTTTGCCGAGAAATCATTTCTCGGTGTGCCGAGATATACCGAGTTATCCACATTTTTTTCCAGTTCTCGGATGCCCGCACGTATAATATAGGGGCACAAAATATTCTATGACCTCTCAACTGATATTGGACGGTAAGAAGTTCATTTCCTCCGGAATAGCCTCAAAGCTATCGGGCTATGCTCCCGACTATGTTGGCCAGTTATGCCGTAAGGGAAAGCTCTCCTGTCGTCGCATAGGTAAGGTGTGGTTTGTCGAGGAGTCCTCCCTTCTTTCGTACCTCTCACTTGACCTTAATCACGCTTCCTCAAAGGCCGACCGGTTGAATGTCTTCACTTCTCAACCGAAAGACGGTTCGTCGATTGTTCTTTCCGAAACTACGCCGACATCGTCGGAACCCACAAGGGGCATGGAGGCTTCTGTTCCTACCCCGGCGCACACGCCACTCATAGTGGAAACAAAGAGTAGTGATTCTTTTGGTCCTTCATGTCCGATTGAGAAAAGTAGTTCTTCCTCGCTCTCACCCGAAAATGTTTCTTCCGCTTTTCCCAAAAAGATTTCTCTTGAGAAGCTTTCGCAAAATATTAAAAAAGCAATTTCTTCAAGCACCGCGCATTCACTCACGCCTACTTTTTCGTCGGCCTTTCCGCAGAAGGTGGGAGCACTTCTGATTTCCGTAACACTTGTTTTTGGATTTTATTTTGGAAAAGATTCCTCACGTGTTCGCGAGGTCGCTCTACTCTCCTCCGGATATTTGGAGACAACGATGAATGGAGCCGGCGAACTACTCACCTCCGCCTCCACTTCCATCGCGGATTCGGAGCGCTCGTTCTTCTCTTCACTTGAATCACTCGCCTCGCACAGTAGCGATTTCAGTCGCTCTCTCTTTGTATCTACCGCGGGCGCGCTCCACCATCTCTCCGCTGACGCAAAGGACACACTCGAAATCTACGCACTCGCGCTACAACAAATGAAGGACGCCTCACTCGTCGCTCTCGCGCGCGTACAAGGTGTCGCGCAAAATGCGAATGAGTCTGTGGCGTCGCTTGGAGAAGGTCTCCAAGAAAGCGTGGTTGAGACGCAAGGTGGCATAAGTGAACTACTCACCTCCGCCTCCACTTCCATCGCGGACTCGGAACGCTCGTTCTTCTCCTCACTTGAGTCACTCGCGTCGAACAGTAGCGATATCAGCCGCTCACTCTTTGTATCCACCGCGGGCGCGCTCCACCATCTCTCCGCTGACGCGAAGGACACACTCGAAATCTACGCACTCGCGCTACAACAAATGACGGACGCGTCACTCGTCGCTCTCTCACGCGTACAAGGTGTCGCAGAGCACACGAATGAGTATGTCGCGTCGCTATTTGTTCCCGCCACGGAGGAAAGGCTCGCCACGCGTGAGGAAGTTGAAACTCCGGTTGCTCCCGCTCCCACACTCGCCACTTCGGAGTCCTCACTCTTTTCTTCCTTCGGTTCACAAATGCTCCGCACCAGCGACTGGAGCCGCTCACTCTTTGTATCCACCGCGGGCGCGCTCCACCATCTCTCCGCTGACGCGAAGGACACACTCGGAAGTTACACTCTCGCATTGCGCCAGATGACGGACGCGTCACTCGTCGCTCTCTCACGCGTACAGGATGTCGCAGAGCACACGAATGAGTATGTCGCGTCGCTTGGAGAGAGTGTGACAAATGAGGTTGCCGCGATAAAGACGCGGGTATCCGATATACTGAGCCGATTTGAAAACTCCTCTCTTAAAACAGCGGCAATTGTTCTTGGACAGGGAGAATCTACCGACTCTTCCGCTCTCTCTAATCTTGCTCGAGGTACCTATGCCTTTTTTAGCTCGCTTGTAGAAAAGGGAAGAGCATTTGTATTTGGCGGGTCAAAGCAAGATTCATTTGCCGTTGTTCCCGTAGTAGAAGTGCCGAAGCCAACTACTCCTGCATTGCCTCAAGCCCCACAGGTACCTACACCTCCGCCACGCCCCCCCGTTGCTTCGACTAATGGTTCCGTCGGGACTCCTACCACTACTATTATTGAAAGAACCATTGAACGTCCTATTTATATTTCCTCAAACTCTCCGCAAACGGGTATTTCTGCCGAAGAGGTTGACCAAAAGTTAGCCGCGCTTCGGACACGTATCACTTCAGACATCGCCTCTCTGCGTGCGCAGGGAACTCAAAACGCGCAAGCGACAGCGGCGAACACTACTTATATCAATAACGTGTATAACGTGGCGGCCCAGAGCAGTAAAATTGACCGAATAGAGGACCTCGCCATCATCAACCCCACTATCACGAGTGGCTCGATGACCGATACCACCCTTACGAATGTTCTCGGTACGTTCACGTCACTTACGGGAGGAGGTCTTACGCTTAGCGGAAGCGCGACTGTAGGTGGCGCTCTTACCGTCTATGGCACCCTTACCCCGGGAGTCATAAGCGCCACCAGCTCTATTTCCGCTCCTTATTTTAATGCCACCTCAACTACGGCCACCTCCACATTCTCCGGAGGTTTGAGTGTCGCGGGAGGTCTCAAGCTCACCAATCATACTGGCGCCACGGGGTGTGCTCAATTTGATACCGATGGAAATTTGACGATGGCTTCCGCCTCGTGTGGCTCGAGTGGTGGTTCCGGCGGTACGTGGTCTACGACCACCTCAAATGTGAGCGGTCAGCTCACCAACTCTCCGAACAACACCACCGATATTGTAACCATCGGCGCGAACTCCACAACCTCGGCCGAGTGGTGGTATGACCCGAATACGGCAACCGGCTATATTCTCGGAAAGCTCGGCATCGGCACGACCTCTCCTTATTCAGCGCTCTCCGTCGCGGGACAGGTCGTTGCGGCAAACTATGTGGCAACCTCAACAACGGCGACCTCAACGTTTGGTGGAGGGCTCACGGTGGGCGATACGCAATTTGTCGTTCAGCAGGCGACAGGTTTTGTCGGCATCGGCACCACCACTCCCACTCGCTCGCTTACGATTGATGCCAATAAGCCGAGTGCACTCGTTGGAGTAAGAATAGTGAACTCCGCCATTCCAAATACTCTCGGTTGGACTATCGGGCAATCATGTCTTGTGGGTAATTGTAACGGCGGTGGAGCTTTCGTTATACAGGATGAAACGAACAGTGGTGCTACCGGCATCATACCGTTCTTTATCGCCTCCACCACCGACAACAACATAGGACTGGGTAGCACCTCTCCCTCATCAAAACTCTCCGTCCAAGGCGGTGGCTACTTCGGAAGCAACCTCTTCGTCGGAGGCGCCATCACCTCTACCTCATCTTTTGCCTCCACCTTCCCCTACGCCTCCACCACCGCCATCACCGTTTCGGGCACCGCCTCAACCACGAACCTCGTTGTCTCGGCACTCAACTCCGCGAACTGTGACGTGAAGAGTACGAACGGCGTGTTCTCTTGCGGGAGTGACGCGACAGGCGGAGGAGGCACTGGCACTGGCTGGGCCTCAACCACGGACGCCTTCTCTATATACTTCTCGGGCCGTGACTATGTCGGCATCGGCACCAGCACTCCCACGAGCAAACTGGCTGTCCACGGCACCGGTTACCTCTCGGGCTCTCTCTTCGTCGGAGGCGCCATCACCGCGACCTCAACCGTGAGTCTCACTCCCGACGCCCGCACTTCTGGCGTCACCCCGTACTTCACCCTCACCGGAGCCGCAGACACGGGACTTACCGCCGCCACCGAAGCTCCCGACGTCCAGTTCAATCTCGCCCGCACCAAGACCCACGCAAACGGCACCGCCATCACTCTCCAGCGTGATGTCTTACTCAACGCCTCCACCCACGCCTTCACCAGTTTTGCCGGAGGAAACTTCACCGACCTTGCCACCTTCGGTATCACCGGAGCGCCTCTCCTTGGTACGAACGCCACCTCCACGAACTCCCACACCCTCTATCTCGGAGCTTCAGCTCTGAACGCCTCCACCACGAACTCCTATGGACTCACCGTGAACGCCAACACCGGAGCAACCAACAATTATGCCGGAGTCTTCCTCGCGGGGAATGTGGGAGTTGGGACGACGTCGCCGTTCGCTAAACTTTCAATAAATAACAGCACCAACGATACCGCAAAGCAACCACTGTTCGCTCTCGCGAGTTCTACCGCAAGCGCTACGACCACTGTCTTTCTTGTCACGAGTATTGGAAACGTAGGAATCAATACGCCCATCCCTTCCGCGAAACTTCAAATTAGTGCGTCGGGTACAAACTACACCACGGGACTTGCGACAAATAGGGGTTCTCTGCTTCTCCAAGAAGGGGGAGACGGTCCAGAATCGGTCTCTGGTCTTGAGTTCCAAAACTCGGGTACGACAAATGGATATGGGTATAAGTTTTATACGAACAATTCCAGTGATTATCTAGGGTTAGCAGGACGGTTTAACAGTGCCACATGGACAGAGCTCTTGGTCATAAAACAGCAAACGGGGAAGGTCGGCATCGGTAGCACTTCTCCTTCCAATCTTCTTTCCGTCCAAGGCGGAGGATATATCTCATCAAACCTCTTCGTTGGTGGTACCATCACCTCTACGTCCTCTCTCCCCTCAACCATTCCCTACGCCTCCACCACCGCACTCACCGTTTCCGGCACCGCATCAACCACAAGCCTCATCGTCTCCGGACTGAACTCTGCAAGTTGTGACGTGAAGAGCACAAATGGTGTGTTCTCTTGCGGGAGTGACGCTTCAGGTTCAGCCGCAAGTTTGGGCTGGGCATCAACCACGGATGCGTTCTCTCTCTACTTTAATGGCCGTGACTTTGTCGGCATCGGCACCAGCACTCCCACGAGCAAACTGGCTGTCCACGGAAACGGCTACCTCTCGGGCTCTCTCTTCGTCGGAGGCGCCATCACCGCGACCTCAACCGTGAGTCTCACTCCCGACGCCCGCACTTCTGGCGTCACCCCGTACTTCACCCTCACCGGAGCCGCGGACACGGGACTTACCGCCGCGACCGAAGCTCCCGACGTCCAGTTCAATCTCGCCCGCACCAAGACCCACGCAAACGGCACCGCCATCACTCTCCAGCGTGATGTCTTACTCAACGCCTCCACCCACGCCT
>JAUSFR010000049.1 GCA_030649775.1 bacterium | reverse complement strand
GTAATCAAAAAAGATGCTAAAATACGCCTACAAATATGAGGTTTAAAGCGCCGGCGATATAAAAGTTTTTTTGTAAGGAATACCATTAGCTCAACGGGAAAGTGTACGCAAAAGCAAAAGGGATTGTACAGTGCTAAAGCCGTGAGGTATATAGCCGTATTACACTTTTTGTGCTCGTGTAAGGAAAAAACACACAAAACATAAAGGACATCTCAAAAAAGATATCGTGTCCTTTATAGCTCATACTAAAATGTCCTTTAGGAAACTTACACCTGCATTTATTTTGTACTTCTTACTGTCCAGAAATCTAAAGGACATTGCGAGAGTATGTCCGATATTTGACATACAGTCTTATCTGTATTGCAGTGTGCCTTTTCTGCTTTTTTGGATGCACATTGCCCTAATAAGGGCTATGCTACGAAACGGGTATATTTGAGCCCCTTGAAAGAAAACTCACTTCTCTACGGCTTTAAGTGGAGAAAGTGACCTCCCGTACTAGGGTACGGATTCATAGGTTTTCTAAAAGACACGGCAGAAAAACAGCAACTCAGAAACGAAAGAAAAACAGATGAAGAAAGAACAAAAGTGGCTCTTTGCCATAATCATATCGGTCGCGTGCTTGCACGCGAATTCACTCAACGTTAGTGCACAGGAGGCGACTCCTCGTACCGGAAACCCCTCACTCGGTGAAGATGGCAGCGACGAGATTCGCATTGAACCGAACAACACTCCTCTCGCGGAAGAAATCCGCACAATACTTCGCGGGACCGAAACAAGAGTGGTGCGAAGAAGCACCCCGCGAGCAACCGGGAAAGTAATCTGGTTCATTAAACCTCCAGACACCTCCACCAACTACCTGGCTTCCAGGCCCCTCATGATGGAGGGACTGAAAACGGAACGCCAAGTTGGTACGGGCGACACCGCGTTTATTCCGCTTCCTGATGGGTCAACCATCAGAC
Source organism: bacterium (assembly GCA_030649775.1). Classification (GTDB taxonomy): domain Bacteria; phylum Patescibacteriota; class Minisyncoccia; order Phycocordibacterales; family UBA10002; genus UBA10002. The sequence continues at coordinate 390 of JAUSFR010000049.1, read as the reverse complement.
CGTCGGATATCACAGTCACCCCGTACAACAACGGCGGGCGCTATCCGAGTCCGGGATTCGTGTACCGCGTAACGAACCCTCTTCAGGACTCGTTCCCGCTCGGAGGAGTTGCCTACGTCTATGAATCGTCCGATACTTCGAGCGCTAAACCGCTTGGAGAGTTAGGATTCAGCGGAAACTTCCAAACCAACAACCTGTCAGTCACCAGAATTGGTGTTGACGCTGGTCTAGACGACGTCTTGGGCAATCTTGACGACATCATCTACACGTCAGGTCCTCCAACGCTTCGCTTGCACGCTCTCATCTACCGTGGAGTGGCGAACTGGTTTGAGGAGAAATTACCGGCGAATACGGGCGACGTGGAACGGTACCTCGCAGGGAAACAGCCGT
>JAUSFR010000042.1 GCA_030649775.1 bacterium | reverse complement strand
GGTGCCATAAAGAAAAGCTCCGGTGGGATAAGTCGCTCCTCTTTCGCACGCAAAGACACTTCCCGCGCAATCGCGATGATTGGGTAGAAGTGCCCGCCCGACCCGCCACCAGTAAAAAGTATCTTCATGACTGAATAACGTATAACTTATAACTGAATGACTGAATAACGTGAAGGATTTCGAAGAAATGGGTCATTCAGTTATTCAGTTATGAGTCATCTGTCGTGCTATGCACGTTGGTACCTCGATATATTTAAAAGAATTCCCGCCTCGATGAGGTTAATAACGAGAGCCGTACCTCCGTGACTCACGAATGCGAGAGGTAGTCCCGAAAGTGGAATAATCGCGAGCATAGACGCGATGTTCATACAGGCGGACGCACCTATGAGTATAACAATACCAACCGAAAGGAGTCCACTAAAGCTGTCCGGTGCGCGTGTCGCGATGCGAAGACCTCGGAGCAGAAATGCCAAGAAAAACGCGATAAGCAAAAATCCTCCGACAAAACCGAACTCCTCACCCGCGACGGCAAAAATAGAATCGCCTATCGGCTCGGGAAGGTACGAGAATTTTTGCACACTCTGCCCGAACCCCCTCCCCATAAACTGCCCCGAACCTATCGCAATCAAGGATTGCTCAATTTGCCATCCCGCGCCTTTTGAATCAACCGATTGCGGGGCAATGAAGGTCAGCACTCGCTCTTTGAGGTACGGTTTGGAAAGCACCAACGCCCCTAGTCCTATGGTCGCGATAAGCCCAAGCACCGCTATGTGTTTAAGACGAGCACCCGCGGTAATGAATATCGCCATCAGCGAGAGAAAGAGCACCACGAAGGTATCCGTATCTGGTTGCATCAAGAGCAAAAATCCCGAAATACCGAGAAGTGCGAGCAGAGGCACGATACCATGGGAAATGGTTTGCACCTTCTCTTTCATCGCACTGAAGAAAGCGGCTCCGTAGATAACGAACGCAATTTTCAAAAGTTCCGAGGGCTGAAACGATACGCCAAAAAGCAAAATCCATCTCCGCGCGCCACCATGCTCCACACCGATGTGCGGAAGAAAGACGAGCGCGGTAAGTACGATGGAGGCCAGCAAAAGTACGAGCGAATAGTTACGCAGATTGCGATAATGATAGCGCGAGGCGATAAAGGCACACACGACCCCGATGGCGGTCGCGGACAGTCGTGTGAGTGCCACGCTTCCGAAATTGGCGCCGTCTCGCGCGAGAAGCCCGATGGAGGCGGAGAGAAAGATGAGAAAACCCGAGGTGACAAGGCCGATGAGTATCCACAGAAGCCACGCGTCGGGCGACTCGTGGCTCTGAAGCGCGGAACGTATTTTACTCACGAATGAGGACTGCTTCATACAACGGTGATTAACTTGCGAGCGCGAGGATGAGACCAAGGAGCGCGAAGATAACCGAGAGCACCCAATAGCGCATAGTCACCTTGTATGATGGCCAGCCGAGCGCTTCAAAATGATGATGGAGGGGAGCAATCAGAAAGACTTTTCTGCGTAAAAACCTCTTTGAGAACATCTGAATAATCGCGGAGAGGCTGGTAACGAGAAGCGGAAACGCGATAAGCGGGAGAACAAAAAGTCCCTCCCCTTCCCCGAGTGAGTCGGTCATAAACGCGACAATGGAAAGGGTGAGTGTAAGCGCCATACTTCCCGTTTCCGACATATAAAATCGCGCGGGTGGAATATTGAACCAGAGAAAGGCGAGAATACCTCCAAGAAGAGCGGCGCAGAAAGCGGCGAGATTGATTTGATTTTGGAAAAAAGCTATCGCGCCGTACGCGCCGAACATAATTGCGAAGATACCTCCCGCGAGGCCGTCAATGCCGTCAATGATACCGCCGGAATATACCGCAATGGTCACCAGCGTAAAAAGAGGAATGATAAACCAGCCGAGATAGAGTGGTCCAAAAAACGGAAGACCGATGGTGGACACATCAAGCTTGTAGTGGAACCACAGACTCGCGAGCAGACCTACCACGCCGACAACAAGGAGACGCTTCGCGAGCGAGAGCCCTCCCGCCTTGTAGTCTCCGCCCCCGCGTATCTCAAAGAGGTCGTCAATGAGTCCGATAATAGCTCCGATAAGGAGTGCCGAGAGCGGAATCCACGTCTGGTCGCGACTAAGAAAATCAAGTTTTGAAAAAAAGGACGATTCAAAGATAACTCCCGCAAAATATACGCCGAGAATGGCAATAGAGGCGGAAACCCAGATGAGGACTCCCCCAAGGCGAGGAGTACCAGTCTCACGCGACTCGTGCAGTTTATTGAAGAGCGGTGTCGCCTCCCCGTCAAGCCCTATTTTCCCCGCCTTCTTTTTCCACATCTTATGCGCGTACAGATAGTGCGAGAGTAACGGCGTAATGCCGATACCAATCGTGAACGCAAGCAAGGCGGGTATGAAGACTTTGATTAAATCGAGTAGCATAGTGCTAGGCTCTAGGAAAGAAGGCGCTAGGCTCTAGGGACGTTCTTCTCTTCCTAGTGCCTCGTGCCTAACGCCTAGTGCCTGTTTATATATTCTAGCGTGGCCCAGACGAGTTTTTCCACATCCGCAAACCGGCCGTCTACGGTAGACCCGAGGACCGAGATAATAATAGTGTGTCCGAAGCCGGCGTCAAACGCGATGACCAAATTGCCACCGGCAAGGTCAGTGTATCCTGTCTTTGAAGCGATAAGCAAGGGAAGCCGGTGTGTTTCGGTGTTGGTATTTTTGGTGGAACGCTTCTCCCCTTCTTCGGTCCCGAGAGAAAGTGCGTCAAACCGCGTACCCGTAAATATTTCGGGAGTGGTCGTGAGCGCGTAGGCGAGGAGAGAGGCGGTCTCTTTCGCGCTACTGTACGCGCCCGCCCGCTCTGTGTCTACATCAAGACCCGTCTCATTGAGGAAGGTAGTGGACGTAAGGCCAATGGCGCGCGCGAGGCGGTTCATTTCCCCGATAAATCGTGCACGACTCGCTTCCGCGTCGGGGGTACTGGTGGCGAAAAAGCCACCGATGGCGGAGGAAATCGCCACGGCGCCGTCATTGGATGAGCCAATAAGGGTGAACGCGAGAAGGTCGCGTAGAAGCCAACGTTCTCCCACCTTAAGTCCACTATCCCCTTCCACTTTGAGCGCATCCGAGGAAATCGTGATATCGGTTGTCTCGGGTACGAGCGAGAGGGCGGTTATTGCCGTCATAATCTTGGTAATGGAGGCAAGCGGAAGAATATCATCGGCATTTTTCTCAAACAAAACTTTCTTATTTTTAAGGTCATAGACATACCCCGCTCTCCCAAGCAGTTCCAACTTTTCATACGGATTTTCGCGAGGGGCGGTGAGCGTGCCGAGGGATGCCACCCCGGTATGCGCTACCGCAGGTTCCGCTCCTTGTGGAAAGAGGAACAAGAAAAAGACACCAACCATCGCGAACCAAAAAAAATATTCGGGCCTGACCGATTCAACAAATGTTGTTTTCCACTGTGTTTGCATATGCGTAATCAAAGTGCCTCATTCGTTACTTCATCATCCGGAACAGCGGGAGATTCGGCAGTTTCCGTTTTTTCCGCGACCTCAAGTTCCGCGCGCACCCCTGCGTACTCGGGAAGCTCCTCTACACTCCCGAGTCCAAGGAGCGACATAAGTTCCACGGTGGGGTGATAGAGGAAGATTCTTTCGTCGCTCTCGCTTTGCTTGCGCAAAATAAGCCCTCGGATGAGAAGACTGCGCAGAATGGCGGTGGAGTTGACTCCACGAATATATTCAATATCCCGCCTACTGACCGTTCCTTTATAGAGAACAATGGAAAGCGTCTCAAGTGCCGCCTTTCCGAGGTCGCGTGACAGCTCCTCTTTCCGAAGGTCTTCAATACGTTCGTGCATTTCGGGTACGGTCGCAAGCGCGATTTCATCTTCGGTTTGGATAAGCGTGATACCCCTTCCCGAAAGATTTTCCTTGAGTGCCTGCAAAGCCTTTTTCACTTCAGGCGAAGGCAGTTTGAGGGCGCGACAAAGCTCGGGGAGCGTCATCGGCTCTCCTTTCCAGAACAAGATAGCCTCTAGTTGTTTTTCGGTTTCCATAATCGCGTCGGGAATTAGTTTAGCATGTTCCTAATAACCAAACACCAATAATCAAGCCCGAGGCACTTCTCTTTGGTTATTGTTTCTTGGTTATTGTGATTTCAATATCGGGGTACCTCGATAGTGCCAGTTTCCATCATAATATCCCCATTCGGTGTTTCCTGCGTCACGTGTATCAGCCCATCTTTGACGAGCTCAAGCATAGCAAGAAATCCGACAATGATATTTACCCGTTCACCTTTGTGAGCTCCGGAAAACTCTTTGAAGCTCATTCGAAGCGCTCCGGTTATACGCTCCTTCAGATTTTCAATCATATGTTCCAAACTGATAACTTTTCTGATGGCCACCTTTGAGAGTTTCTCAACTTTCGGTATTGAAGCAAGTACCGCTTTAACGGCGTCCCGAAGAAGCGACAGTGACATCTCCTTTTGCGGCGCAAACACGGGCACTACTTCCCTCGGAAGCGGAAGATGACTCGGTGCTTCGCCAAAGCGCGCTTTCACGTGACGGGAAAGTTCGCGAAACCGTTGGAGGAGTTTCAGCCGATTTTGCAGGTCTTCAATGCTCTCCTCCTCTTCCCGCGAAAGCGACAGTTGCGGAAGCAGAGACTTTGACTTGATAAGGAGCAGTGTGGAAGCGACGTAGGCGAATTGGGCACTTTCGGCAATCGGAAAATTGGGGAAGCTCTTCGCGTAGTTCAGAAAATCGTCGGTAACCTTTGAGAGCCCGACGTCGCTGATATGGAGCTTCCTCTGCTCAATAAGATTGAGGAGAACCTCCAAAGGTCCCTCAAAATGTTCCTGCCTTACGGTAAAGCCAGTCATTCACCCAGTATAGCATTTTAGAGATTCTTTTAGAAATTGAGACGGGGCCACACCCTCTACGTATGTACCGATACCAGCGACCGCTGGTATCGGTACAATTTTTTTAAGAAATGTGAATGAAGATAACATTCCAACATTCTCAAGAATGTTGGAATGACAGGAGGTAAAGCTTGTGTCGTAATCATTTACCTGAAGAATCACTCTTTTTCACCTGAATGCCGAGCTCCTGAAGTTGGTCGGGGCGGGCGATTGAAGGGGCATCCATTACGGAGGTGTGGCCTCCGGCGTCCATTGGGAACGCAATCACCTCACGGATGTTCGGCTCGTTCGCAAGAAGCATCACGAGGCGGTCAAGTCCGGGAGCCATACCGGCATGTGGCGGGGCGCCATATTCGTAGGCGTGAATAATGTGTCCGAAACGTGACTCGGCTTCTTCGGGGGTGAGTCCCATAATTTCAAACACCCGTCGCTGAACTTTCGGGTCAGAGATACGAACACCACCCGACGCGAGTTCGTACCCATTACACACAAGGTCGTACTGCTGGGCACGGAGGTTCTGAAGGTCTTCACCTTTCATAAGTTTTTCCACATGCTCCGCGCGGGGCGCGGAAAACGGATTGTGCGCGAATGTCCATTTGTCGGTTACGGTGTCTTTTTCCAAAAGTGGAAAATCAACCACCCACGCGAACGCCATGACGTTCGGGTCGCGAGGCTCGGGGCGAAGGTCAAATTTATCGGCGCCAAATTGCTTCACCGCCTCTTCGTGGGTATAAACGGGAAACGGTTTTTTCCACACGGTCTTCCCCACCGATTCGGCAACGTAGGTCATCAGTCCCTCCACGAGGTCCAGCACATCACGCTCTTTGACGAACGCCATTTCAAGGTCAATCTGGGTGTGTTCAAACTGTCGGTCGCCTCGAAGGTCTTCGTCGCGCATCGCGCGAGCAAGCTGGAAGTAGCGCTCAAAACCCGAAAGCATCAGAAGCTGTTTGTACTGTTGGGGTGCTTGCGGAAGGGCGTAAAATTTTCCGGGTTGCAGGCGAGACGGTACGAGAAAGTCGCGCGCGCCTTCAGGCGATGTTTTGGTGAGCATCGGCGTTTCTATCTCCACGAAGTCGTTCTTGTGCATATACTCGCGAATGAGCGAGGTTACTTTGGAACGTAAGCGAAGATTTTTCTGCATGCGTGGACGACGCAGGTCCAAATAGCGGTACTTAAGCCTCGCTTCCTCGCCGATGTCGTGCCCATCCTCACGAACATCAATCGGTGAAGTTTCGGCTTTGCTCATAACGTCAATCGTCAGGATTTCAAGCTCTACTTCCCCATTCGGTTCATTTTTGTTCACGAGTTTCTCGGGTCGCTTGTTTACCTTACCGGATACCGACACCACCCACTCGGGGCGGATAGTGCCCGCAAGCGCGTGCGCCTCCGCGTGATTGGGGAGCGCAATCATCTGCACCTTCCCGCTCTCGTCGCGAAGGTCAATAAAAATAAGCTTGCCGTGGTCACGGCGAATATCCACAAATCCCGCGACGGTGACTTCCTGCCCGACCATCTCTTTAAGACTCCCAATTTTTGTTCTGTTTTCCGGTTTACTCATAGCGAGAAAATTTAGAATAGTAAAAATTAAAACGCCCTTACAAAAATACCCCAAAAAGGATATTTTTGTAAGGACGTTCTTACGAGCGTGGTGCCACCTTACTGCGCCCTGCGTAGCCTTGGCGAAGCAGGGCTTTACCCACCTCTACCGAAACAGCCGCAAGACCTTATTTTCAAGCTATAACGGGCTCTCCCGAAAGGTTCTACTTTGTCCTGCGTAGCCTCGTGCGAAGCAGGGCTGTTCTTCCCCTAGCCAAGCCGTGTCATCG
>JAUSFR010000026.1 GCA_030649775.1 bacterium | reverse complement strand
ATTACCGCGGCGGTGGGAGACTTCGGAACGGCGAAGGTGGAAAACGGTTTGGAAATGAAGGATTCTGCGACGGGGGCAACGTATTGCGTGAGGATTACTAATGGGGAGTGGAACAAGCAAAGCGGTTCGTGCGGAACCGGTGCCGATGTTGCAAGTTCAACTCCGGCAACAGGGACGAATTCCACAGGAGTCACGTCAACGTCGGCATCGGATACGACACCTCCGGTGCTCGTGGTGAATGGAAACAATCCTGCGAACGTGGAAGTTGGCGTGAGCTATGCCGACTTGGGGGCGAGTGTGACGGATAATGTCAGCTCGAATCTTGGAGTCTACGCGATTGTAAACGGAGTAGATGTCGGAGCGGCGAGCAATATTTCAATTAGTACCGCAAGCTCAACAACACACACGATTGAATATTATTCGACTGACGGAGCGGGGAATAGGGGAAGTGTTCAACGCATAGTCAACATCGGCACTGCGACGCCCAGTGCCGATGTTGCCGTGGAGCCTTCAGCGTCCGAGACTGCAACCTCGACGCCCGCAACAAGCGAACCGGAGCCTGAAGTAGTGACAGAACCTCCCGTCGACGAATCGCAAAGCGACACTTCAACTCCGGCACCGGAAGCACCCGAAACCACTCCCGAAACACCCGAACAAATCTAAGAAGATTTGAACGGGCAAGCCCGCCCCGTAGCACGGAATTTGAGGGTTGGGGTCAAAAACTACAGATTTGCGTGATATATGCACAAATAGTTCCCGTGATATGAGGTAAAATAGGAAATATGGAAAAAGATTTTGACAAGTGGAACACAACAAAGAAACAGACACACGCGGAACAACCACGTTTATATACTGTGCGCGAGATATGGTGGTGTCGGCTCGGCGTCAATATCGGTTCTGAACAAGACGGGAGCGGGAAGTTCTTTCTACGTCCTGTAGTCATCGTCAGAGGATTTGGAGCGGACACTTGTTTGGTCATACCACTCACGACATCACGCCGCACTCATCCGCTCCGTGTTCCCGTGGGAATCATACAGGAAGAACAAGCATCGGCGCTTTTGTCGCAGATTCGGGTGGTCGACACGCGACGATTGGTCGAAAAGATAGGCTTCCTTGAAAGGGAGGTGTTCGGGCGGTTACGAAAAGCCGCCAGAACATTGTTCTGACGGCTTTTCGTAATTTTCTCCCCCTTGCGGGGGTAAGGCCGAAGCCACTTGTATACACATAGTACCAAAATTTGGATGAGAAAGTCAACCCCGTTAGAGGCAGAGGCACGCTGCGAGCCCTCGCGGCCTCTAACGGGGTCAAGCAACATTAGTAAAATACAAACCGCCACGAAGCGTGGCGGTTTGCGAAGGGGACCATATACCCACCCAACTTGTTACTTCCGAACTTCGCAAGCGGGCTCGGTGCACGGGGGCCTTACGGCGTCGATCCTTTGAATAAGCACCATACATTCAAAGAATCCAAGCTTTACTTATAGTTCGGCTACGAAATAAAGCGAATACTCATATGGTAGCAAAAACAAAGAAAGTGTTCAAGCGTCCCAGTCCCGAGCGTCCCAATGCCGACGTTGAGGCTACGCCTGTGGCATTGGTCCCAAAAACCGAAGTTGCAACATCGGCAGGGGAGGCGAGTGCAAAAGCACAGGCAACATCGGCACTGACCGCGCCCACGGAATGTGTCTACTGCCAGTCTGTAGATTTTGTGCGGCGTGGGCGCAGACACAACAAATTCGGCACCGCCCAGCTCTACATATGCAGGAATCCTGTGTGCGGACGCACGTTCACGGCGAAAGACATCAAAGGGAAGAAGTTCCCATTGAAAATAGTCATCGAATGCATGAGCCACTACAATCTCGGATTCACCTTCGAACAAACCTGCTCTATCGTGAAGCAAAAGTTCGGAGCTGCGCCGGACCCCCAGACCGCCTCGGCGTGGTACGAGGAGTACAAGCCACTCTGTCGCTACGAGCGTCTTCGCCCGTGGGCGGTGAAGTATTGCAAACCGACGGAAACAGTGGAGGTAGTCACGATGGCACACCGCCAGTTGTATCGGTTTCGGTATCATCGTGCCAAGACCTATTTGATGCTTGAGGAATTTAGGAACCGGAACCTTACGCCGCTCAAGGAATACTTGGACAACGTATCCAGCGAAACCCCGCACCAGTATTTTTCTGAAGGTGGGAGAATGTCGGAAATAAAGAGCAAATTCGATAAGGCGGATATGATAGTCAAAGCCAAAGAGAACTTTGCGAATAAGCTAGCCGAGTTTGTCCTGCCGTCGGTCTTAGAAAACAAACACCGGCATGAAGAGTTACAGCGGTTTTTCATCGCGAATGATTCAGTCACGGTGGCAACCGAGGTCCCCGTATATATAAGGAGAGAAGATGTCGCGCATTTAGAGAATGCACTAAAATTCAAGGTTACCGACGACGGCTTGGTTACGCTCAAAGGGAAGAAACGGTCGGAAGCGATGCCGAACCTGCTCACCGGCCACATTGACTTTGTACAAATTCGCAACGGCTGTGTGCATTTGCTTGACTACAAACCGAACGCCGCCAAAGAACAGCCTATCGAGCAACTGACGTGGTATGCTATGGCGATGAGCCGTCTCACCGGACTCCGACTCTTCGACTTCAAATGCGGCTGGTTTGACGAGAAAGATTATTTTGAGTTCTTTCCCCTTCACGTCGTGAAGAAGATGAATTACAAGCGTAAACGGAATGTGGTGTTTAAGGACGGAAGAAAGGTTGAGGTGCCGCGAGAGGCACTCGGCAAAGCCGCGGTAGTTTAATCTGTAGACATCAGGTGTCCACAAGTTTGTGGACACCTGATGTCTACAGCACCGGCAAATGTTTAAGTTTAGACCAAAAAAGCCAATACGAAGTTTCCGCGACTTGGAAGTCTATCAAAAGACGTTGGATTGTGCCGTCGTGTACTCCACTGACGTAAAGCCGAAGCTAATACAACTGAAGTACGACTTGCTGGAGGGTATGACCAATTGTGCGCTCTCGATTCCGCTCTATATCGCGGAAGCACACGGTATGCGATTCTCGGATTTCAAGGTCGCGGTCGCGACGCTTGAAAAGGGAATGCTCGGCTGTAACAAAATGATCGTCTATTTGGAACAGGTGAAGGGTATCTACGGAAAGCAATTCATCACTGACTTGCTTGATGAGCTTTCGGGGCGCTATATGGACCTGCGCGGCAAAATGTTCAGGCTTGAAAAATCATGGCAGAAGTTCCGGCAGGCGGATCAGAATCTGGCGAAGTTGAAACGTCCCGGTGCCTGATGTTGCCGTGGTGCCTACAGCATCCGAACCTTTTGCCGAGATTGCAACTTCGGCACGGAAAGAATATCACAGAGGCCAAGTCAATTTCGCACCACCACCCCGGCCTCCGGCCACCCCTCCTCAACTGAGGAGGGGACGGGAGAGGAGACGCCGACAGAAGAGCCTGCCTCCGCTCCGAGCTCTGGCGAGGCAACGCCGACTCCGGAGACTTCTTAGTCCCTGCCTATCGGCAGACAGGCCATTCAGTTTTTGAGGATTTTTTGATATACTGCACCTATGAATATCTCTCTCCGAAAACTTCAAAAAGTCATGCGGGAGACAGAAGCCTTTGTTGCTAAAGGTAAAAAGAGGCTTTTTGAGCTTGAGACTTTTGCCAGTATCTCGGAGATAAAGGATGGAAAATCTAAAGAGTATAAAAGTGTAAAAGAGCTTTTCTCTTCTTTGAGAAAATGAGAACTCTCGTCGTTTCTTCTTCTTTTGAAAAAAAGTTACGCGTGTTTGTAAAGCAACACGTTTCTTTGGGCAGGAAAATTCAGTTAATCCTGCATGTCTTATGTGCCGATCCTTTCTCGACAGGGCTCAAAACGCATCAGCTTTCGGGAAGACTAAAAGGACTCTATGCGTGCAGCATCGACTACCACTACCGTCTCGTATTCTTTGAGAATCGGAAGGCTTAGCCTTCCGATTACCATCCAACATATTAAGCTTTGCTTGCGTCGACGAATTTTTTGTAATCTTCGCCCGTTTCGAATTTTCCGCGAACCGCGCCAATCGAGAGCAGGGGATTGAATCGGTTTTCCTTTAGATAGTCCTGGTAGCTTGACCACGGGTAGAGGTGGAGGCGGCTTCGCCACTCGGGCAGCTCCTTCGGACTCTTGTGAATTTGAGCGGAGAGATGTAAAACCTCCTGTTCGGTTTGGAGAAGGTTCATCCGGAACGTCCCGGCAAAGAGATGTCCCGTCCTACGATGTCGACTGTTAAAGTATTTAGAATAGGAAACCAAAATTTTATGCATATAGCGGGAGATGCCAGCCTTGGATTTTTCACGGAGCGTCAGATGGAAGTAGCTCGGCATTAAGACGAAATTTACAACCTCAACCAACATATCTTCTTTGACACGGTCGAGAATTTTACCGCTGACGTTAAAGCGCCCATTTTTTTTGAAATAGTCCACGTAGCTTGTTATATGGTGTAACGGATGAGCCGATTGGAGATATAGAATCAAAAAAAGAAATCGCGCTTGGTCACGCTCATCGAGAAATACGAGTTGTTTGTCGTTACCGTGATTATAAACGTGATAGTGCTCACCAATGGATGTTTGTATCCTTCTCATAGGTCAATTATATATTATGGCTAAGTTCTGTCAAAAACTTAGTTATTGACAAATCTGGCACTGCATAATGGATATGTCGAGTAGGGGGCTGAGTCGGGGCAGAATGGATCGTTCAATCATAAGTGCTAGCTCACTAAATACACCGGGCCAGCAATATAATAATTAAGATTACTAAACATTGATATAGATTATAAATAAAGGCCTAATTTTAAGACTGTTCCGCAACATACTGTAACATTCTCGAAGACATCCGAAGATATCCTATGCGTGAATGAAATTTTGAACCGGCGGGAGGGGGCTCCCTGGACTCTCAAAAAGCTCAAGGTCTGGCCTTGAGCTTTTTGAGCAAATACAACCTTTTATTCTCTTTCGTTTTCAGTAAGTAGTTTTAGTGTTTCGTTTTCCGTCTCGGTCCATCCGTAGCCTTGTCTACGTGGCTTAAAAGACTAAAAATCATCATGCGAGATTATTTCTCGTGTTCACGAGAGAAAATATCGTGTTAACGAGAACCCCTTAATTATCCACACATTTTTCCGCTTTTCGGCACCAATTTAAAGTATAATTGTTTGAACAAAGACAAGTGATGGACCAAACTAATTTTAAGGAAGGAAATCTTATTTCGACTAGTGACGCCGCGAAGCTCACCGGTTACGCGAAAGATTATATTGGCCAGCTTTGTCGACTCCAAAAAATTCGTGGGGTAATGATCGGTAACCGTTGGCTCATTGATAAGGAGTCACTTCTGCGATTTGTAGAGTTCGTTAATCTTGATGTCAGGGATGTGGCTTTTCAGCACTCTTCTAATCTTGGTTTTTCGAAAGCCGTTATTTCCGAGATTGTTCCCTCATCGTCATTGGCAAAACCGACTGAGTCGGTTGAAGTTGTGGAGCCACCACTTCCTGTAAATGTTATCGCTGAAGCAGTGTCGAGCGTTAAGGATTTTTCTCTGTCCGTTTCATTGGAGACTTCAATTCCGATTTCAATTTCTCCTGCTCCTGCTCCTTCTCCTATTTCTATTCCCCCTCTTTTAACTCCAACCTCGGATCCTATCATTTCGGTTCTCCCGTCCGCACCCGCTCCCACTTTTATTCCGACTATCGCTAGCACCCCGATTTGTTCGCCACTGCCGGTTGTCGAAATCCTTTCGCCAAAGTCGCAGTCGCTGATTGAGAAAATTTCCTCCCAGCCCGTTTCAAATATTCCGGCTGCGGCTGAAATTGATGGGCACCATCCAACAGCCGATGTTGGATGGTGCCCATCAAGCACGGTGGAGAAAAAATCTCCACTTCGAGTTTCACCGTCCTCGCTACTTTCTCCCTACTTACCAAAATTACATTCAATCCCTTTCAAAAAAATCTCCTCGTTGGCGCTTTCCGGAGTTATCATTTTCGGTCTCGTATCTTTTAGTCGGACAGAATACCCGAACATAATTTCAAAAAAGTTGACTGCCGCTTTTAACACGATTGGAACGGGAGTTTCCTCCGGCGCGGAAAACCTCTCGGAGGCGCTCTCTCCGAAAAAGGCTATCGTCGCTCTCAACCGTAAAGCTTCGGAACTTATTTCATACGCGAAAGTGGGATTCACTACCGTCGGAGACGAGACTCTTTCGCTTGTCGTGTCGGGCGCGCGTTTCTCGAATTCTCTCTCCTCCACTTACGAAACGGCGGTTTTATCTCTTACCGAAAATTCGGTTAATTCGTTTAAAGTCTTAGGTAGGGGTTTTTCCGGCATACCATCATCACTTAGCTCTCTTGCTTCCACTGCGGGCTCCTCCCTTTCCAATCTCGGAAACTCCTACCTCTCTCTTTTCTCCCCGAAATCTCACGTAGCCCAAAACCTCAAAGGCCTCGGTCATTCTCTGAGTGACACTACTCGCGCTTTCACTTCCTCCTCCCTCTCCCTCGCTTCCAACTTCACCACCGCTTTCTCTTCCGCTCTCACCTCCACCATTGATTCTTCCTCCGCCACTCTCTCCTCTCTCTTCTCCACCAACGTAGAAACTCTGGCGGCCTCCGTCTGGTCTTCCTTCACCGACACCTTCACCAAAGCAGCCGAGTCTCTGGCCGTCGGTATCTACGACACGGTAAACAATACCGTAGACACTATCGCTCTCGGTATTAACAACACCGTAAACAACGTCATCGACAAAACCTCCAAAACTCTGG
>JAUSFR010000020.1 GCA_030649775.1 bacterium | reverse complement strand
GGGCTCCTCAATCGCAGACGCCTTTGCGAAAAGTTCTGTCATTCCGGGCATTATGATTCAAATGATTAAGGTGGGGGAGGAAAGCGGAGAACTCGGAAGCATTCTTGAAACAATGGCTCGCTTCTATCGTCGCGAGGTGACAAACGCGGTGGATACGCTGGTGTCGCTCATTGAACCGGCTCTCATCATTATGCTCGGTCTCGGAGTGGGTTTTCTCCTCGCCGCGGTCCTTATCCCTGTTTACAGCATGGCGGGAGTGGCTGGATAACCCCCCACACCAATCCGTCTTGTGAGCGGATTGGTGTGGGGGTATACTAAACGATGAAGTCTTGTCATTCCCCGTATCAAGTACGGGGCAGGCTCTGCGGAGGCAGGAATCCAGAATAGTACAGCCAGACACATGGATTCCAGCTTTCGTCTGCCTGTGCGTACACGCAGACAGGCTGGAATGACAGAAAAGTGCGAAATACATAAGTCCTATATATAGTACGAATATTTACCGCTAGTTAATTTCTTAAAGGTATGCCCGATGTAGAGTTTAGCGAAGAGCAAGCATATAGCGCCTCCTTAAGTAAGGTGGGAGCAAGTGCTTCAGTTGGGGGGTTGCGCGCGCTTCCGATTAAACTCGGTCTTGCCAAGGACGAAACCGGAGCCGACATCATTCTCATTGCCGTGGCTATTATCGCTCTTATACTTATGGTGGTTCTGTTTCTTTTTGGAAATCGGAGCACGACGGCACCCACGGTTCCCGTTCCCGACGCCTCCATAGGCGGGAGGTTACCTCCTCCGGGACTGTAGAATCTCTCTGGACGTATGCAGTTCGCACTTTTCTGTCATTCCAGCCTGTCTGCGTGTCCTCACGCAGACAGGCGGGGACGCTCGAAAAACATGGTCGCTTCGCTTCCTGTTTTTCGGCGGTGTGGGTCTACGACCACTGCTCGCCTCGGCGGTTGTGGTCATGCGACCACTGCTCGCCTCGGCGGTTGTCCACAGGTTGCTGTTGTCTTTCTGAATTTGAGGTATAATTAGCGAGGTCTTTATTATAATTTATTATACGTGTTAACGTAGACAGTTTATGAAGAAGAATGCTACAAAAAAGGGTTTCACCCTTATCGAGCTCTTGGTGGTTATCGCGATTATTGGAATGCTCTCGTCCATTGTGTTCGCGAGTTTGAATGATGCCCGTAAGAAGGGACGCGTCGCTCAAATGCAGGGTTCAATGAGAAGCATCCAGACGGCAGCGGTGCTTTGTATGGATGACGGAGCCGCGCTCACCACTCCAGCAGCAGCGGCTGTGGTCTGCACCGGTTCGGCGACGACCTACGGCGCGCTCCCGACCACGGGAGGCTGGTCATACGGAGGAACAGACCTTGTTACCAGTGATGGTACTTTCCTCATTTCGGCAACCGCAACAGGTGATGCCAAGACGATTACCTGCACTGAAAGCGGATGCACGACCTCCTAATCTTTTACCCCTTGATGTATCTAGCACCACGTTGTTGTGGTGCTAGGTTGGGGGGTTCGATTCTGTTCACGCTGTAGCGTGTATCCTTACCGAGACACCACCTTTCGCTCGTTGAGGTCAAACGCGCTTTAATTAGAGAGGCGTTGGTTGTTAGCAAAGTAGTATTTATCACCTATGTTGAAATTATTCTCGCACAAAGCGATCCACAAGAATCATAAAGGGTTTACCCTTATTGAACTTCTAGTGGTCATCGCGATTATTGGTATTCTTTCCTCCGTGGTACTCGCGTCTCTTAACGGAGCGCGAACCAAGGCTCGCGACGCTCGAAGGGTCGCGGAACTCAAACAGATTCAGGTAGCCCTTGAACTCTACTACGACGCCAACGGCAAATATCCGGTAGCTCTCGGACAGCTGGTAGGCTCATCGGGAGGCGCTTCTCTCTCGGTTCTTCCCAAGGACCCCAATGGCGCGGCGGTGAACACGACGGGTGGCTATAAGTACGCCGTCAACAACGGTACAACCCCGACGCTCTATCACATAGGAGCAACTCTGGAGCAGGGCGCAGGCGACACCACTCTTGACGACAGCGACCGTGACTTTGATTCGGCAACCGCTACGTGGCTTAGTGACGTAACGACTCCAGAAGACAGCTTGCCGTTTAACGGCGCGGATATGGTCTACGACGTCACCAACTAGTACGCATTCTATATCTTTGGTAAGTCTCTAAAAACCCCTTCGGGCTCTGCCCGAAGGGGTTTTTGCGTGCTACACTATATCCGTTATGTCTTTCATTCTTTTCTTTTTTTTCGTTTTTGGAACCATTATCGGCAGTTTCCTCAACGTCGTGGTGCTTCGCTACGGCACCAAGACACTCTCGGGCCGTTCACTGTGTTTTTCCTGCGGAAAAACACTCCGCTGGTTTGAGCTCATTCCACTTTTCAGTTTCCTCGCGCAAGAGGGGAGATGTCGCGGGTGCAAAGCGCGGATTTCCTGGCAATACCCTTTGGTTGAACTTCTTACCGGCCTCGTCTTTCTCTCCATCGCCTGGAAACAACTCGGGTCTTCGGGCTTAGAGCTTAGTGCTTCAGGTCTTTCTTCTTACTCTTTATTCATCCTTCATCCTTCATCCTTCATCCTTCATCTTCTTCTCTGGTCCCTCCTCATCGCCCTCTCGGTCTATGACCTTAAGCACAAAATCATCCCCAACGCCCTTGTCTACTCCGCCTCTCTTTTTTCTTTCTTTTTGCTTCTCATTTCTTCGAACTTCGAACTTCGAACTTCGGGCTTCTTCCTTGACCTCTGGTCCGGCTTTTTCTTTTCCGCCCCTTTCGCTCTCATCTGGTTTTTCTCCAAAGGGCGAGCGATGGGACTCGGCGACGCTAAGCTCGTCGTGATGTTTCCGTGGATACTCGGGCTCTCACGTGGGCTCTCCGCGCTCATTATCGGGTTTTGGATTGGCGCGGGAGTGAGCCTCACGGCACTCCTCCTCAAGCGATTGCTCCCTGCGGTACCCACTCGCTTCTTTCCCGCGCTCCGCGCGAAACTCGCGCATCTTGGTATGAAAACCGAACTTCCGCTCGGCCCGTTTCTGGTGCTTGGACTCTTTTTGGTGTACGTCTTCGGATGGGACGTCGCGGGACTCGGACTGCTCTTACAGGCAAGGTAACATGAAGCATGTAACATGAAGAAAAAAGAAAAAAATCCTACTGTTCCATCCTCCATCCTCCATCCTCCATTTCGGCGGGGCTTCGCCTTGGTTGAGCTTCTCATTGCCGTAGCACTTTTTGGCATTATCAGCTCGTTTGTGCTCATTGCCTACAACCGAGTGAGCGGACAGCTGTTTCTTACCACACTCGCGTACGAAATCGCACTCTCGTTTCGGGAGGCGCAGAGCTATGGGGTGAGTGTTCATCAGTTCCAGACGACCGGACAAACCCAGACCTTTGACGTGGGATATGGTTTGCATTTTGACGCGGGAAGCGCGAACACCTATGTGCTCTTTGCGGATAAGGATGGGGTGGAGGGTGACGCGCGGTTCAACGGAGGCTTCGGTACCTCCTACAACGCCACGGGGTGTTTGAGTCTTGCGGAGTGTTTGACTGTTTCGCTCTTGGAGCGCGGAAATACCATCTCTAAATTTTGCGGAGTGCTTCCTCTCGGTGACGGAGGTCGGGATGTCTCGGACAGTGGTAAGAATGAGCAGTGTAATGTGAACTCTCTTCCCGCCTCAAACCCAGAGATTGCGTTCCTTGATGTGACATTTCTGCGTCCCAATCCTGATGCTATTATTACCACCGATATGACCGTGTCGCTCGGGCAGAAGTACAAAGCCGCGCGCGTCTACATCGTCTCTCCCACGGGGGAGAAGCGGGTGATTGAGGTGGCGGGCACGGGGCAGATATCGCTTAAATAGAAACATGATTCAAGATTCAAGATTCAAGAATGAAGTAGTGACAAAGGGAGGCATGGCGATTCGTTTCCGTCGCCTTTTTCGTGTTTCTTGTATCCTGAATCGTGAATCTCCGCGAAGCGGATTTACCCTCGTAGAGATGGTGGTTGCCTTCGCGCTCTTCTCGGTCATTATGGTTATCGCGGTCGGCAGTCTCATCTCGCTCATTGAGGCCAATCGTAAGGCGCAGACGCTCAAAACCGTGGTGAACAATCTCCACTTCGCGCTTGAAAATATGTCGCGAAACATTCGTACCGGAAGTCGGTACCACTGTGGCGCGGGTTCCATCGTGCTTCCGAGCGATTGTCCGAGTACCCCCGGAGAACGGCTGGTGTTTCAGGCGCGTGACGGGGAGTACCTTCTCTATGAACTTTTCGAAGGGGCTATTCTGCGTTCCAAAAGTGCCGATGGGAGTGAGCTTCTTGACCCGGCCAATTTTGTGCCGATTACAGCTCCGGAAATCGTGGTGGACACTTTGCACTTCTATGTTGAAGGCGCGGATAACAGTACGGAATCGGGTAACAACAAAAGACAGCCTCGCGTGCTTATGGTCGTAAAGGGTTCTATGCAAGGAAGAAGCAAAGTGCCGACACGCTTTGACGTGCAGACGCTGGTGTCGCAGAGAGTGCTCGACATATGAAATATGAAACACGCAACATGAAATATATAAGAAAAAACAAAGGGTCTGATGTTCCATGTTCCATATTCCATGTTCCATTTCGGCGCGGGTTTACCATCGTAGAAACCATGGTCGCGATTGCGATACTCCTTCTTTCCATTACCGCTCCGCTCACCATCGCCGAGAAAGGACTTGCTTCTGCGGAAGCCGCGCGTCACGAAATAACCGCATTCTATCTCGCGCAGGAAGGGTTGGAGTATGTGCGCAATCTGCGGGATACGAACGCGCTCTCCGGTCTTGGCGGAGGGGCGAATTGGCTTCAGGACCTCAATCAATGCTTGACCGCGGGTGGTTGCGGTATTGATACCACGGAAGCATCACCCGGCCAACAAATCACGGGGTGCAACCAGAACAACGACGATTGTCGTTTGTGGCAATACACGGGAAATGCCAGTAGTCCGCTCTTCGGTATCTTTGGACATCGGACTACATCGGGGTGGGCGCCGACGAATATGACCCGCAAGATTCATATTTCTGACATTCAGACCTCCATAGAAGCGAAGGTGGAAGTAACCGTAACGTGGGTGGCGGGGTCACTCGGCGCGCGCACGCTTACGGTGAAGGAGAACATCTTTAATTGGTATGTCTCACCATAATGAAGGATAGAACACGCAACATGAAATACATAAGAAAAAAAAAGAAATCTGGTGTTCCATATTTCATGCTTCATGCTACATTTTCCCGTGGTTTTACGATTCTCTTCGCCGTGCTTATCGGAAGCCTCTTGCTTTCACTCGGCTTGTTCATTTCCCAGCTTTCTCGCAAAGAGATTACGCTCTCTATCGCCGGGAAGAATTCGGAAATGGCGTTCTTTGCCGCGGACACCGGCATAGAGTGCGCGCTTTACTGGGATATTAGAATAGGAGACGTTTTCCCCATAGCGTATATAGACGACGACCCTCCTCCCCCCATCAGTTGTAATGGCGACCCGAACATTCAGGTGTCCGTCTTGGACATTACGAGTGTTGCCGCGACGAGTACCTTTACCTTAAACCTCACCCCGTCGGGGTGCGCTATCGTCGTCGTGGGAAAGACTCTTGCCGGTTCCGCCATTATAGAATCGCGTGGCCGAAACGATTGCGGTTCGGGACCCAATCCCGCGCGAGTGGAGAGGGCACTTCGCGTTCGCTATTAGGAAATAGCTCCGCAAATCCTAAAAACTAAACTCTAAAATCTATAGGACCTACGCAATCGGTGTCATTCCACTGAAAAGTGGAATCCAGAGCCTTGTTAAACGGCTCTATACTGGATTCCAGCTTTCGCTGGAATGACAGAAAAGTGTGAAATGCGTAAGTCCTAAATCTACACAAATTTTAAATCACAAAAAACAAACGTAGCATTTTCTTGTGTATGGTTTGTTGCTTGTATTTTGGATTTTGTTTAGGATTTAGGTTTTAGAGTTTAGAATTTTGACCGTTTATGGCTATGACCCCAAAAACCCTTGTAGACATCAAAGAGCGAGTTAAGAAGCTCCGCGAAACCATAGACCATCACCGCTATCTCTATCACGTGCTTGATAAGCCGGAGATGTCGGAGGAGGCGCTTGATTCACTCAAGCATGAGCTTTCCGAGATTGAGAAAACGTATCCCGAGCTCGTCACCCCCGATTCGCCCACACAGCGCGTGGCAGGCGCCCCCCTTCCCGAGTTTCAAAAGGTGACGCACAAAGTAACGCAGTGGTCGTTTAACGATGCCTTTTCTCCCGAGGAGATGCGCGAGTTTGATACGCGCGTTAAGAATTTTTTGCGCAAAGAGGGTGAAAGCGGGGAGGTCACCTATGTGGTGGAGCACAAAATAGACGGACTTAAGGTAGTGCTTACCTACGAAAAAGGGGTGCTTATCACCGCGGCGACGCGAGGAGATGGGGTCGTGGGAGAGGATGTGACGCACAACGTTCGGACAATAGAGTCGGTACCTCTTAAACTACGAAAGCCCGTCTCGGTCATTGTGGAAGGGGAGATTTGGATGCGCAAGTCCACACTCGCTACACTCAATAAGGAGAGGGTAAAGCAGGGAGAAGAACCGTTTGCCAATCCTAGGAATGTCTCCGCGGGTTCCATTCGTCAGCTTGACCCCAAAATTGCCGCGTCACGCAAACTTGAGTCCTTTATCTATGACCTTTCGTGGAGTGAAGGTGAGCTTCCCGAGAGCCAATTCGCAGAACTCATGTACCTGCGTGAGCTCGGTTTCAAAGTAAACCCTCACTTTGCAAAGACCAAGACCATTGACGAAGTGATTGCGTATTGGAAAAAGTGGCAAAAAGAAATGCCCAAAGAGGACTATCTTGCCGACGGCGTGGTGGTGAAGGTAAACGAGCGGAAACTGCAGGAAAAACTCGGCTATACCGGCAAGGCTCCGCGTTTCGGTATCGCCTTCAAGTTTCCCGCCGAGCAGGTGACGACCGTGGTGGAGGATATTGTGTTTCAAGTGGGCAGGACGGGAGTCGTCACACCGGTGGCTCATTTGCGCCCCGTACTTGTCGCGGGCTCTACCGTTTCTCGCGCGACGCTCCACAATGAGGACGAAATTAAACGCCTTGATGTACGCGTGGGCGACACGGTTATTTTACAGAAAGCGGGAGACGTGATTCCCGACATTGTGTCGGTGGTCACAAAGATGCGCACGGGGAAAGAAAAACCGTTCATGTGGCCGAAGAAAGTGGACACCTGTGGCGGTGATGGGTCAATTGAAAGGGTGCCGGGAGAATCCGCATGGCGATGTGTGGACCGCACTTCCTTTTCCATTCAGAAGCGGAAGTTTTATCATTTCGTGGGCAAACACGCGCTTGATATTGAAGGGCTTGGCCCGAAAATTATTGATGTGCTTCTTGAGCAAAAGCTTATTACCTCGTTTGACGACCTTTTTACCCTGAAAAGAGGAGACCTCTTGGAACTTCCGCGATTTGCGGAAACGTCGGTGGATAATCTCCTCGCTTCAATTGAAAAGGCACGAACCGTGAGCTTGCCGAAATTCCTCACCGGTCTTTCTATTCCGCAGGTGGGCGAAGAAACCGCCTACGACCTTGCGAAACACTTCGGGTCAGTTGACGCCATCGCAAAGGCGACCTTTGCAGAGCTTGAAAAAATAGACGGCGTAGGTCCCGTGGTGGGAAAGGCAACTCTCGAATGGTTCGGAGCACCCGAAAACAAAAAGCTTATTGTCTCGCTTTTGAAAAAGGTAACCATACCGAAAACGGAACAAAAAAGTGCAAAGGACCTTCCGCTTTTTGGGAAGACCTTTGTCCTTACGGGAACCCTAGAGTCGCTCTCGCGCGAAGAAGCAGAGCGGAGAATTCGGGAGCTCGGTGGCGACCCTTCGGGTTCGGTATCCGCGAAGACCGATTTTCTAGTGGCGGGGGAGAGCGCGGGTTCCAAATATGAAAAAGCAAAAAAACTCGGGGTGCAGATTTTAAACGAGCAGGAGTTTTTGAAGATGCTACGGAAGTAAAAAGACTTTGAATGAAGAAACTCTTGTATTGTCATTCCTGCGGAGGCAGGAATCCAGAAAATACAGCCAAGAACCTAGATCAGAGCCTCTGCTGGAATGACAGAGGGACATCAGATTTTATAGTGTCGTAACTTACGGTAAGAAAAAGGCCAGTGGAAGCGGTTCCACCGGTCTCTGAGATGTTCAAGTCGTCTTACGTCGCGTGCGCCACGCGGAACGCTTTGTTCCGGTGGTGTCGGCGGGGCCGGCTTTCCAGCTTGCGGAAAAACTTTGCAAGAAACCGTGCGCCACCCGTGACGCAAATAATCCATTCCTTCCGCTTCCGGTCAAACCATTTTGACATCACCGTGAGGATGTTGTCGGTGGTAACGACGAGTGACTTGTTTAAGGCTTTGACCCGTTCCGCAATCGGAACGACGCGGTCACGCCGTTTAATCGGGGGCATCTCTTTTTTTGTCATTTTTTTGTTTGTTTTTGTTGCAGGAGCAAAAGCGACACAGTTCGTCGCCTTTCTCCGCAAATCAAATTATCGTGATTTCTCTTGTTTGTCAAGAAATGTGTCTGTGCACAACCGCCGTAGGCGAGCAGTGGTCGTATGACCATAACTCCAGCACCTTGTTCCTCGTGTACGTATTACTTGGAGAGATTTTCTGGGCAAAAGCTCGAATAAAGGTCGCCAATCGTATTCGAGTTTCAAGGTGCTGGATAAATATGCTAGGATACTCGTTATGATTACCACCGAGGAAATTGAGAAGCTTGCTATGCTTGCCCGAATCGCCCTCTCTCCAGAAGAGAAAGAGCGTATGCGAGGGGAAGTTGACTCTATTTTGGAGTATGTGGCGACGATACAAAAAGTATCGGCAACGGCGGGTACGCGGACGCCCTCTATCGTGGCGCAGGTAAATGTGATGCGGGAGGACGGAAGTCCCCACGAAAGCGGAATATACACCGAGGCGCTTGTTTCTTCCGCACCAAGGAGAGAAGGGAATTACATTAAGGTGAAAAAAATCCTTTAGTAGGCACTAGGCTTTAGGCGCTAGGCACTAGGAAAAGAATCTTAGTTGTCGAGGTGCCTAGAGCCTAGTGCCTAGTTTCCTAGAGCCTTGCTTATGATTGATCTCACCACACTCACCATCGTCAAAGCGCACGACGCCTTACTCAAAGGCGAGTATTCCGCCGTGGAACTCGCCGAGAGCTATCTCGCCGAAATTGAGAAAAAGAACACAGAGCTTAACGCGTATCTGGAAGTGTTTGATGATGTGCGGGAGCAGGCGAAAGTGGCCGACGTGCTCATCAAAGCGGGGAAAGCGACAATGATGACGGGAATCCCCATAGCGTTGAAGGACAACATTTTGGTGAAAGGAAAACGAGTAAGCGCGTCTTCCAAAATTCTCACCGGGTATGTTGCTCCGTATGAAGGTATGGCCATCGCAAAACTTCGCGACGCGGGCGTGGTTCTCTTGGGGCGAACCAATATGGACGAGTTTGCAATGGGAAGCTCCACCGAAACATCCGCTTTTGGCCCGACACGCAATCCTTTTGATACGAGCCGTGTTCCCGGAGGCTCTTCGGGGGGCGCCGCTACCGCGGTGGGAGCGGGACTCGCGCTTGCGGCGCTCGGTACCGACACGGGAGGGTCGGTACGACAGCCGGCGGCTTTTTGTGGCGTCGTCGGGTACAAGCCGACCTACGGGACCATTTCCCGAAACGGTATTATCGCGATGGGTTCATCACTTGATATCATCGGACCCATCACGAAGACGGTGGAAGACAACGAGATTTTGTTTGACGCGATTGCCGGCCGTGACCCTCTTGATTCAACTTCCATTGACCTTCCCGCTTCGAGCTTCGAGCTTCGAGCTTCGAGCTTGTCTGTAGGTGTTCCTCGGAACTTTCTTGATATGAGAGGCATTGACGCGGATGTCCTCGCCAATTTTAACGAATCCATTAAGAAACTTCAGTCGCTCGGGTACACCATTAAGGATATTTCGCTTCCGACTATCCCGTATTCGCTCGCGGTCTATTACATCATTATGCCCGCGGAACTCTCCACCAACCTCTCCCGTTTTGACGGAGTGAAGTATGGATTTCACAAAGACGCCGATTCACTGCTTCACGATTATATGGAAACACGCGCGGAGGGGTTCGGACGTGAAGCACACCGCCGGCTTCTCCTCGGCGCGTACGTGCTCTCGTCGGGGTACTACGACGCGTACTACCGCAAGGCTATCAGCGTGAGGACACTTATTGAGCACGAGTTTGCCGAGGCATTCAAAAACGTTGACCTTATCGCAACCCCAACCACCCCTACTCCTGCATTTAAAATTGGTGAGAAGACAAAAGACCCGCTTTCTATGTACCTCGCGGACATCTTTACCGTTCCGGCAAACATCGGAGCCATTCCTGCGCTTTCTATTCCCTCAGGGTTTGTAGAGCGTGAAGGGAAGTCTCTTCCTCTCGGAATTCAACTTATGGCCGGCTACGGACAGGACCACCTACTCCTAGACGCAGGCAAGGCATTTAAAGGTTAGTCACAGCAGAAGCGCTTTTGTGGGTGTATAATGAGCGGTATCTATGCCACCAAACGCATTTAGCGCACTTCTCACTCCGGAAAATTTGGCCCCCTTTGTTACCTTTAAGGAACGAGTGGTTGTTTTTTTGCACTTCATTGAGCCCTATTCCACGGTTGCCTCGCTCCTGCTTGTCACCGGCATCGTGTACTGTTTTTTCCGGATTGAGCAGATTGTCCACGCGACCAAACACGAAGACGAAGCTCACGGCGGTGGTCACGGAGGGGGCGGGGAAGACAATCCTGTCCAAAAACGATGGGACCGCGTACAAACGCATTTACATTCCGAGAACGAAAGCGATTGGCGTCTCGCGGTGCTTGAAGCCGACGTGCTTCTTGATGAGATGGTTACCCATATGGGTTACCACGGCGACTCGCTCGGAGAAAAGCTCAAAGGTATAGAAAAAAGCGATTTTTTGACACTGGATGGCGCGTGGGAAGCGCACGCGGTACGGAACAAGATTGCGCATGAGGGAGCAACTTTCGCGCTCACGGAGCGTGAGGCGAAGCGCGTTATCAAACTGTACGAGGAGGTCTTTAAGGAGTTCCACTATATCTGAAGAAGCGTTTAGCGATTAGCGTATAGCGTTTAGTTATAAAAATCGCCTCGGACAACACGGAGTTGTCGCGAGGCGATGAACGAGATGTCGGCTTATGTGCCGACTTTTTCCATCCCGGTCTCCTGATCGGAAAGGGGGATTGAGAGCAGGTACTTCCGAAGCTCATGCAGGCCAACTCCTATCACTCCGCCCACCAGAGCGAAGCAGACGAGGCGTGACCATTCAAAGAAGGTGCTCGGTGGCTCGGGGTAGAGGAAGAACCACACTCCAATTCCCGTGGCGGTACATATTCCCGCGATGGTGTTTCGTGATGTCGCAAGCGCGATGAGTCCCGAAAGAATGGTGTCAATCAGGAAAAACGCCAAGACTACGCAGGCTCCAACCGCAAACGCGAGGAACCAAAGCGGAAGTCCTGCAAGCACTATAACGATGCTCACCAGACCGGCAAGCCGATAGCGGTCTACATACCGTCCGTTCTCATCTTTTCGGCAGAGTTTGAGCACGGTGTTCTTCCCACCTGCTATTTGATCAAGTACGTCAAGCACTCTCTCCATACCGGAAGGCATCGTATCAGATATTCGTGACTGCACCCACCTGTTTCCTGTTGGGATACCTTTCCGGAAAAGTGGGAAGAGGGTAAAGGGTACCTTTTTTACCTCGGAAATAATGCTTAAAGGGATACTAAACCCAACAGCGCCCGCCATCGCGCATAGTAACATTACGGCGATTGCGCTCAAGGGAGCCTCCAGAAACAGGACATCAGTACCGCGAGGAACGCCGAAGAATTGCGTAGAGCGGATAAGGTGGGTGGAAACGAACGTCGCGCCAATGAGGAGTGAGCAGTATATACCTGCCACGTAACCGAGTAGTGGTGCGACTTCTTTCACGGTACGTACCGTTATCGCAAACACCCTCCTTATCTTGAGCCACGTCGTCTGTGCGCTCGCACTCAACAGCCGTTCAGTAAGTTGTTTTCCCATCCTACACACATGTTGCCAGTCCGCGGAGCAGAAGGTAAGGGCGGTGCCGACTAAGAGGCCGACCCAAACGTTGGTGCGATAGCCGACGAGGACGCCGGTGATAATGCCTACGGCGATTGCGCCGAAGAGTTGCCAAAGAACTGCTTTTTCAGATTTCATTCGTATCTGTCTTTCTGGGTTGAGGTTTATCCAGATACTATTCCTTTTTTTTATTCTGTCAAAACAAAAACACCCTCCCAGGTGTTTTTGCTCTTGCTGGTTGCGGGGCCGGGAATCGGTCAGGAATAATTTGCTTGCCGTCGCAAACAAATTTTCACGACCCTGGCTCGCCTGTTTTTTCTGCTGAAAAAACATCGCTCCGCCTTGCGATTCCCGACGCGGACAGAGCAGTCTGTCCGCTACACGTGCAACAGCATCAATAGAAAAACCGTCCTTGCGGACGGCCTTTCTATTGGCTTGTTGCGGGGCCGGGAATCGCACCCGGAATCTCACGGTTCTGCATACCACTATCACTTTCGTCACGAATCTCCTTCATAGTTTGTGGTCTGGACTATGCCTTCTCCCCTTTGGGGAGCTCGCCGTCTAGTCTCTACACCTGCCTCCGCTTGCTTGCAATCCGAAGCTTTAGCGAAGGATTGGCTCGGCGTTACCTGTGTCTAGGCTTCACCGAGTTTGACGAGTTATCAGCGCCTCATTACTGTGGCGCCAGCCCATTTTGAGCCTTGCGAGTTACTGTTACTCCACCCCGCGATAGGTGAGTAGCCATTATAGCGTGAAATGGGTAAAAGACAAGATTTTCGAGACGTTGTCCACAGGAATAGAACCTACGATATAGTATACTATATAGGATATGGCGAAATTTGAATTAAGAAAGCAAGCTCGGATGCTTCGTTTCAAGGGTATAAGTATCCGAACTATTGCAAAGAAACTAGACGTGTCAAAAAGCACCGCAAGTATTTGGTGTAATGATATTGAATTGACGGTTGAGCAAAAGAAACATCTCCTTGAAAATGCACTTGAAAGTGGTTTGAAGGGGAGGTTTAGCGGTGCGGAGGCAAACAAAAAGAAGAAAGTTGAGTCGCTACGGTTATGTAAGGAGTGGAGTCAAGAAATACTACACGATGTAAATCAGCGAGACCTTTTTATTGCAGGGATTGCATTATACTGGGCGGAAGGGACGAAAAAGGGAGCGAAGGCCTTTAACTTTGTAAACTCTGATCCAGTAAT
>JAUSFR010000057.1 GCA_030649775.1 bacterium | reverse complement strand
TGTTATAGCCATAGGTTTAAATAATGCTTATATGGACAGTATAGTCTATTTATCTCTAAAAGTCAATCTTTAGTGAATAGAGACCATAAATTGCCTTACATTCACTAGAGTATATACCCAATAGCCAGAAAAGCAAGCCTTTTTACTATATCAGTGTAGTGATATAGAGGGTTAAGAGGGGTATTTTATCCCTAAAATAAAGGCTTTTTCGGGGTGTTTACTAAATAGGCTTTAGTCTTCCTTGGCGTTTTCGTAATATGACAAAAGTGTACTATTGCGGAAATGCCAACTGAAAGTGAGCTTTAACCTAACATCCAGTTCATAAACCGACATTTTGTCCAGTTAGATCACTGTAGTGGACAAAATCAGGACTTTTTTTGTCCACCGAGTCCGCTAGGGGAAAAAAACCACCCTGCATAGAACAGGGTGGTTTGTTTTTGCTCCCCGGGTGGGACTGGGCCTCGCCTCTCACCCCGCCGCCGCTCGGTTCGGACTAGCCATCGCCTTCCGCCTCCGCCAAGGCTTCGGCGGACAGGCGCGTTTACCATGCGGAGTTTACCCGCCGTAGCCCTGCGAAGGCGGGGCGTTCGGGTCCGGACGCGAGCCGAGCGGTCGGCTCGCTCCCCGGGATCGCGAACGAAAATACCGCTCCATGCGGTATTTTCATTAGCTCCCCGCATCAGACTTGAACCTTCCCCATCGAGACCACAACAACGGTTCTGAGGGGTCGCCTAATTAGGCTCCCCGATGTTGGAACGCTTGTGACCACTGAGAACGAAAAAGGCGCCGCACGATGACCGTGTGGCGCCTACTCTAACTCTTACGCGGAGGCGAACTTGGAGATTATCTCCAGGAATTTCACTGTGACATAGTATCGTCCCTCTTCGTCGACTTTCAGGTATCCGCGGTCAAGAATGGTGCTCGTCCCGGCAACAGGTCGTCCGCCGTGCACGAATGCATACAGTACCCCTTCATCACTAGAGGTGACGCGATGACTACACCGTTTCTTATATTCCTCGAATGAAAACGGCATCCATGCGTCCGGGTTCATCGCCTTCTGTATGATGACGATATTTCTCGCAATCGCCTCACTCTCACTATTCCGGAAGTCGGAGCCCATGAAATCCCTCTTCGTAGAGATGTCTCCGGGGAGAAGATTTTTTGGTTCTTTCATTATAACCTCTCATTGTTATTAATAGGTGCGGGAAACTACTAAAAACAAAGTAGCACAGATATTACTACTTTGTCAATGTCTCTGCTCCCCGGGTAGGACAATCCCACGTCGCTTCGCTTCCGCTCGCTCCCACGAACCCAGCGGTTCGTGAGCTCCCTGCCTACCGCAGGCAGGCGCGACGGTGAACCTCCCGGTACGAGCTCACCCCGTGTTGGAAGGAATGGGAAACCAGAAGGTGTCCCAGACGGGGGTCGGTCCGACCTAGGTCGGA
>JAUSFR010000015.1 GCA_030649775.1 bacterium | reverse complement strand
CATACAAGCCGACATTAACGCAAAAATGGATGACGGAGAACTCGGGTGAGAGCAATCCGAGCAAAGACCCCGAAGCGGCTTCTACCAAGAGCAACACTGAAAGCATTTTCGCGAGACGAGGAAGCCCTTCGAGTCGCCCATGCACAATGCAAAGAAGTGAGTGAACGGCGACCCCGGTCATGATCACCGCCGTTAGGATATGAAAAAAAAGTAAGCTGTCAAACATCACTCTATTGTACCCCGTAGCGACTCAAAGTTCTACGGAGCAGGTCAAAATTTTTTCAAGGTCAAAATCTACACGAATGGTACAAAGATGGAAGACGGCCTAAGGTCTCTCCTCTAGTCTGCGGAGAGGTGAGACCTTGAAGAAGTTGGCCGTCTTTCACTTTATACGCGGGCCACTCTCATAAATGTTGCCATTTTTTCTACGGGTGTTAATCTTTATGGAGACGGTAATTCACGCGAGGAGACGGTGATGTTTTCCACATGGCAGGGAATACTGGGTTTTTTCGGAGTTTTTTGCGCGACGTCATTCCTTGTTTTCGTTTGGTTGCAGGGTCGCCGTTCAAGGGGCGGCAACCAAGAAGAAAACGCGCTCCACCAAATTTGGGTAAAGATCTTTGCGGGCACGCTCTTGCTTGGAGTAGTCGGCGTTGAAGGGATGGTCCGTCTTCATGGCGGTTGGTGGGACACCTCTTGGCTCGCGTGGCTCCACGGCGCTTTCGTTGTTGCTGCAGTCGCGCTCTTTCTCCTCATCTATTTTCGATTTACCGGCCTCCGTTTTCCGGAGCGACATGGAACACTCGCGCATACGTTCATTCTGGTTTATTGCGGAATGCTTGCGACCGGAGGCGTGCTCCTCTCGCGTTTTCCCGGCTGACCCAATCACGCATCAATAACACACCCGCCCTTTTGAGTGGCGGGTTTTTCATAGCTCCTTTTGCATTGACAGGGGTTTATCGTAGGATAGGATAGACAGCAGAAAGTTCACTGTCATTTTCAAAAGGAATCATGATGAAATACACCACAGAAACCATAATGAGCCCGAAAGGCAAGAAACTCTTTCTCACGCTTCCGTCGTGGGAGCCCATTAATACCCAAACTTTCGTCGCTGAATTGCGCGCGCTTTTTGAAGAAAAAAAAGCGCTTATCGGCATGGTCGCAAAGACGAAACCGCTCACTTTTGCCGGCCTTGATGTCACTGCCGAGGTGGACGAAAAACTCGGGAAACTTTTTGGTCCCTTGAGCCACCTGAACGGCACCATGCAGAGTAAGGAAATTCGAAAGGTGTTCAACCGCGCCCGCAAGATCTCGATGCGCTATTCGAACGATTTTTCCATGCGAAAGGGATATTACAACGCACTTGTCCACTATCGTGACAAGAGCGCGGAGTATCCGATCCTCGATGTGGAGCGTAAAAAGATCATCGATGAGGCCATCAAAGACTTTGTGCTTGCCGGCGTTGCCTTGCCGACGAAAGAGAAAACACGGTTGAAGGCGGTCAACAAAGAACTCTCCGAACTGATCGAGCGTTTTCAAAATAACGTGAAGGATGCAGTCGCGGCGTGGGGAAAGCATGTGACCGATGAAGCCATGCTCGCGGGTGTCCCCGACGGAACGAAAGAGGCGATGGCTCGTGCCGCAAAGGAGAAAAAGCTCGATGGCTGGTACGTCACGATGCACGCGCCGATCTACGTGCCCGTCATTACTCACGCGACAAATCGTGAGCTTCGGAAGGAACTGTACGTCGCGTACAATACGCGGGCGTCAGACCAAGGCCCCCTTGATGGCAAATGGAACAACATGCCTTTGGCCGCGAAGATACTCGCGTTAAGGGACGAGAAGGCCAAGTTGCTTGAGTTCCGGAGTTACGCCGAGTTCGCACTCGAGAAGCGTATGGCTCCTTCCGTGGAGCGCGTGTTCGAGTTCCTGCGTGAGATCGCCGCGCATGCCCGAGAAAAAGCACAAAAAGAGTTTGCCGAGCTTCAGTTGTTCGCGAAAACCGAGCTCAACATCGAAGAGATCTTGCCGTGGGACATCACCTTTGTGGCCGAACGGTTGAACCAAAAACGCTTCGGCTTTTCCGAAGAAGAGCTTCGCCAGTATTTCAGCGAGGGCCGTGTGTATGAAGGCATGTGGAGCTTTTTGAAAAAGCTTTACGGCGCGGAGGTACGTGAGCGCAAAGACGTGGCACATTGGGATCCCAGCGTCCGATTTTTCGAGGTCTACGACTCCACCGGTGAGTTGCGCGGGGGTATCTATGCGGATCTTTACGCGCGAAAGTCAGGGAAAAATGGCGGGGCATGGATGGATGTCTGTGTGTCGCGGAGGAAAAAACCCGATGGCACCGAGCTCCCCGTGAGTTACCTGGT
>JAUSFR010000011.1 GCA_030649775.1 bacterium | reverse complement strand
GTCAAGGCAACCGTAAAGGTCTTAAAGATTTTCACCACCGAGAAAGACCGTCAGGTGATCGGCGGAAAGGTAACCGATGGGGCGATTGAAACCGGTGATGAATTCAACATTCTTCGACGGAGCGCGCCCATCGGAAAAGGTCGGGTAAAAGAACTTCAGCGATTAAAGGAAAAGACTTCGTCCGTTCCGACTGGCAGTGAATTCGGAGCGTTTGTTTCCACAAGTATCGGCATTATGCCAGGGGACGAACTTCAGGCGGTGACCAGCATAGAACAATAGTGGTCATGCAACCCGTTCAGAAACGGGATTGCATTGCGGCGTTACGAATGCCGCTCACACGAATAAGATTATGAAATCAACTCGGTCAGAAAAAATGAGAGAAGCGATTAGACACGCGGCGGCGGAGTTCCTCGCCGAGGTCTCAAACCGCACGTCGCTTATTACCGTGACCAATATTCAGCTCTCCCCCAAGGGCGACCGTGCCACCGTACTTATCACGGTATTCCCCGAAGATAAAGAGAAAGAGGCTTTGGAGTTTTCGGTTCGGCAAGGTGGAGCGCTTCGCGATTTCATCGGAAAACGTATTTCGCTTCAGTATATTCCCCGTATCTCTTTCGCGATTGACGTTGGCGAGAAAAATCGCCAAAAAATAGATTTCCTCTCAAACTCCTAGCACCCCTCGTGCTAGAAAAAAGCCGATAGGTAGGGTATTGTAGTGTGGTCGTGGCCACGTAGAAAAGTGGTAATTCGGAGATCTGCCTGCCCGCCCCTTTAGCCTTCACCATAGACGGCCTGGTGGCGAAGTGGTAACGCTGAAGTCTGCAAAACTTCCATGCGGGGGTTCAATTCCCCCCCAGGCCTCAAGGCGAGGCAGGCGGGCCTGCCGGCCCTCCCGATGGTCGGGAGCAGGCGGGCAAAATCTCTATGCGGGAGTTCGATTCTCCCCGTGGCCTCCCCCTAACAGCTTTTAGCTATAAGCTATTAGCTTTTAGGCTTTCTCATAATCGGGCCCGGGTGGCGTAATTGGTAGCCGCAGGAGACTTAAAATTTCCCGACCGCAAGGTCATGTGGGTTCGACCCCCACCCCGGGCATAGTGTGAAAAAATTTTCTCTCTCATCTACCGGTATCAAACTCGTCGCGATTCTCGCGATGGTTATTGACCACGTCGGACTGCTCTTTTTCCCCCATCAGCTTTTGTGGCGCGTCGCGGGTAGAATTGCCTTCCCTCTTTTTGCCTTTCTTGTTGCCGAAGGGGCTTTGCGGACAAGCAATGTCAGAGCATATTTATTTCGACTTCTTGGGTTCGCAATTATTTCGCAATTTGCGTATATCCCGTTTAATGGGGCCACCGGTGGTATCCTATCCCCCTTCAACATTTTCTTCACGCTCTCCGCGGGACTGCTCGCACTCATTCTTTGGAAACGACTTCCACGAACGATTTCCGTCCCCGCGATTATCCTCCTCTGCGCGCTCGCCGATATCCTCTCGTTTGACTACGGCGCGTATGGCGTGTTGACCGTACTCATAAGCAATCTCGCGCTCCAGCGCAGAAAATTAGGCATCACCGCACTGCTCCTGTTCCCGCAAGCGGTAACGCTACTGCGGTTCGCTCTCGGAGCCATCTCAATTCAAGGCTACGCTTCAATGAGCGTTCCGCTTGTCGCCATCTACAACGGAGAACGCGGGAGAAAACTCCCCCGCCATTTGTTCTATTGGTTCTACCCGGTCCATCTTTTGGTTCTTGCCAGTATTTGGTATCTCAAATAGAAAGCACAAAACACAGTACACAAAAAACCAAACAAAGCACAATAAACCAAACTTCTCAAATATTTGTGTTTTTGTTGGTTTGTGCCTTTGTTTGGTTTTTTGTTTAGTTTGTGTTTTGTGTAGTTTTCCCTTTTTGATATACTCACCGTTATGCTACTTGGTCAAAAACCATGCAAAGAATGCGAGCCTGCGCAGGTCAATCACTTCGTCATGCGCGCGTCCGCGTATATGGGACTCTTTATCAAGCCGGCGCTGAAGCCCTTGGACTACCTCACCCGTATTATTCTCCCTCCGCGCTCGTTCTCGTGGTTTGATATTGTCGGACCTCGTGTTCTGAAGACACTTGTCTTTCTACATATCGGCAGATTTACCAAAGCGCCGAGTAAAGACGACAGCGACCGTACTCGCTGTTTCTGGGAGGAGGCAAAAAGACGCGGAATTGATATGGTGATGTACCGCTGTGGTCCCATCAAAGACCTCTTTATCGCAAAATACGGCAACCGAACGATTTGTTTTGACGGACTCCCAAGGCCCATCGGACCCGAAGCCCCCTCGCTCTACTGGATGGATAACAAACCGCTGATGCGGAAACACTTCGGCAAGGCCGGCATCCCGATTGCGGGAGGCGAGGAGGCTTATTCGGAAAGACACGCAAAGGTTATTTTTCACTCGCTTACTAAACCCGTTATTGTAAAACCGTACAGCGGGTCACGCAGTCGCCACACCACCATTCATCTTGAAAACGAAGAAGAATTTTTGAAGGCCTTCAGAAGCGCGAAGGTCCTTTCACCGCTCGCCCTTATTGAAGAGGAACTAGAGGGTTTCGTGCATCGTGGGGCACTCATCGGCGGGAAGCTCGTCGCGGTAATGCGGAGAGAACCCCCCCACGTGATTGGCGACGGAGGGCACACCGTACGGGAACTCGTGGACGAAGAGAACAAGCGCGAAAAGCGTCACGGAGCAACCTTCCACACCATCGCGGACGGACCCGAAGCCGACGCGGAACTCGTACGACAAAAACTGTCGTGGAAAAGTATTCCGGAAAAAGGCGAGCTTGTAACGCTGAACCAAAAGGTGAGCCGAGGCATCGGCGCCAGCACAACCGACCTTACGGACGAGATACACGAGGAAAACAAGAAACTTTTGGAGAAAATTGGTGCCCTGCTCGCGGACCCGCTCGTCGGCGTAGACTTTATTATGAATGACGTAAGCAAACCGTGGCAGGAGCAAAAACGCGCGGGCGTGATTGAGTGCAACTCGCTTCCGTTTATTGACCTTCACCACTATCCGCTCAACGGCAAACCTCGCAATGTTGCCGGCGCGCTCTGGGACATTATCTTTCCCACGAGTGTACCGAGTGTACCGTCCAAATGAATTCAGCCAAGTAACTCCGATAGGAGTTACTTGGCTGAATTAGTGCTTTCAATCAAACAGATTACAGGGCCTGCCTTGAAAAGAAATCAAAAAAAAGTTACTCTATCCACATCCCGCCCATAGCTCAGCTGGTAGAGCAGATCCCTCTTAAGGATAAGGTCCTAGGTTCGATCCCTAGTGGGCGGATACGGAAGCGAAGCGGAGTATCCGCCGAAGGAAGCGTGGGACGCTTCCGTCTAGGGAGCGAAGCCCGATTGCGCTTTTTCTGGAGTCCGCCTTAGCGGACGAACGGAAAAACCAATTGGGGTACTGCTTCTGTAAGGAGAGAGACCTAGTGGGCGGATAGAAAAAGCTTTTAGCTTATAGCTGTTAGCTTTTAGCAAGAAACTAAAAGTTGCAAGAGGGGCTAAAAACTCTTTCGCATGGGCGGGTGGCGAAATGGTATACGCGCTGGTTTTAGGAACCAGTGGAGCAATCCGTGGAGGTTCAAGTCCTCTCCCGCCCACATTTTGAAAATCCGCCATCTTGGCGTGATTTTCTTATGTGGGCGGAGAAAGGTGTGCTACACCTTTCGCGAGAGGACTTGAAAAGGTTCTCCCGTATTTTTGAGCTTTTCTTAAAGCGAAAAAATGGGAAACCTGTACTGAACGAGTAGCGTTCAAGTCCTCTCCCGCCCACAAAATGAGTCTGCGAATTTGGGGCGGAGCAAATAAAGGATTCAGCTTACGTTAAAAGTCTCAAATCTAACCATATGGTTAGATTTGATACTTTTAAGAACGAGGTTGATATTCGGTCTACACACCCACACGGCTAGCGCTTATCTTCTTGGTGGGTGACAGCAGTGTCATATAGCTACGATCGTAGTTAAATCACACCATTTGTAGCAACGAGATTGAGGCTTGAATTTTTAGTCGCGCCCAACTATATATTTTTAACTACTCTAGGACTTACGCAAAAACTCATTTTAGGTTGTCATTCCCGCGCTGTGCCCGTCCGTAGCTTCTTAGCGTAGGAGGGGAGGCGGGAATCCAGGCCTTGAATATAAGCCGTATTCTGGATCCCCGCATTCGCGAGGATGACAAAAAAGGTCAATCGTGTAGGTCCTATACTCTAAAAACTTTTGAAAAATCCTTTCTACAGGGCTGTTTTTGGTGCGCTCTGAAACTTGACAATATACATAGTTCTATGTTAGTATTCTAGACAAACTTTGTTACGGATTTCTTGGCCGTGTGGCGAGGAAAATCCCGTTGACAACTGAATAAAAATCAACTCAATAGAGCTCCCGCCTAAACCGCTGGAGTTCGGAAAGGCAACTATGGCAGATCCTGCCAAAAAAGACGACGGAAAAGATAAACCGAAAAGTGATGGAGACATCGCTTCAACCGAGGGCACTTCTGACCCTCTCTTGAAGGAGTTCGCTGATGCCATGAAGAAGTACTTCGGATTTGACCTAGACCTAAATTTCTTCTCCTCCGCATTTAACCCCGAGATAGACGCACTGGCAAAACGCTGCGCGGATGAGGCAGATAAGAGGCTTTCGAAAGATAGCTTTGCACGAACTTCAACTGTAAGTCGTGGGCTCGGCGTTCTTGCCGCGGCTCTTGAGAATATGGGCGACCGAAAAACAGGAAAGACGAGGGCCTTGTTTAAGAAAGGATCGGACTTCCTGGAAACATTCGGAACATACTTCTATGGACGCTCCATTAAGAAGGACTCCGGAGGAGAATCCCACGACGAAGTCAGTCACGGCGGAGTTAGCACCGAACGCGCCAAGCAGTTTGACGCGGGAGATGCAAAGCTGGCGCAAAACGGCCTGGACCTCATTCTAATGACTCCACCAACGGGCTTTGACGAAATTCGCGAAATCAATCGCGAGCGCGCCAAGGCCTGGCACGAGCACAAGGAAATCGTTCGGCACGGTCCTCCTAAGGAAAAGGTGGAGCCAGAACCCGGTGTTCCCTTCTCGGAATGGCTTCACCAGGTTGATGAAGGGGTTGAAAAGGCACTCAAGCCTGTAAGCGAAAAGCTGGAGAAAGACCTTCTCACGCTGAAAGCGGACACGGCAAGGAAACAGGAAGAACAACGAGCCGAGCGGGCCGCTAAACCCAAAACCTTTCAGAGTAAGCTTCGCCGTTGGCTGTTCTGAACAAACAAAATTCTGAAAATGAAAGAAAAAAAATGAAAATTGTGCTACAGATAGCCAAGACCATCGTTGGGTGGCTCTTAGCGGGGCTTAACGAACTCAAGGTGAGTGCAACGCCAGCATTGCTCAAATACCTTGAGCTAATTGAAAAACTGGCAATCAAAGGCATTGCAGGACCACTTGTACTCGGGGCCTTAGCGTTCCTTGGCTTCGGGATAACGACACTGTCTGTCGATATCCTGCAGTACTGGGGCTGGACCGGAAGGTTCTGGTCTTGGGTCGCACTGCTTCTGGGTAAAACTGGGGTGTTGTGGACAGCTATGCTCGCGATTGCGGGAATAGTGAGTTTCATGTACATGTGGCTCTGCGGTGTTCTAGCGGCACCGATTGGAGTCCTCGTACACGCAGCTTCTCCCACCCCACGAAGTACACCCTCGGCACCCGTCACGATAAGTTTCGGGGAACTGACGGGTTCAATCCTGACGGAAATACGGGACGCACGCATTGGTCTTACTAATGCGCTCCAGGTCGGCGTGAAGGAGTACGTTTCGCAAGTAAAGTTCGTGTTGACCTTTGTTGGGTTGACCTACTTCTTTGCGGCGATATTCCCCAGCCTACGCGGTACGGTGCTCCTATTTATTCTTGGAGCGCTCATCCTCACGGCAATGCGGGAGTTTAAGCATCCCGTTGCGTCCTTCCTTCGATTCGCCGTATGCGTGGCGCTCCTATGGTGCGTCGCTGGGAGAATGTTCCCGGTGCTCAATCCGTTCGCACACTACTTCGGTACGTCGCCGGAGAAGCTCACGATGACGGAGATTGAAGGCACGACGAGGTCCACGTGGGACTTCGTCAATGTCTTCATCCCCGCCAACTGGACGAAACCGGCCTTCTGGCTCCTACTCATTGTTGTAGCGCCATTCGTTTATGTCGCCTACACCACAGTCCTCGGACTGGCAAAGACGGCATCCGCTCGTGCAACGACAGCAGTAGGTGGTGCCGACCACCAC
The DNA here is from genome assembly GCA_030649775.1 of bacterium. Lineage (GTDB taxonomy): Bacteria > Patescibacteriota > Minisyncoccia > Phycocordibacterales > UBA10002 > UBA10002. The sequence goes on along the minus strand of JAUSFR010000011.1, from coordinate 14,565 downwards.
GGAGCAACATCACCCACACACGACACCTCTCATGGGAGTGGTCACGGTGGAGGAAGTGGGAGACTGATGCAGGCGGGGATTATCGCCCTCATCGCGCTCGTTCTGGTTGTTATCGGCACGAAAGTGCTGGACTTCCACGAGAGACACGGAGCGCGTATCGGTGCGGAAGAAGAACTCCGCAGGATTCGTCTGCTCGCGGAGGAGGCGCAAACAAGGACCAGCGCCCCTCGGCCAGGAAATGGGAGTACAGCGGTACGAACACCGACAGAGACCATAAATATGGTCACCCCCTCGCTTATGGCAACGGCGAAGCAGGGGCTCAAAAATGCAAAGGGCTATGTCCTAAACGTTTCCTCGGAGACGTTTAGCCCTGGAGTTCCGCTTCCATCTGATATGTCATTTAGGATAGAGCCCGAGGGGTTTCCTACGGTCATTCAGGTGAACGGAGAATACATCTGGGAACGGACGCCAGGAGTTCTGAACATCGTGCCAAACGATGCTAGATTCCTTTGCGTGAAAGCGAAAAATGCATCCACCTACACAAACATTATCATGTGGGTAGGAAAAGAAAGTTGAGTTGAAACAAACTCTCACAGAGCGGAAAGAAAAGAAGACCGATGCAAACGCATCCGTCTTCCAATCTTTCCGCTCTTTTTTATGTACCGTACCGCTTTAGGAAAATATATATGTTCCGTTGTCGGAAGATTGACGATTGACATATACTGTGCCATTGTGTAGCAAACTAACCGTTAAAGTGGCGGTTTCGCCCTTTGACAAATCAATACAAACAACTCAATAGAGCTCTAGCCAAATATGCTGGAGTTCGGAAGAAGGCACTTATGCAATACGGAAAAAACAGCAATCCTGAATATATGGCAAAGACCGCGGTCACAGAAGCAAAGGTCTTCTTTAAGAAAATGTTTGACATTAATCTGGACACGTTCGCTCAACTTGGAGCGCCCCAGTTTCGGAGTAAAGCGGTTGAACTCGCACGAAACGCAAAAAGGCGTTACCACGACACACACTGGCTTCGAAGTTCAGGAGGAGAGGTGCTCTACGGAGTGATAACCTCTCAATTGCGGACGGCGGCACAGGCGCTTCCGGACACACCGACACATCTGTCCTTACTCAAGACGACCGTGAAGGAAACCGCAGGATTCATTGATGGGTTCGTACAGGAATTCTGCAATAAAGGAAACGTCGGGAATGTGGGCGTAACGAGCGCGGAATTACCGAAAGAGCTCCATGATGCGCTATCACAAGCTGGCGCCACCCTTCTCGCAGATTCGATGAAGCTCATGACAGAAACTCCGCTAAGTGGCCGGGAGGATATGGAAAAGATGTTGCTCGCCAGAGCGGATACGTTCGCACGTCTGAAGGAGCGTATCGTTCACGGAATCCCAAAACCAGAAAAAACGAGGGAACCCGGTGTTCCCCTCTCCGAGCACCTCGCCGACATTGGTGAGGCGTTTGGAAGGGCACTCAAGCCCTTGAACGATGAGCTGGAAAAAGGGGTTGCAAAGTTGCAGGCCCATAATCAAACACTGCGGGAGAAAAAGTCAACAACCAGTGCCCCGAGGAGCAACTCACCAGGAGGAAGAATCCTCCGTTGGCTCTTCAAATAACCAAAAACTCAAAGAAAGTAAAAAAATGAATGCAATCACACGGTTATTCAAGTTCCTACTCACGGGACTCTGGGCGGGCGTTGAGTGGGTCAAGCAGACCGCTCCGGATGAAGCTAAAAAATACCTAGGGGCCTTAGAAAAGCTCACCTACGTCGCCATCGGAATTCCGACGGCGTTCGTAGCTCTTGGCTTCGGCCTTTACTTCGTATCACAGCTCTCTATGTACTCCTGGCTACGGTGGCTGGGCGTATTGGAGCCTCTGTGGAAGGTATCGGTGCTTACGGGGGGCGTCTGTGCTTTGGTGTTCGGAATACTCCTTGCTATCTTCGCTGCTCCGATTGGAGCACTCATTAGCTCGGCAACCGAAATAGCCAAGGCACCCTCGGACACAACAACTACCGACACACTCCCATGGTATCGGTGGTTTTCACCGATTGGGAGTCTCCGCGAAGCACGCGGAATCGGTTCGGAACTGATGCAGTCCCTGCGGAGAGCGATAGAACGATATTTGGACGCAGTCCGATTCGTGCTCGTCATCTCGGGGTTCGGGTTCTTCTTCTACGCAACCCTCCTGCCACGACCAAGCCTATTGCTACTCCTGCTCTTTATGATGGGGGTAAGCACGATTTGGCTCAACAGAGCCTATCGCACCATCTGGGCATGGCTCGCGCAAGCTGGAGTGCTCGGGGTGATGCTCCTGTATTGGATAGCGTTCATCTTCCCAAGTCTGAACCCCTTCGCGTACTATTTCGGCACGTCGCCGAAAGCCCTCACTATGGAAGATTTGGAGGGACGCACGGCAACAGGATGGAACTGGGCAAGTGGGAATTACAACACCCCCATGTTCATCGCCCTTGTAGTTGTCCTCATAGCATTTGTCTACGTTGTCACCATGCTCATACGAGCGGTGATGCGAACAATGCCGGGGGCATCAACGGGTGGTGACACCGACCATCACACAGCAACCGCTTCGGTTCACAGTGACGGCCGTCATGGTTCGTCCGGTGGAGGAAGTGGGAGACTGATGCAGGCGGGGATTATCGCCCTCATCGCGCTCGTTCTGGTGGTCATCGGCACGAAAGTGCTGGACTTCCACGAGAGGCGAGGCGCACGTATCGGAGCGGAAGAAGAGCTCCGCAGGATACGCCTGCTCGCGGAGGAACAGGTGAGGGTCAGTACCCCTCGGCCAGGGAATGGCAACGGGGGTACGACGGCAACGCAAACACCAACACTTGACGTTCCGATGGCAGGGGCAACCCTCATCGCAACATCAAGGAGGGGACTTAAAAATCCCAAGGGCTATGTGATAGCCCTTTCGCCGACAGGACTAAGTGAGGCAGTTCCTTGCCCACCACTCGGAATGCACCTCCGGATTGAACCGGAGGAGTTTGACAGCATGGTCCAAATCTTCGTCAACGGGATGAAGTGGGACCGAATTCCGGGGGCACAAAACATCGTCTCCTCGGACGCACGGTTCTTCCAATATCTCGGGAAGGACCTACCACCCACCAACATGATTGTGTGGGTGGGGAAAAAATCAACAATGTGAGATAGCACACAGGGGCGGAAAGAAAAGAAGACCGATGCAGGTGCATCCGTCTTCCAATCTTTCCGCTCTTTTTTATGCTCGTTTTTTGTGCCTACGACGTCGGAGCGATAAACGAGTACGGACCAATTGATTTTGAACAGTTGTTCGTTTCGTTGCTTTCATCCACTTTTCGTTCGGTATCAACGCATACACGATAATACCTCGTGTCCACTCCGGCATTACCAACGCGTGAAAGCGGTTCTATTTGCACCGTTCCGTTTCCGTTCACTCTGGAAATAACACTCTCTCCGCTAGCCACCCAGCCGGTGGTACCGTTTTGGCTTTCCTCAAATCGCACCCGAACCGGGAGCGACGTACCGAGCTTCCCCGCATTCCTGACGCTGGCCTTGAGTATAAACGGTCCCGCGACATAAAATCCTTTCTTCCTGGAAACCTTGAGACCTGACGCGGAAAAAGACGACACCAAAAGGTCGGTCGTTCCCACATTTACTTGGAGTCTCGCGGTTTGCGCGGCTCCGGGAGCATAGCAGGTAATGACGAAAGACCGACTGGTAGTGATGGAGCCCGCGGAAGAACCCTTCGCGGGTAGGGAGGAGTCGCTCCAGTTGCTCACGCACCGAGCGCCGTCCACCGCCGTCCAGTTGATGGTGAAATTGCTGTTTGCGCCGACGAGAGCGGGAGATTTTACCGGCTGACCACCAATCTGTACGGTCGCCTTAAGATTGATTGCCGAGATAGTAGGAAAAGGTCCGTCAAATGAGGCGAGCGTAACGAGCGGTATCACGAGGAAGAACCCCGCCAAAAGCAGGGTTCTCCCTTTTTGAAATGTTATATGCCGTATCATCAACCGTGATTATTGCGAATTTCCGAAGAGAACTCCTCTGGTAAATGCGGAGCAATTATCGTTCTCTTTTGATTCATCAATCACACCCGTTCCTCCGCTCTGATTATAATCGACACACACCCGATAAAAGCTTGGGAAACCACTCGCAGTGCGTGCAACATCATCAAAAGTAAACACCTTGCTTGCATTGGGTGCGAGTGAAGAGACCTCTTCCTTTTTTATTACGGTTGCGGCACCCGCTTCCGTTACTTTCTTCTGGAGGACAACGGAAATAGAGTCAAGGTCACCTGAGGCTACCACCTTGGAGGAATTCCGCACCGAATATTTGAGCGTGAACGGAACTGGGGCGAGCATGTATTTTCCACCCACAACAGTACCGCTTATCGTAGGAGTCGCAGTCGTGAGGTTGGGCTTGCTGACGCTCACCGATACGGATGCTGTCTGCGCGACACCGACACCGGAACAAGTGAGAACAAAAGAACCGCCCTTGGTGTAGATACTGGGAATGGTACCAGTTACAAATCCGCTTGTGGAAATAGGAGTAGAGCTCCAGTTGCTCCAACATCCTTTGTAACCGGAGGGTATCGTCCATACGAGCGTAATCGGGGTTTCAGGAGCGACATTCACAGCACCCTTTACCGCGATATTATTCGGCTTCGCCTGAAGAGTGACTTTTCCGGATACCTTCGTGGCGGGAACAAACTGAAAATCAACGGCTCTAGCGAAAACAGGTACCACAAGCAGAGCGACGGCAAGAGTGAGAACGCTCCGTCCTGACATTTTAAAAGAGTGTGACATACTAAAAATACTATTGATAAAATAGACCGTTTTGTCTTTGGTAGCTATAGTATAGCGTATCCCAAGCTAGCGCGACAGAAAGTTATCAACAGTATTGACAAAATTGCGTTATCTGCTATAATAGCGACCATGAAAAATACATCCAAAACCTATGTCCTTGCTAAGGTGCTTGTGGTGCTTGCCCTCTCTTTGGGCTACTTTAGCCCCTTTTCTGCAGAGGCTCAAATCTACTATGCTCCGGCGATTAACTACCGCCAAAATCCGGTAAGCGGAAGTATTTACCTGCTTCCCAACCGAGGGCTTCCTTCGGGCAGTGGCGCATACGACTCTCGGTACCTCACGGCAAGTGCTCCTTCTGTTTCCTGCGCCCCTACGCGTCTTACCGCTACCGTCGGCCAATCGGTCACGTGGTTCTCTTCGGTTACCGGAGGAAACGGCTCGTACCTCTACACTTGGAACGGCACCGAGGGACTTTCGGGCAACGCCAGTACCCTTTCAAAAATGTATGTGACGAACGGCGAGAAGTTTGCGACCCTTACCATAACGTCGGGTAACCGAGTAGTTACGGTTTCCTGTGGCTCGGTGATGGTTGGACTTCCTACCCTACAGACGGTCACGGTACCGGGTTTTGGAGCTTCCTGCTATGCGACTCCCGCGCGAGTGCTTCCGGGAGAAACGGTAACCTGGCTTGCGATGGTTTCGGGTGCGACTGCCTCCACCACCTATGCGTGGGACGGCACCGACGGGCTTTCGGGCGACCGACCGCTCATTTCCAAAACCTATGCAACCAATGGCATTAAATCCGCATTGCTTACCGTGACGAATGGAACGAACCGCATTGTCGCCTCCTGTACCAATGCCGTAACCGTTGGACCTCGAACCTCCCCCACACCTTCACCGGCCACCGCTGTGACCACCACAGCGATTACCGGTGTCTGCGTGTCTTCGGAGGCGAAGGTACGTACGGAAGAAGAGGTGGCGTGGAATGTCGCGGTGATTGGCGGTAACGGCACCTATTCGTACCTGTGGAGCGGAGATGAGGGGCTCGTGGCCACCACGGCAAGCACGACAAAAGAATACCGTGAACCCGGCACCAAGAACGCCTCCGTTACCGTCGTCTCGGGAGCAAAGAGTGCGACCATCGTCTGCCCCACTGTTGAAGTGACGAAGGGTTGGAGCGGGCTTACGGCGTCTTCCTTCTTCTCGTGGATAAACGGAACTGTTGGCTACCTTCTCGCTCTTCTACTCGCGATTGTGACCGGCATCTTCTTCGCTCGTCGAAAACGCGCGAAAGAAGAGGAGGAAGAGAAGGACCATGTGTGATAGAGCGGTCTAGGCACTAGGGAGATAGGCTCTAGGCACTAGGAAAAACCGAGAATACGAAAAAAAACCGCCCCGATTGAACATCGGGGCGGTTTTGCTTTGATGTAACTCTCCACACCTTAAGAAGGATGGCTTCAATTCTCCCTTTTCTAAAGGGAGCACCTGCCGTCTTCGGCAGGGAGGGATTTCAAAATCCCCCGCCTTCCAGGCACCCCCTTTAGGAAAGGGGGAATAAGAGGTGTGGATAGTTACGCTTTGATGAGTGGACAGGTTTGAAATTTATGTTAAAGTTCGCACTAGAATATCAATTCAGTCAACCCACATAAATAAAAAATGAAAACTCTTGTCGGTTTCCTTTTCCTCGTCCTTTTACAACTCACTGCCTACGCCCAGCCCACCTACGGCGAAAGAAGTGACGGCACTCGCTCCCTTCTCGGCAATCGTGACACACAGGCCACTGCGGTAACACCCGAAGCCACCCCACTGCCTTACAGTACCAATGCGCACGGAGCGCTCGTGCTCATCTCGAGTCGCGATGCGACTGTCACTGCACCACCAACCACGAATCCTCCAGGAGCTACGACTACCCCACCCTCGGCAATGTTGCTCGGAGAGAGTATCACCGTACGGTGGACCAACTCCTTCTTCTCCTTCTTTGATTGGGTAGGGCTCTACGCAGTCGGCGCGCCCGATTCGCAATACCTTGAACGGCGTTTCGTCATCGGGATACGCGACGAAGCAACCTTCACCCCCAAATCCGTGGGTACGTATGAAGTTCGCTATATCAAATGGAATGGCGAACATGGGGCGACCTTCGGACCGTTTGTCGTGAAGACAACCTCTTCACTTGCGCTCGTTTTTAAGCGCACCGGGGGGATTGTCGGCAACGTCGCGTGGCTAACCCGAATCGGAAAGACCTACGTCCTGTATGTCAGTCTGAACCTCAAAGATTGGGAACCAATGACGGTCGTTCCCGGAACGGGAAACGAAGTGTTCGTGCCAATGCAACTGTCGGGACACGCATTCTTCAAACTTCGGGAAATCTAAACTCTGAAACTCAAAAAATGTCAGTCAAACTGTTATGAAAATCAAAATACTCCTACTCACCTTAATCCTAACGCTCTGCCGACCTGCCTTTGGCCAGACAAACAATCAAACCACAACCAAGACCACGGACACTCCCGCTCTGCTGGCCCCATTCATCATTCTGGTGACGGCGCCGGGGGCATCTGTCATTGAATCGGATGTCCAGACGGTCGCACTGCGTCGCCACACTCCCTATTACTACGGGGGAAGCGGATATAGCGGTGGCTACGGCACTTACTCGGGCTATGGCTTCTCCGGAAACTTTGGCCCGACCTATCGAATCGGAAGCGGTGGTGCTCTCGTGCTTCAAGGAAGCCGAGGAACTCCCGCGAGGATTCTCTCACCAACCCCACGACCCAACTGGGGGCAACTTCAAAGCGGAGCGCCCGTGCTCCGTTCACAAAACAGGAGCTATTCCATAGCACCTTCGTCGGGACCGAAACCGAATGTCGGCACGCGCCGAAGTGGCGCGCCGGTACTGCGGGGCAACCGATAGCCCCGAGGAGACTTGTTCTTTCACTCTTACACCCGCCGAGTAGCCAAAGCTACCGGCGGTTTTTTTATGCGTTAAACTTGACTTTTAGCCTGTTTATATGATATAATGTTGCTAGATTCCGTAAACCCCTCAAGCCTCAAAAAACGAGTGCTTGAACAACGTCAGAAAGTCCGTTTTTTATGAAAAAAATCTTGTTCCTTTCCATTTCCGCAATCATCTTCTTCTCCGTCGGGTGCGTCGGTCCTCGGACCGCACATATCGGACGCCATTACCTTATGGCCACCAACTTGACCGGGACAGTTACGTCCCAGCAAGTGGGAAATCAACCGCCAGTGGTGTATGGGCAGACCAACTTTTCGGTCACAGCCATCCCCCCTGTCGCAAGGACGTGGCGGGAGAGAGTTACCGGAAAGCGACCACCCGGGGCTACGTCGCCCTTGGTCGTCCCCCCAATGCCCAATGCGGGCATCACAGGGCTAACACCGATGGCTATCGGTGGCGGGGGTGGTGGAGCGCACCAAGGGGCGCTGCGTCGGGTGGTGTCACAAAACGGAGGGTACTCCTCCCCACCACAGGGCCAGCGGTACCGGCTTAACGCCCACGGGGGGAGAGTTCTCCTCCCGAGTCGGGGGTACTAGAGGGAGTTGCACTTTGCTCACTCGCTGTAGCGGGTGAGCATCAGACGTCAAGGACCACAAATCCTTGGCGTTTTTTTGATTTTACACCCGCGAGTCTGCGAGTGGTTTGTGGAAAATCAACCCCCACACCAATCTGCCACCGCCTGTGCGTGTACCATGCATAGACAGGCGAGATTGGTGTGGGGGTGTACACGCAAAACCACCCCGACTTTCGTCGGGGTGGTTTAAATGACAGAAGTAGTGAGATTCGGAAGAGCCTATCTCGTGCCTTCCAGAGGGTCTCCACCAAAGCTCGGGAGCTTCTCTTCCGAAAGAGGGGTCTTCTTGAGGTCAAAGCTGTTGACGAGCACGTTCACCAGTCCCCAGATGGAGAGCATAATAAACACACCGACAACACCCCAGACGATATACTGCTTGGCCTGCGCGCGCTTCTCTTCGTCTCCCGCGCCTGAAATGTAGTTGAATACACCCCAGATGATGATAAGCACTGCGAGCCCAACGAGGAACGGGATAATCGCGTTGATGACCGCGTTTATCTGATTGATGAGGTCAACAAGGTTGTCCGACTCGACCTCCCCTCCCGCCGCAAACGCGACGACCGGCAAGAGATACGCTGATGCCGTAATAAGAAATTTCTTCATAGCACTAATAAAAAATTAATAAAAAAAACTAGTAATACGACCCCTTTATTTGTAAAATCCTTCTTATTGTACCCTATTCACAGGCCTTTGCAAGGGTGGGTGTGGATAGCAGGGGATATGAAGGATGGAGGATGGAACATGAAGGAAGGCGAATGAAATATGGAGGATGGAACATGAAGGAAGGAGAATGAAATATGGAGGATGAGCTCATGCTACATATTGTGCTACATATTGCGTAAAGCCCCCCATATCATGGCTCCTATTTCCCTTTCAAGCTTTTTAAGTTCCCTATAGGCAGGTTCTTTTAGCCAGCCTTCCTGTAACGAGAATTCGGTAAGGTAAGCCGATTCCTTCAGCGAACCAAAAGAAATCTCAAGGAAATTCTTATGTACGGCGCTACGTTGTCGCGCATAACCTTCCACATAATTGAGTATCACGGAGAGCGCTGCTCGGCGTAGCTGTGAAGTCGCCCCATATTGTTCCTCCTTTGGAAAATCTCTGGATACCCGATAGACCAAATGCACATAGGTGTCCATTAAGGAGTGCAGTCGCTCATGATACTTCTGTTCCCCTCCTTCTTCATCCTTCATAATTCATTCTTCATTCTCTATCTCCTTCATGTTCCCTGTTACATACTTCATTCGCATCCTTAGGCTCCGCCTATGGATGCGATGGTGTTCTGAATGATATTCACGATGCCCACCACCCCGACCATCACCACCATACCGATAATGCCCCAGAGCATATGCTTCCCGCCGGTAGCGCGCGCCTCTTCGTTATCAAGGTGCGCGACAAATTGCACCAGTCCCCAGATGAAGACCACGAACCCTGCCGTAAAGAGCACATAGATAAGCGGGTTGATGATATAGGTGCTGATGCGATTCAGGAGTTCCGTTACGTTTTCAGGGGGGTCAACCACACCTCCCGCATTTGCTCCGGAAGCCAAGGTAAAAAAAGGCGTAGAAAGTGCTACGGCTATGAGAAGCGCTGGATAGGATTTGGATTTTAAAAACATAAGGAAAGGCTCTTCATACAATTTATGAACCAGCGCCAGTTCGAACGGGCACCACAAGCTCCGGCACCTTCGGAATCTTGTCGGCATCAATCTGGGTATCAAGGTCAAACGTATTCAAGAGGATATTCACAAACCCCCACACGGAGAGCATCATAAAGACGCCAATGACGCCCCAGAGCATAAACTTCTTCGCCTCTTCCCGCTTCTCCTCCTCCGCTGCGTGCGTGAGGTAGGTGAAAACTCCCCAGATGATGACAAAAACGGCAAGTCCGATGATAAACGGGACCACCGTGTCCAGTAAGCCTTGAATCTTCATCAAAAATCCTTCAATGGTCATAGTGTTTTTTTATTAGTCACAGATAAAAGTTGGCTATTCGTACAAACCCGTCGGAAATACCGATTCCACCTGCACGGGGGTCTTCTTGAGGTCAAAGCTATTGATGAGGATGTTCACAAACCCCCATATTGACACCATAATAAACACGCCGACAACCCCCCACACAATAAACTTCTTCGCCTCATCTCGTTTCTCCTCATCGGCGGAATGCTGAATGTATCCAAAGACTCCGTAAATGATGACGAAGACTCCGAGCCCGACGAGGACCGGAACAATCGCATTAAGGAGGCTGTTGATTTGGTTGAGCAGTCCTCCGAAGGTCGTGATTTGCCCGCTTTCGTCGTCACTAAAGGAGGAACTAGCCCCCGGGTCATCTGTACCCGAAGGACAATCACCAGAAGCGGTATGTTGTAGGGTCTCATACGAACCCGTCTGTGCGTCAAAACAATGGCTAGCAAATGCGGAGGGAATGAATACCGACATCCCTATCACCACCACTGTCATGAGTATTGTAAGAAAATATTTAGACATACATTTCTTCTTTATTTCTTGTAAACATACTCTGGATTCCCGCCTGTCTGCCTGTGCGTACACGCAGACAGGCGGGAATGACAGAAGATGTTGTCAATCTTATTCGCAGGTATTAGTAGATTGGTCTTCATTAGCAGATTGGTATTTACTATTCAAACAAACTCGTGTGTATCATTGTAACAAATCCCCAGAAGGAAAGCATCAGGAAGAGCGCGATGATGCCGTAGAGGATGGCCATACGCCCCTTCGCCACCTGTTCGGAGTCTCCGGCGTGCGTGATGTACTTGAAGATGCCCCACACGATGACCACAAACGCGACGCCAATGAGAAAGGGGATAACAACGTTCGCCAGCCCGGAAAACTTGTTCGCGAGCGTGGTGAGATTGAGGCCGGCATTCGCGCTGGGCTTAAACACGGTGAGCGTGGAGGGGTCCCCTGCGAAAGCAAAAAGGGGGAAAGACAGTAGACAGTAGACAGTAGACAAATAGACAGTAGACAGTCGGCAAGTAGACAGTAGACGATAGATACGGGAAGGTAGCGGGAAAGCTTTTAGGGTTTTGATGCGAATTACTTTCATTGCATTTTGTCTTGTCTATTGTCTAACTACTCTGTTGTTGTCCCCGAGTCGCACGCATTTTGTACTCCGAGCTGTTCAATCGTGCCGCAAATGGCGGAGCGAATGACGTAGACACCGAGAAGCACGAAGGCCCCAATAACAATCCACTTTAGCATTTCCCTCGCTTCACTCACCTTCTCGCTGTTTCCCTGCGCGGTCACAAACTTAAATCCCGCAAACACGATAAAAAGCACAATGAGAAGCACACCATACTGAATGACGACATTTATAATCTCAAGGAAAAAGGCGGTCAGATTGGGAAACTTTATGGGGTTGCAGAGCTTTGTCTTATCGGTGCAATCGGCGGCGAAAGCTTGCCGAGGAACCAGCGGGAGCACGAGTACGAGAGTCCAAAAAACAGTGAGGGTTACGTTCTTTGCCCAGTGGAATCCTGTAAGCATTTGTTGCTTCATAAATAGAGAAGATTAAGGTTGTAAAAATGAATTCTCCTTTGCCTTATCGGTAAGGAAAATACTCTCCATAGTATACGCTATAAGCCACGCGGAGAGCATAAAGATAAACCCGAGCGTGGTTTTGGTGAAGATGGAATGCGCGTGACTGATTTTCTCGGATGAACCCATCGCGGTGATGTACAGGTATCCGGCATACGCAAAGCCCATCGTGGCGAAAGTGACTCCCGCCATAATCCAGCCGGTGATAAGCCTTTTGGCCATCTCAATCACATCAGCGAATCCGCAGGGATTATCCACTTTGCCGTCTTTGTTGACATCATCCGTTCCGCACGGGACGTAAGAGGCTTTGTAGGGAGCGGTCTCGGAAGGAGCTGTAGCAAACACGAGCGTCGGGGCTCCCACGGCAAACAAGGCGAGGAGGAAGAGAGTTGTGGGGAAAAAAAGTTTTTTCATATCGCAACAGATACCAATAATACTAATCCATTCCAATCTACAAATACCTACTAATGTGAGCTTCTTTTCTTATTCGCAGGTATTTGTAGATTGGTGTTCATTCGCAGATTGGTATGTGATTGGTTATCGGAGCGCGCTCTGCAGTTCCTGATTTGCTTTGCCGAGCGCTTGCGGACTTCGCGCCCTCCCGCTCGTTACCGATTCTACCATAGTTCGGAAAATCTCCCCCGAAACCGCGGGGTTGGGGTCAAGAAAACCGCGGGAGCGGGAGGCAGAATCGTACAACACGGCAAGAAACGGGTCGGCAGGTTTGTCGCTAAGGAGACTCCGATGCACGGGAGGGAGGCCATTTTCCTTGTGGAGAAATCCTGCGGCTTGGGGACTTCCGAGCGTGAGAGCAACCTGAAGCGCAACCGAAGGGTTACGAGCCGAGCGGAGCATCGCGACTCCTGTGAGTTTGCCGTAGGTGATACCTACCGTGGCGTTCCTTGGGCGTGGAAAGAGTCCCACGTCAAAATTGAGATTTGGGTTCGTTCGCTGAATTTCTGTGTATTCGCTTCCAAACCCGAAGTATATGGCGAGCTCTGACGCCGTAAACTGCTCCTTTGACAGCGGGAGCGAGCGGTTCCACGAATAGACGGGTTTCAGGGGATTGGCGAATTCGGTATAAAAATCAAGCACGGCCGATGTGCCTTCCTGCGTAAGCGTCCCCCGCAGATTGCCCGTAGAGCTTAGCCCAAAGATGGAACTGCCACTTTGGAGAAAGAGCGCGGAAAGAATTTCTTTCGCGGAGAGAATGTTGCGATACTCCCCGAGCGCGACCGCGCTACGGGAAAGATTGCCCGTTTCGTCTTTGACGCTGATGTCTCGCGCAAGTGTCAAAAACTCGTCCCAATACTTCGGGGGAGTTGTGATGCCCGCTTCGTCAAGAAAATCACGGTTGAAGTACATGATGAGCGGGTCAAGGACAAGCGGAAACGCCACAATCCCATCAGCCTGCAAAAAATGGTCGCCTTCTTGTATAAAGGTATCCTGAAAGGTCCTTTGGGTGTACTTGTCGTACGGAACGGGGCGTATTTTGTCGCGATAGCGGAGGAGGAGTTCAAGCGGGAGCAGAATAAGGTCGGGACCCTTATCAACGGCGAGCGCCTCAATGACGGTCTGGTCAAAGTTCGCCTCGCCTATTTCCCGATAACTCACGCCGACCGTCTCGCTCTTCCCGTACAGATTCGCGATAAGATTTTGAACCTCTACTCTCGGCCGACTACCCCAGATGGTTACCGTTACCTTCTGCGCGTCTCCACCTTGTTTGACCATCGCCACGGCAAGAAGCCCGGCGATGATAAAGAAGCCAAAAACGCCCAATATTATAGTTTGAAATGAATTCATGCCCGATAGAGATTATTCACGTTTCTTTCTATAGAAAGTATTATACACCTATAAATTATCAAGTTTCAATTATCAATTTTCAAAAAAGCCCGAAATTGATAATTTTCAAATGAGGGATTGACTGAAAATTGGAAATTGATAATTCTACGGCTTGATTTTCAAGTCCGCTTGAAAATCAAGCCGTAGTGGTGCGCTCCTGCCTCTATCTTTTTTACAAACCGAAATCCCCCGCTTTCAAAAAGCTCGCGTCCCGCCTTTTCCGTGACGACGTGGTCCTGGTGCGGACCCATCCCGTTAAATGAGTCGGTCCAGTCCACCAGCAGGACCTTCCCTCCCGGTTTCAAAATACGCTTGGTCTCGGCGACGAACTCCGCCTTATGCTCAATCTGGAACAGCACATTTGACACCACCGCGGCATCCACCATGGCGTCCCCGAGGTGTGTGCCGTTCGGCCGTTCAATGTCACCCCATAGCGCCTCCACGTTGTTCACGCGCTCCTCTCGGGTGTGATTTTTGAGTTTGTCCAGAAGATTTTTCTGCACTTCAATCGCGTAGACTTTGCCCGATTCGCCCACCGCGCGCGCAATGAGCACCGTGAGGGTTCCCGTGCCCGCGCCAAGGTCGGCAACGCGAGCTCCGCTTTGGAGGTCAAACTGGGTGATGGTGTGTGAGGGGTCGATGAACATAAAGAAAATTATCAAGTTTCAATTATCAATTTTCAAACAAAGCCCGAAATTGATAATTTTCAAATTGAAAATTGACTGAAAATTGGAAATTGATAATTGAAAATTCATTGCTTCATTATCCTATA
>JAUSFR010000056.1 GCA_030649775.1 bacterium | reverse complement strand
CGCGGGAAGGGGACATGACGATGCCCCGCCCCTCAAAATAACCCGCCTCTGACTAAGATAGGACATACGCAATCGATGTCATTTCCTTGCCTGCCCGACCGAAGCTTTTATCGAAGGCGGGAAAAAGGGAATCCAGAGCCTCAAAAAAGGGCTCTATACTGGATTCCCGCCTCCGCGGGAACCCGTCCGAATGGATTCATCCGGGCGGATGACAGAAAAGTACGAAATGCGTAAGTCCTATATGAGTATCCACACCGTTCGGGGCAGGTTTCTGATATACTTACTAGGTTGAATATGAACCGTAAAACTCTGGGAAGTCTTCTTTTTGTAATTGTCGCGGTAATAGCCGTCGCCTTTTTTGCAGGCCAACCGAGCAAGATGCTACCGTCAGGCGGAGAAACTGGAGAGGAAACGAACATCACCACGACGGTTTCCTCGCCACCGCTGGGTACCCCACCCACTTCCTTTGTGGAAACAACAGACCCGAATCCCGCGCAAACGGAAAAGAACCCCCCACCCGTTTCCGGTACCGTAACGACTCCTGTGGTGCCTGTCGTCAAAATTACTCCTCCACCGCCACTTAGTGGACCGGTCGTGTTCAAGAAAATCGTCATCGGGGTCGTGGTCAATGCGTCGGAGGTGAGTGAAGACGTAAAAGAGCATACGCCCCTCGCGCGTTTTCTCGCGAACAAACTTGTCGGCACGGAGACAATGGGGAGCGTCAAAACGAGCACCAACATTATTGAGATGTCGGAGCTTGTTCGGAGAGGCGAAGTTGACCTCTACATAGATACACCCTTTACCGCGTCAATCATTCAAAAGCTCTCTACCGGTTCACTTATCGCCATGAGGGCAAAGGGAGGGGTTGAGACCTATCAGAGCTATATATTTGCGCGGAAGGATAGCGGGATTACGTCGCTTTCGGACCTCGTAGGAAAAAAAATAGTTTTTGAGAGCGCCGATTCAACTTCCAATTACTTTCTTCCCAAAGTTGAGCTTCTTCGCGCGGGACTCAAGGTCGCGCCTCTCCAGGCTGACGGCACGGTTACCGCGGGCACCGTTGGCTACTATTTCGTGGGTGACGACGCCATCATTATTCCCGACGTTTTCAGAAAAAAGGCCGACGCGGGCGGTCGCAACAGCGTTTCGTACATCAAGGAGACCTCAACGAGTGGCGGTAGCTACGTGATACTCGCGAAAAGTCCGAAGGTGTATCGCAGTGTGGTCATTGCTTCGCCTAAACTCTCGCCGTCGCATGTTGCCGTTCTGAAGGAGGCTCTGTTTGGAATGGATGCGTCGGAGGAGGGACGAATCGCACTCCTGCAATCGGGTAAGACACTTTTCTTCCGAGCGATTTCTCCGACCTCTCCCGAGGCTCTCGCGATGCAGTCGCTTGGGGCCTATGTTGACGATGAAATCATTACTTCAAATAGTCGCCCACAATGAGTGGACAATCCAAAAGAATTTCGGTCGCGCAGAAGGTGTCACTGGCTCTCGTTCCGGCTTTCTTGCTCCTTATCGGACTCATCCTCTCCGGCGTGGAGTTCCTGAATACCATCGGTCCGACACTTGACAGCTCGGAGGTGGCGCACACGGAGTTCGTGACGTTTTCAAGTCTCAAGACGGTTTCAAGCGCAGCATCGGTCACGGTGGGTACGTACGCGCTTTCGGGAAAAACCGAGCTGGAAAAGCGCTACGACGCGCTCACGCTTGAACTTGACACCAAGCTTGATGAGGCGCGCACAAAGATTACAGACGGCCACGCCAAAGTGACTCTGGACGAGTTTATTGAGGAGGTGCGAAATCTGCGCGGAATTGAACTGCTGATTGTCACCGAGACAAAAGCGGGAAATAGGGAGCGAGCGGCGGAACTTTTGGAAACCTACTATATCCCCTCGCAGACCAAAACGCTTAAAATCCTTGATGACTTTTCGGAGAAGAAGGGGCACATCGTGGGTGAGCTTACGGCGCAATTGTTTTCCGACTCCAAAAAGGCGGTACGGGTTGCCACATTGGTGCTGATTCCGCTCATCATACTCATAGCGGT
This sequence comes from bacterium, assembly GCA_030649775.1. Lineage (GTDB taxonomy): Bacteria > Patescibacteriota > Minisyncoccia > Phycocordibacterales > UBA10002 > UBA10002. Next base: position 6,730 of record JAUSFR010000056.1, on the reverse strand, counting down.
TATTCTGTATGTCATCCTCGCGGTTTTCGTGCTTCGCCCCATTCGGAGTCTCGCGGAAGCTACCGAGAAAATAAAAAACAATGATTTTACCGCCCGCGCCAAGGTGTTTTATAACGACGAAATCGGCTCGCTCGCCTCGGCATTCAACGCTATGACAAGCACCGTGCTCATATCAGAAAAAGCTTTGCGCGAACAACTGGTAGAGCGCACCGAACAGGTAAAAAAGATCGATTCGCTCCTTGCCCAGCAAAAAGAGGCCGTAACGCAACTAAAGGCTCACGACGATGAACTTGCAAAGGCGAACGAGCAACTCCGAAAGCTTGACTCACTCAAATCGGAATTCGTGACCGTTGCCGCTCATCAACTCCGCACTCCGCTTACCAGTATCAAATGGGCGTATGAAGAGCTTCTCACCGAGGCCGATGGCGCGCTTTCCGACCAGCAGAAGAAAATCACGCAGGATGGATTTCAATCCAGTGTCAATGCGATTCGCATTATTAACGACCTCCTTGACCTCGCGCGAATAGAGGAAGGTCGCTCGCAGTACGTGATAAAACACCAGTCTATTTTGCCTATCGCACTTTCGGTAAGTCAACAGTTTTCCAAGAATGCGTCGTACAAAGACATTGAGCTCAAATCGAAAATCTCACCTGAGGAGCTTCCCGACGTCGGTATTGATAGTGAGAAAATACAGATGGTGCTGGAAAATGTTCTTGACAATGCCGTTAAGTATACGCATTCAGGCGGAAAGATTATCTTTTCTGTTTCCAAGGGTGCGAGCGGTATTGTGATTACTGTCGCCGATACCGGTATCGGTATTCCGGAGGCGCAACGTATCAACCTCTTTACCAAGTTCTTTAGGGGAAGCAACGCGATGCTGGTTCATACCGATGGTAGTGGTCTTGGTCTGTATGTCGCCAAGCGCATTGTTGAGGACCATGGAGGTACGCTGACACTCCAAACGGAAGAGAAAAAAGGTACGACGGTGACTATCACACTTCCAGCCTAAAGTATATTCTCGCAAAAAAAAAGCTAAATTCCGTTTATTTTTAACGGGACTTTTGAATTTTTCCCTTTAGCGTTCACCGAGGCGACCGAAAAGTTGTCTCGGGTGAGCGCCGTGACGGTGTAGGTTGTCTTGCCTGTGGGAAGCTCCCAGCTTCCGCCAGCCGAAGTGAACGTGACTTCGGAGTTACTTCCGTCCGCGGGTCCCGCGACAAGCTTGCCGTCAGCGTCCCAGAGCGAGACATGTAAGGGTGCGGCACTTTTGGTACGAATGGTGATGCTCCGAATGTCGGCCACCTCTCCAAGAACCTCCAGAGTTACCGTTCCGAGATTAACGTTTCCCTGATAGGTCTCCGAAGTGATGCCGGGCGAAATCCGAAAAATGGCCGGAACAATGGTAAAGGTGCCGGATGTTTTTGATGTGGTGTCGCGAACTTCATACCCATAGGTGGCGCCAATTCCGTTGAGTTTATCAGGGTCAAGCTTTATGGTTCGTCCCACACCGCTACCGACATCACCCTTGAGGTATACCTCGGCGATGTCGCCTTTGGTAATGGTGACCGTCTGATCCATCTTCACGCGATATTTTTTGGTGCCGTCGTCGTCAAAATACACATTGGCGGGGAACTCCCACGCCTTACCACGGTAGAGGAGTACGCCAACCGGGTTTACGATGTCTCCATCTTCAGAACTTCCGTTCGCGAACCAGTACATATTTTTGAGCCGAACGTCTTCCGCGGCACCGATGGTGATGCGCACACTGCTGAAGATGACATTCTTCTCAAGAACAGCGACATCTCCGCTGGGAGGATTTTGGGGGCCAAGGGCGAGCGAAATAGACCCAATCACGAGACCGGAGTTTATGGTATGGGCTACACCGGTAATCGGGAGCGTTCCCTGTATCTGTGCATCCGTGTCCAAGGCGACCAGGCTCAAGGTCGGACGGTCATACTGATATGAATTCATATTTGATTTCATATTTCCCTTGAGCTCTATCTCAATGGTCTCTCCCTCCGGAATGGTAAGGGTCGCCTTAACCTTGTATTGGTGTTCACCATTGGGGTCGCCCGAATCTCCGACATCTTCAATACCGATACTGCTGAAGGCTCCGTCCCGCCCGCCTCCTGTGCGCATAAGGGTAAAGCTCCTGATGGTTACATCGCCCCCGATTGCCGTGAGGTTTACGCGGGTATACACGAGACCACGGGCACCCTCTGCGGCGATCCCCGGGGTTGGCTGGTTGCCGGACTCAACCTTAAGTACAATACCCGGCGCTGGAGCTGCGGAAACAGAGGAGAGAAAAAAGGAGAAAAGCACTAACGCAAACGCCACGAGGTAGATGGTATATCTAAATGGCCATAGTCGTTGTGTGAAAAGTGTCTTCATTGCATCGGAACAAAAAGCAAAAGGAGAGCCTAACGAGTGAGTATGCCCAAAGTATACCAACACTGGTTTTAAAATACCACCACAGGGTGGATAACCGCCGTAGGCGAGCAGTAGTCGCATGACTACAACCGCCGTAGGCGAGCAGTGGTCGCATGACTACAACCGCCGTAGGCGAGCAGTGGTCGCATGACCAAAACCGCCGTAGGCGAGCAGTGGTCGCATGACCACAACCGCCGTAGGCGAGCAGTAGTCGCAGACCCACACCGCCAAAAAACAAGGAGCGACCTACATTTCTTACGAGCAGAGCGAGTTTAGAAATGGGAAGTACTCTTTGTGGTGCGAAGCGACTATGTTTTTTGAGCGTCCCCGCCTGTCTGCGTGCGGACACGCACAGGCAGACGGAGGCGGGGATCCATATCCTCAGCCTCGGACGCTTTCCAGTTGCACCACAAACTTCATATAGTATACTTAAGAAACGTATGACCGAGAAGATTTTACTTATTGAATCCGACGCGGATGTTGCGGGAAAGGTGGAGACTCTGCTCCGCGAGGCTGGGTACTCGGTTCTCCACGTCGTGACCAAAGAAGCCGGAAGGACGCAAATGCGTGAATGGCATCCGGATATGGTGCTCATCTCCGACGCGCTCCCCGAGGGTGCGGGTCAGGATTTATTCTCCGAAAAGTTTGCGGATAAAACACTCGCATCCATTCCAACGATGCTTCTTGCGCACTCCGGAAAGACCGAGGATATCAACCGAGCGCTCTCGCTTGGAGTGAAGGATTACGCTCTGATTGACGGACTTAACCCAGCGGAAGTTGTCGCTAAAGTTTCCGCCCAGCTTGGCGGTATGACGGGGGCGCTGGACAGCATTTCGCGTCCGACCGGAGCAACTGGCCTCAAGGGAAGAACCATTATGTGGGTAGAAGACGATAAATTCCTTAGCGACATTATCGGACGTAGACTCAAGGCGCAGGAATGCAACCTTATTCACTCGATAAACGCTGAAGAGGCCCTACGCGACCTTCAAAAAAACACACCCGACCTTCTCCTGTTGGACATCCTGCTTCCCGGTATTGACGGTTTTGAGATACTGAAACGAGTCAAGGAGAATCCAAGAACAAAAAATATTCCGGTTATTCTTCTTTCAAACCTTGGACAGAAAGAAGACATAGAGAAGGGACGGGCACTCGGCGCGGCGCGCTTTCTTATTAAGGCGACGGTTACGCTTGACGAAATCGTTGAGGAAATCAAGGTGGTGCTCAAAGAGTCGGGGAAGTAGAGGGAACGCGCGGAAAAACAGTGAGTTCTAGACGAGGCTGAAGGAACCTCCGCTTTTTTTGTATCATTTTGCCCGTGAAGGCGGTTGTACCCACAGATGAAACTATTACTGTTAATACCTCTCACCGGTGTACTTGTCATGCTTGCCGCTCTACCGATTGTCGTCATGTTCGCACTGGTGTTTTTCGCCTATGTGGTGTTCTTCGCGGTCTCATGGTTGCTGTACGGTCTGTTCATAGCCGGACGGGAGCTTTTACGCAAAATGAGTAGAAGCGCGGTGCTCCGTCTCTCTCGCTCCGGCTAGCGACAGTAACCCAACCTCGCCAAAGCGGTGCTACCCTGCATCGCTTTGTTTTATGCCGAAAAAGTGGTAGCATTCCCTCCACTCTTACCCTATGGAGACCTCCATGGGGAATATACCGCGTCTTAATATGTCAAAGGAACATGAACACCATCACGAGGCGGGAAAAATTATCGTAAAAGGGGCGAGAACCCACCCCAGTAGTAGAATCTCTGGGACTCGATTCACTACGGGGCAGGCAATTTTACCCATATGAAAAACAGCGAGAAAATTATTGTAAAGGGTGCGCGAACCCACAACTTGAAAAACATTACGGTTGAAATGCCGAGGAACGCGATGATTGCGTTTACGGGACTCTCGGGAAGTGGGAAGTCTTCGCTTGCCTTTGATACGATTTTTGCCGAAGGGCAACGCCGTTATGTTGAATCACTTTCCGCGTACGCGCGTCAGTTTTTGCGCCAGATGCAAAAGCCGGATGTGGATGAAATTGTGGGTCTCTCTCCCGCGATATCCATTGACCAAAAGTCACGTTCAAACAATCCTCGTTCAACGGTGGCGACCATTACCGAAATCTATGACTATCTTCGCGTGCTCTTTGCGCGTGTCGGGAAGCCATACTGTCTTTTGTGCGGACGCGAAATCCGCAAACTTTCGGGTGAGGAAATCAAGCAGACCATTTTGGACTCGGTTGAAACCATTCTCGCGGAGAAAAAAGGGAAGAAAGTGCTCGGTGTTGAATATAGCGACCTTAAACTTCGCCTTTATGCGCCGGTCATTGTGGGACGGAAAGGAGAGTACTATCAATTGCTCTACGACCTTTTGGGTAAAGGTTACAAAACGGTAAAGGTGGACGGAGTGGACAAGAGTTTGCGAGAGCAAATCGTCCTTGAAAAACACAAAAAGCACAACATAGACGTGCTGGTGGATGAATATTTTCTTACCGACCTCTCAAAAGGAAGTGAGATACTGAAGGAACGCCTGCCGGAGGCGATTGAACGCGCACTGCACGAGTCGGAAGGGCTACTCAAAATAGAAATCCCGTCAAAAGCAGTAAAGGTAGGTGAAAAGCCAGAGGAACCATTGGTGAGCAAGGTCATTTCGGCGAAGTTTATGTGTCCGTACGATGGTTTTTCGTACCCGGAAATTGAACCCCGCCTTTTTTCCTTCAACTCTCCTTACGGAGCCTGTCCCGAATGTAATGGACTTGGAACTCGTCACTTCTTCGGTGATGAGGCGTGTACTAAATGTAAGGGTGCACGGCTTCGCGAAGAGGCACTCCACGTGCGTGTCGGTAAAACAAAGGTGGAGGCGGTGGGAAAGGAAAGTGAGGAACAAGGATTAAACATCGTTGAACTCGGAAATCTTTCAATAGCGGATGCGTATGACTTTTTTATTGAGCTTAAGCTTACACCAAAAGAAAAAGAGATAGCGAAGGTAATACTCAAGGAAATAGAGTCGCGTTTGCAGTTTATGGTGGATGTGGGTATTCAGTACCTTACGCTTGACCGCAGGGCGCACACGCTCTCCGGTGGTGAGGCACAACGTATTCGGCTCGCCTCACAGCTCGGTTCCGGACTTGTAGGGGCACTCTATGTGCTTGACGAACCTACCATTGGGCTTCACTCGCGAGATAATGCGCGACTCATTAAGACACTGCTTCATCTTCGCGATATCGGCAACACAATTATTGTGGTAGAGCATGACGAAGAAACGATTCTCTCGTCGGACTATCTTGTGGATATTGGACCTGGTGCAGGAACGCACGGCGGAAACATCATTGTGGCGGACGACCTTCAGAAGCTTCTCAAGGCGAAGAAGAATGATTCGGGGTCGCTTACCCTTGCGTATCTCCGTGGTGAAAAACAGGTTGAGGTACCGGAAGAGAGGCGTTCGCAGGACAAAGGGAGCATCAAAATACGGGGAGCCAACCTTTTTAACATCAAAAATCAAAACGTGGACATTCCGCTGGGAAAGTTCGTCACCATCACCGGCGTCTCCGGTTCGGGAAAGTCCACGTTTATGTACGACATCCTGCACAAAAATCTGCAGGCACGGCTTGAGCGACGTTATCGCACGGCCGATGTCTTTAACGTGGCTTCGTTTACCGGTACCGAATATCTCTCGCGAACGGTACTCATTGACCAGTCGGCCATCGGGAGAACGCCTCGTTCAAACCCCGCGACCTACACGGGGGCGTGGACTTTTATTCGTGAGCTCTTTGCCGAAAGTGAAGAGGCACGCGTACGTGGATGGGGACCCAGTCGGTTTTCGTTCAACGTAAAGGGCGGGAGATGTGAAGCCTGTCAGGGAAACGGCGAAATCGCGGTTGAGATGCATTTTCTTCCGACCGTCTATGTGACGTGCGATGTCTGCAACGGCAAGCGATTTATGAAGGAGACGCTTGAGGTGAAGTACAAAAAGAAAAGCGTCTATGATGTCCTCCAGATGACCATTGAAGAAGCCCTTACGTTTTTTGAGGACATTCCCGCCATCTATGACCGCTTCAAAACTTTGAACGAAGTCGGCCTCGGCTATCTTGAACTCGGACAATCCGCGACCACTCTTTCAGGTGGGGAGGCACAGCGCGTGAAAATCTCATCGGAGCTTTTTCGCAGGCACGTTGAAAAGACGATTTACCTCTTGGACGAACCGACCGTGGGACTTCACTACGAAGATGTTAAAAAGTTGATTGAAATATTGCAGAGGCTGACCGACCACGGGAACACCGTCGTCGTGATTGAGCACAATCTGGACGTTAT
>JAUSFR010000082.1 GCA_030649775.1 bacterium | reverse complement strand
CCGCAGACTTGCTCATCTCCATCAACCGCGACAACTCTTCATTCATTGAAGTCTCCCGTGTCTCTTGACGTAAATTAACATGTGTACGAAGAACAAGCAAACCGTACGGTTAACCGTACGAGATAAAATTCTTCTCATTTTGGACCAACTCAAGATACCGCTGGTGGAGTGTACTGTCTTCTTTTCGTCTGTGCCTACGCCCCCTTCTCCGCGGGGTCCGCGAGTGCCTCAATCACCATTTTGTCGTTCATTTTTCTATTGAGATTTATCGAGTGCGTACCAATCGATATGCCGTGTGGCAAACATGGTGGCCGCGAGAATAGCAAAGAGGAGGAGCGCGCCGCACAGGAGAGCGTAATCTTCGAGTTGAAGAACAAAGTAGAGGTAGGAATACAGAAGCGTGAGGATGAGGAAGATCGGCAAGGCACGACGCGTGTGTTTGAGCACAAAGGCGCTGTAGGAACTCACCAAAAGTACGATCATCGTCGTTGCCACAAGATACGCGGCGGGAAACCCGATATGTTCGGAAAGTGAGAGGAGTAGCAAGTAGAAGAGCGCGAGCGCCGAGCCGATGAGAATATAGTGTATGGGGTGGACACGCACTTTGGCGATCACGTCAAAAAAGAAGAAGGCGGCAAAAGTAATGACAATAAAGAGGATGGCGTATTTGATACTGCGGAACACGTTGTCGTACGCGTCGATCTGCTCGTGGAGATTCACTCCGGCGGCTGAATCGAGGAGTTGCGTGAGATTGACCGAGTCTCCTTCCCATGTCTGGGGATATGGTCTTCCAAACGACGAGATCCTCCACTCGGACGTGAAGCCGCTTTCGGTGATACTTCTTTGCGACGGAAGAAACGCGCCCACGAACTTCGGTGTCGGCCATGAGGAGGAGATCTCAAGCACGGTTTCTTTGCCGACGGGGGCGATGGAGACACCCTCGCTTCCCTTCAACTCGATCGTAAAGGAGAACGGGACTTTTTGGAGAGCAGTGTTGACCGGAACAAGCGCATGAAGCCCTGAACTATTTTGTAATTGCTGTTCCGAAAGTGTAACGCCGGGGCCGGGGTTAAAGGGGTACTCCGTGCCATTCCACTCAAGGTCAACCTGCTTTTCTATTCCCCTGGTGTCGGTGATCACGACGGAGAAGACCGCGCTCCGGCCCGCCGTAGTCGCCCGACGGATGTCCTCCCCCAAAAATTCGCCCGAGACGTTGACGGTGCTGTTGTAGACGACCGTACGGAAGATGCCTCTCGTGCGCACTTCGGGCACCAACACTGTTTCGTAATGGAGTGTTTCGGGGAGAACATAAATATCGATATCGTGTTCCGGGCCGTTCTCTCTCCCGACCACCATCGGTCCAATCATGACCTGCCGCTTGCTCCAACTGTTGGCGATCTCCTCCTTTGCTTCGTTGTAGCGCGTCTGTCGTTCATCCACGGGTCCAAAAACCACCAAGCTCGCAACAAAACAGAGCCCCCCGATAAAAGCGATGGCAAAGAGTTTCCCCGTAATGGTTCCGTGACTTCCAGGCATATGGCTATATTACTGTAAACCCCGCGTAGGCTAAATAGTTGCACGGCGCAATTTACCTGCCTAAAAAGAGAGATCAAAATAAAAAAAACTATTCCACCCTTCGGCCGAAGGGTTCCATAGACCAGCGGGGACGGCCTGGGCGGTTTTAGATCAGCTTGAGGATGGCGGAAGTTACCGGATCAAGTTTGTCTGAAAGTCGATAGTGCATTTCGTAGGACACCTGTTCCCTATCAACGATATCCATGCGATAGAGGATGGAGAGATGTTTTGAGGTCGCCTTGTAGGAACATTTTGTTTCACTCGCGATCTCAACAACCGCGGCGGAGCGATGCTTCTTCAGATATCCGAGTATCTTAAGCCGGCTCGTGTTACCGAACGCCTTGAATATTTTCTCTAAATTTTTCATACCGCGAGCATAACATACCCGAAATATTTAATCTACCCTTCGGCCGAAGGGTTCCATGGA
>JAUSFR010000080.1 GCA_030649775.1 bacterium | reverse complement strand
GGCAAAGGGAACTACACTCATTCACGACTGGGTCTACGAAGGTCGCGCCATTCACTACAAAGAACTGGACAAGCTTCGCGCCGAAACCCTGCTCGCCGACCCACATCGCATCTACGTGACGGGACCGACGAAACTCAAATCCGCCGAGGTGGTCTGTCCGCCCGCGCTTCGCCCCGGAGCAATTATCCTGATTGCGATGCTTGGCGCCGAAGGCGTATCGGTGCTCCGCAATATCTATAGCATCAGTAGGGGGTATGAAAGTATCATTGAACGGCTCAATGCGCTGGGAGCGAGGATAAAGATTTTGCGCTCGCTCTAGACAAATACCAATACAACTAATCCATACCAAACTGCAAATACCTACTAATCTGCGAGTTTGTGCATTTGCAGGTATTGGTAGGTTGGTATTCATTTGCAGATTGGTATCTGTTACTCTAGTGGTATGGACCTCCCAAAAAATTATCTGGAAAACCTACGAAAACAATTGCGTCCGCTCAAAATCACGAGCGAACGACAGGACATTATTCAGCAGTTCGTGGATAAAATAAATCTTGAGCGCGTGGGGACAAAGTTCAAACCCGTCATCTGGCGTCAGATAAACGGCCTCGTCGCGCACGTCAAAATGGGTGACCTCTACTGGTTTTTCAAGGAATGCGAGACGGGCGACAGCTTCAGCAAGAAATTCTTCGGAATTCTCAAGAGTAAACGAGTCCAAAAAAAATAGGGTAACCTTGTTGTGGTTACCCTGCTCTGTTCTTAAAAGGTCTTACGCGCGCATCATCCACTCTATCGCGCGGAAGACGAGCTCATAACCGCTCCTTAGAGAAAGTTTTTGTATGATGTGTTGCCGATGGCTTTCAATCGTTTTAACACTGACCCCCAAGCGTTTCGCCATCTCCGCGGTAGATACCTCATGGCCAAGCAGTTCAAACACCTCCGCCTCGCGGGGACTTAACCGCACCATCGGAAAGGCCGTTGCGTTCTCGGACAAAGTAGGAAGTAACTCCGGTATGAGTCCTCGGAAGAAAGTCCTATTGAGATACATCTCGCCCGAGGCTACCGTTTGTATCGCCTCGAGCAATTCATCGGGAGTCTCTTTTTTGACGAGGTATCCTCGTGCCCCCACAGAGAACGCAAGGCGCGCATACCAGGCGTCCTTTTGGTCGGTAAGGACAAGCGCTCCCATTTTCGGAAAAAGGGAACGGATATCCCTAAGGACGGCGATACTTCCTCCGCTCATAACCGACATTTCTAAAATCACCACATCAGGTTTCTCTTTCTGCATTTCAGAAATGACACACCGCGTTCCGCTTACTTTTGGGGCATAGGGCCATTTCCTATTAGTGATGAGAAGACAGAGTCCTTCCGCGAAAATCGGGTAGTCGCTCGCAATCAAGATATTTTTCATAGGTTTCACTTTCTGCGGTGAACTATACAATTAATCGTAGAAAAGTAAACTCACACTACGAATCCATCTTGGCGAGTTTGGTATATGATGAAAAAATTTGAAAATAGATTGAATTACAGTAAGATAGTGTGGTGCCAAACATACTTCAAAAAGACAACCCCGTACTACGGCAAAAGGCCAAGGAGGTGCCACTCGGCGAGATTAAGAGCGCTAAAATCAAGAAAATCCTGAAGGATATGGCTTCGGCGCTCTCCACACAGGACGACGGCGTTGCCATCGCGGCCCCGCAAATCGGAGTTTCGCTCCGCATTTTTTTGGTGTCAAAAGCGGCGCTTGACTTCCCATCAGGACTTAAGGATCGGACCGGAATGGAACATCGCGCCGAACTCAAAAAAATTGCCGGATATCTCACCTTTATCAATCCGACGATAACAAAGCTCTCACGAGAAAAAGCGACCCTTGATGAGGGATGTCTGTCGGTTCGCCCTCTGTATGGGAAGATAAAACGCTCAAAGAAAGCGACCGTGACCGCCTACGATGAAAACGGGGTTCTTTTTACCCGTGGAGCGTCGGGACTTCTCGCGCAAATTTTCCAGCACGAAACAGACCATCTGGAAGGAATACTCTTTATTGATAAAGCGACCAACCTCCGCGAAATGCATGGAGAGACAAGACCTTAGACAAATAGTAATTAGACTATAGACAAGAAAGAGCAGAGGCTTTCTTCATAATTCATCTCTTCATATTTCATGTTCCATGTTCCATTCTCTTTTGTCTTCTTCGGCACTCCCGAACCGGCGGTAGAAATCCTTGATGCGCTTTTTGCGAAGGGGTACACTCCCGCGCTTATCGTCACGGCTCCCGACAAACCACAAGGACGAAAACTTGTGGTAACCCCTCCTCCCGTTAAAGTCTGGGCGCTTGCTCACCATATTCCTGTTCTCCAACCCGAAAAACTGGACTCTTCTTTTTTCTTAGAGCTTAGTGCTTCGAGCTTCGAGCTTTTCATCGTTGTTGCCTACGGCAGTCTCATCCCAAAGGAAATCCTCGCGCTCCCGAAGCACGGCTCGCTTAACGTCCACTATTCCCTCCTCCCCAAATATCGGGGAGCTTCTCCGATAGAGCATCAGATTTTGGAGGACGACAAAGAGGTTGGCGTATCACTACTCCTTTTGGATGAAGAGATGGACCATGGACCGATTGTGGCAGAAGAGAAGATTCAGGATTCCCGCCCGAACGCTACAGGCGGGCAGGCAGGATTCAAGATTCAGGAGTGGCCCCCCACGGCGCCCGAGCTCCGAAAAATCTCAAATCAGGTGGCGGGAGAACTTCTGGTAAACATACTTCCCGATTGGGTGAGCGGGAAGATAGAGGCGAAGGCTCAAGACCATAGCAAGGCGACCTATACGCGCAAATTTAAGAAAACGGACGGGGAACTTGACCTTTCCGCCGACCCGTATAAAAATCTCCTCAAAATCAAGGCGTTTGATGGTTCCATCGGGACCTACTTTTTCGTGGAAACATCGGGGAAGAAAATACGGGTAACCATTAAAGACGCGAAGATGGAGGGCGACGCACTCGTCATCACTCGCGTCGTGCCGGAAGGGAAAAAAGAAATGGACTATACGGAGTTTACGCGCGGAGTAAAAACCATTTCTTAGAGCCTGTTCATAATCTAATGCCTCCATGAAATGTTCAAAATTCGTTACGCGACTTGTTTTTGTTTACAAAAACAGAAGTACCCTTTGTGGTGCGACTTGTTTTTGTTTACAAAAACAGAAGTACCCGTGTGGTGAAAATCGTGGATTTTGAGGAAGCATATCGAGATACGCTGACGAAAAAGACGCGATTTGCAGCAGAATTTTGAACATTTCGGCAGGCAAGCTATGTTTTAGGCTTTATA
>JAUSFR010000073.1 GCA_030649775.1 bacterium | reverse complement strand
TGGGGTTCGTTTGACGCATGGCTCGCGGAGTTTAAGGCAATTGCACTTACCCGCGGTATCGGCTGGGCAATGCTCTACTTTGACCCTGTATCCAAGGAGCTCATCAACGCATGGGTAGACGAACAACATCTCGGGCAACTGCAAAATTGTGCTCTTATTCTTGGACTCGATATGTGGGAACACTCATTCGTCTTTGACTACCAGCCGAGCGGAAAGAAAAACTACATCGAAGATTTTTTTGTAAATGTGAACTGGTCAGTAGTTGAACGAAACTTTACCCAAGCTCAAAGATAACACCGCTGTCCGATGTAGTTTAAGTATGCTTGCCCCGTAGTAAACCGAGTCTTCGAGGTTTTACTGCGGGGTGGAAGATTTCTTCGCGAACCTCAATTGGTCTGTTATAGAAAACAATTTCTCTACCGCAACCCGATAATCATCGTCGGGTCTTGTTCGTACCCCCCTTCTTTCGTCTCTTGTTCGTATTTTCTTCCCCGTTCGTACTCTTATCTTGTTCGTATGTGTTCGTATTATTAAAACCAGCTCCGACCGCGCGAGGCGATGAGAGCTAGGTGCGTAGGTGGGCATTCACGAAGGACAAGTTATGTTCCATAGACTTGAAGCTCCGTGATGACATGTCCTGACTCCTGTACCGCTGTGGGAGGCCAGACGAAGACTTCACTTCTTCCAATTGGCGGTTTCCCATAGAATAGTATGAAGACGAGTTTTCCATTTTCAAATGTGGAAATGACCTCACCTTCAACGGTGACGAGATGAAACATCCCTTGAGGGGTTGTTATCTCCAGACTTGGTCTTTTCCCGGAAGGGTAGACCACGTGTTCAAGTAGAGCCCGACGTATGTCGGCCTCGGTGTGTAATGGAGCATTCACTAAAGTCTTATGATAGCAGGCCTTTCCCAAAAGGAAAAGAGGATTGCTTTTTACGCCACAGAAAGTAGAACACCGCATAGACAGTGTACCAGAAAATGAGGAGCCACAAGGGGAAATACGGGAGCGCCACCGAGGCGAAGGGTAGTTTTGCAAACCACTCCACAACCGTTAGTTCATCGGCGAGAAATCCATAGGCGACAATAGCAAGTGGGGTTGCGAGTGCCACAGATACAAACGCAACCAGCCCCGCGAGAAAGCCGAACAGCATCGTAAAAGGAATGGCGAGAAGTACGAGAAGGTTTACGGGAAGCGATACAAGACTTAACAGTCCCGTTTTGTAGAGCAAGAACGGAAGTACAAAAATCTGTGTCGCGAGAGTGGCGACCACAATTTCCCGAATATGCCAGCGCTCGGTAACCCAAAGCACTTTTTGTTCCACAAATGGGGAAACATAAATGAGACCGAGGGTAGCGAGAAAACTAAGCTGAAACGAAACATCAAACACAAGTATTTTCGGATTATGGAGAAGCATAATAGCTCCCGCGACAAGGAGCGCTCGCGTCACCGCGTAGATTCTTCCCGTGCCCCGCGCGAGTAAGGCGAGGAGTGCCATCACCGTCGCGCGGATGACCGTTGCCGAAGCGCCGACCATAAGCGCGAACAACAGCATCGCACAGGCGGAAAGCCCCAACCGAAGATTTTTCCGCAAACGGGAGAGTAACCACTCTATAAAAACAGCAATAATCGTGATGTTGTAACCCGAAAGCACCACGATGTGAATAATGCCGACCGCGCGAAAGTCGTCCAGAAGTTCTTTGCCGAGTGATTGCTTTGCCCCCACGACAAGCCCGCCAAGAAGCGACGAGTGAGGTTCCGGAATAAGCTCACCGATATTTTTGATAAACGCATTTTTAAACGCAAAGAGACCTTCCACCACCTTGTTCCCCGTTCCCCGCAAAAGGAGTGATATTTTCGGCTGGAACATTTCATAGTAAATACCGTCCTTTGCGAGATAGGACGCAAAATCAACCATGCGAAGTGTTTGTTCATCCTGAAAATTTTTCGGGAGGAGCAGCTCTCCCTGCACCTCCACCCTATCGCCATATACATATTGTGGTTCGTGAAGGGTAACGAGAAGTAGCCGTGTTGTTCCTTCCTCGGCGGAAACTTCAAGTACCAAACGGGTGTTCGTCTCCCGCACGTCAGGCTCGTCCGAAATAAATCCCTGCAGTGTAACGGTGTACCCCACCGAAGTTTCAAGTCCTCCCTTTACCGAACTTCGCTCGGTAGCGTCATAGCGGAGCATACCAATTCCTACCCAGCACAAAAAAATACCCAGGAGCATGAGCCTGCCCTTGGTGTGATACGAGAGAGCGAACACAACCCCGCCAAGCAGAATAAAAAAGAGAGAGAATGAAATTCCGAGAGAAACAAACGAGTGGAGAAAAATACCGGTTACCAAACCGGCAATGGAGAGAAAGAAAATCTTGTCGGTTAGCGTAGAATAGACCATTCTTGAATAAGTTTGCGTTCCTCGTCTGCCGAAAGTACCTTTTTGAATCGCGCTTTCTTCCCCTTCACACGGGCTTCGCACTCCGCCCACGTTTTGTGGGTCTCTATCTTTCCATCAACCAAACTCACATACGAATACGCTTTCGCGTTGCTATGAGCGCGACCTGTGCTTTTTTCTTTTGCGAGAGTCGCGTCGTGACTCACATCCAGAATATTTTTAATGGGGTAATCCGCACGTGGTCCCGCGTAGAGCGCTACGTTTGCGCCATCCGCAAACCCAGTCGCAATTTCATCGCACCGCGTGTTCCCCGCTACGCCGACATGCCCTCCGACGTAGTTCCACTGTATATCTTTATTTTTGCTTACCTCTATGAGCTTTTCCCACAAGTCTTTGTTCTCAACCTCTTTTTTTGCAATCGTTTTCCACCCGTTTTTCTGCCAACCGAAGACCCACTTGGTAATTCCATTTATCACATAACTCGAGTCAGAAAAGACTTGAATCTTGAATCTTGAATCTTGAATCTGCTGCAATGCTTTGATTGCAGCTAGGAGTTCCATTCGGTTGTTGGTGGTATGTGCTTCTCTTCCTCCTATTTCTCTTACTTCTATATTCCCAATTCCCAATTCATCATTCTTCGGCGCTATGATAATTGCGCCGAAACCTCCAGGTCCTGGGTTGCCACGGGATGACCCGTCGGTGAAGATGGTTATGAGTTCAGTAGACATGCTTGATAGTATACCTAAATGGTGCTATAAAAGCCTTTGGAAGAAAACTAATTATGCCCACAAAAATTGAAGTTGTCATGCCGAAACCCACACGCAAGGCCTGCAAGGAAATACTCAACAGACTCACTGAAAGAAACCCTCACGTCACGACCGACCTCCCACCAAAACAGCTCTGCCGTGTAGTACTCACCATGTGGTACTACGGGTACGCTACCGCTCGCAGGAAGGTTTCTGCATAACCGTCGCGCCCACGACATTCAGTTCAGTGGAGAGCCTACAATACTGTAGGCTCTTTTTTAAAAAAGAAAAGGCCCGAAGTTGTTCGGGCCAATGCTGGCATGAATGTGCGACTTCTTTAGGACGACACCGAATATTCACCAACGGTGAGACCATCACCGTCCAAGAGACCGACAACCAATCCTGTGTAGAAGTTTTGTGCCGTAGCCAGAGCCTCATGGCTAAGCCTTTCGTCATTCTCAATGATGACCTCAACGTTCGTATAGTCAGGGCGAAGAATAGTGACTGTTCCCTTTTCTCTTTGATTCACCCGTCGCTCAATACGACGTCGCAAATTGTAAAAAGTGTTCATACGAGGGGTTTGAAGCTCCACGTTAATGCATAGTTTCATAATTTCCTTTCCGTTGTCAAACTACACTGTACTTCCTTATTTCACACAATGTCAACAATCCGAAGCCGAAGCTCGGTGCGGTTGTTGAAGGTGGATTTCTCCAGATGCGCCAGAAGAGTAATGGGGCTCCCTTCTTGTAACTGCGCGCTGAAGTCCGCAATCGTCGCGTAAAACTTAATCGCCTGCACATACACACCATCTGTTTTGGCGAAGGTAAGTTTGAGGTGTTGTTTCTCCTTCCCGAACTGCTCCATTTTCCGCACCTTGGCGTTTTCAAATAGAAAGATAGGTTTGTGGTTTCCCACTCCGAACGGAGCGAGTTTTTCTACTTCCTGATAGGTACGCAGAGTTACTTCGTCAAACGAAAGTACGGCATCCGCAAACACGGTACTGTCTAAAGTTTGCTCGGTGCGCACTTTCTCGTACGCGCGCTCAAGTTCTTCTTCAAGGAGATGCACTTGCTCCAGCGTCGTTGAGAACCCTCCCGCCTCTTTGTGTCCACCGAAATCACTGAACACCGAGCGTGCTTCGTGCATTAACACGGAAAGGTCGACGCTCCCACCGGAACGGCAGGAACCCTTTAGCTCCAAACCTCCTCCCGCCTGCGCCAAAGCTCCGGCAGGCAGGTCCCGACCCCACAAAAAAACTGGGCACTGCATATCCTCCGCAAGCGAGTTCGCCACAAGCCCGAGGAGCGCCGGTCGCCAATTGGGATTCCCCGCAACCACCACCTTCCGTACCCCCCGCTCCTCCACCGTCTTCCTGACTTCCTTCACAAGCGACGCCACCTTCCCTTTTCGTTCGTCATTTATCTTATCCAAATGCTTGGCGAGTGCTCCCGCCTCCACTTCGTCTGTTGTCGCGAACAGACGAAAGGCGTCCATCGGCACGCCCATACGTGAAGCGGCGTTAATGCGGGGTGAAATACTAAAACCAACATCGTCTTCGGTGATGTCTTTGCGATTGAGCCGAAGTCCCAGAAGAAGTTGCCCGAGACCTACGCGTGGAGATTTGCGCAGGACTTTGAGTCCATAGTGCGCAAGCACTCTGTTTTCACCGGTAAGTGGGACCATATCGGAGAGGGTAGCGATGCCGACCATGTCCAGCAACCATTTTTCCTGTCCAACAGGAAAAATGGTTGCTGGAAATCCCAAATCACAAGCACCAAATTCCAAAGGGGAACGAAGACGGAGGCAGAGGGCTTGGACCAGCTTGAAGACGACGCCGGAACCGCAGAGCATTTTTTCCGGGTATGCGCAGTCCGCTTGTTTGGGATTTAAGATGGCGAATGCAGGAGGGAGACCCGACTGAGCTGGAAGATGGTGGTCGGTGATAATCACGTCAATGCCGAGCTCACGAGCGCGCAGAGCTTCTTCAACATCGGTAATACCGCAATCAATCGTGATGAGAAGCTCCGTCCCATCCTTTCCGAATTGCTCTACGGCCGAAGTACTCAAGCCAAATCCTTCGGTGTGCCTATCGGGAATGTAGTTTACAAAATTAGTGTAGCCAAGCTTTTTGAAAAAGTCGTGGAGCACGACCGCCCCGGGAATACCATCCGCGTCATAGTCGCTGAAGATGGTAATCTTCTCGTTATCCCGAACCGCCGTAAGTATCCTCACCACCACCTTTTCCATATCCTTGAGGGCAAACGGGTCGTGGCAGTGGTTTTCATAATGCGGATTCAGAAACTTCTCCGCCTCTTCCCCGCTTGTAATTCCCCTCCCGTAGAGAAGTTGCCGAACCAGTGGCGAATACGCAAGAAGTTCTTTTTCCCCTTCGGTAGAGGGTGCCTCTCTTACTGAATATTTCTGCATTCAGCCATTGTAGCATGCAGAAACTTCTCTAGACGAGACGGAACCGATATGAGAATATGAACGTGGAGGTATTATGAGATTATGTGAATTCAGTAGTTCTAAAGGACCCGAGATACTCTGTGCTATCTGCCGAGAACCAATCACCGTAGCGCACCTACAGGCCGAAGAGGTGCTTCCTTTTCAGGGAAAGGGTGCGCATGCCGACTGCTTTTATCAAAAGCTTGGCGAACTTATTGAGGAGCATCCTATCGTCTCTGGTGGGAATTGGCGGGGTTGAGCACATTTCTTCGCTTCTTGCGCTCCGTACTAAACGAAGCGCTTTTTCTTTTTTGAAAATTGAGAATTGAAAATTGGTAATTCTTTCCATATACTATCCTTATATGGAAAGTTGCCTCTTCTGCAAAATCGTCAACGGAGAAATCCCGTCCACCAAGGTATATGAAGACGCGGACACACTCGCCTTTCTGGACATTAAACCGGTAAACCCGGGACACACCTTGGTTATTCCGAAGAAGCACTTCACGAATATCCATGAAACGCCGGATGAGCTACTCGGAAAGATGGCCATCGTTGCGAAGAAGATCTCGGACGCGATACTGAAGTCTGGTGCAAAAGGAATTAATATCGGAATGAACAATGGCGCGATTGCGGGACAATCTGTTTTTCATGCGCATATACACGTGATGCCTCGTTACGGCAAAGACTCCTTCTCACTCTGGGTGGGCAAGGAATATGACGGGAATGAACGGGAGGAGGTAGCGAAAAAAATTCGTTCTGTTCTTAACTAAACGCTTTACGCTAAACGCTAAACGCTTTCTGAAGCGCATCAATTCCGGGAAGCGTTTCGTTCGCCAAAAATTCCAGCATCGCGCCTCCTCCTGTAGAAACGAACGAAAACCGCTCCGTTATGTTTAGTTTTGATACCACTGCGAGACTGTCTCCCCCGCCAATAATGGTCTCGGCATCGCACTCCGCGAGCATCTGCGCGAGGGCGATGGTTCCCGCGTCAAACCCCGCTTCGTACTCTCCGAGCGGGCCGTTCCAGAGAACGAATTTTGCTTTGGAAATAAGCGCACGCATATCGTCAATGGAATCCTCTCCTGCATCCACGATTTTCTCGCCTTTCAGAACCGCATCCGCGCCTTTTTCAACCGTGCCTGAGGGAATGCGCACCAGCACATCGGAAGGGGTGTGCAGTTTTGGATTATTGAGGATTGCGGGGCTAATGTCGCAGTTTGAAACGAGCGAGTCCCCCGTTTCGTATCCGCGCGAATGAAAGATATCGTTCGCAAGCGCCCCTCCGACATAGACATCATCGGCAATGCCGAGAAACCGTTCAATAAGCGGGGTTTTGGTTTCAAACTTCGCGCCACCGAGAATGAGGAGCGCGGGATGCGCAGGCGAAAACGCTTTTGATAATTGCGTTACCTCCTCTTCAAAGACAAACCCCGCAAAACTCGGCAAGAGCTTCGGCACTCCAACAATGGAGGCATGCTCGCGATGCGAAACCGCAAACGCTTCGTTCACATAGAGGTCTGCCAAAGAAGCGAGATCCTTTGCAAAAACTTGGTCGTTCGTTACTTCGCCGGG
The DNA here is from genome assembly GCA_030649775.1 of bacterium. Taxonomy (GTDB): domain Bacteria; phylum Patescibacteriota; class Minisyncoccia; order Phycocordibacterales; family UBA10002; genus UBA10002. The sequence continues at coordinate 10,276 of JAUSFR010000073.1, read as the reverse complement.
GAAACTCCGCAGATTTTCAAGCAAAAGAAACTCCCCTTCCGCAAGGGTCGCGCTACTCTCTTTCGCTTCTTCAATCGTCTCCACAAAGGTTATGGAGATACTCTTTTTGAAATAGTCATAGACAGGACGAAGCGTTTCTTTTGGGTTGCGCCCAATGTGTCCAATGATAATTGTTTTAGCTTTCTGTTCCCGCAAAAAATCCACCGTCTTCATCGTACTATCAATGCGGAAAGTATCGCGAAGTTCTCCGTTTTCAACAGGAAGGTCAAGATTAAGTCGGAGCAAAACACGCTTACCACGAAGGCTCGGAGCATCTTTGAGGGTAGGAAGAATCATAATAAGAAAGTATCCAAACCACAGTACACAAAAACCAAACAGGGTTACAAACTATTCAAAACACAAACATCGGAAAGGTTTGGGTAGTTGTGTTTTGTTTGGATTTTTGGAAACTGTGTTTTGTGTTTTATATACTATTAGCGCTCTTCAGCATCTTCGTAAACCGCTCGGTATCCAAACTGGCGTGCCCAACGAGTAAGCCCGACACACCGCCTTCAGTAAGAATGGAAGCGGTGTTGCTCTCCTCCACGGAACCGCCGTAGAGAATGCGCGGAAGCTGTGCGGTTTCCTCTCCGTACATATCGGCCACTACTTTTTGTATAAAAATAGCCATTTCCCTGATACCTCGCGGTTCCAGAGCGTCCTTGGCGCTTTTCCCTATGGCAAAGATGGGTTCATAGGCGATACAGAGGTCGCGAAACTGCGGGCGAGTGAGTCCGGAGAAGGTTGCGACTATCTGGGCCTTGAGCACGCCAAAGTAGCCTCCTTCGGGGTCTCGTTCTTTTTCTCCGATACAGACAATGGGGGTGAGCCCCTCGGTGAGCACGGCTTTGAGCTTTTTTGATACCAGTTCATTCGTTTCCCCAAGTGCCCGCCGTTCCGAGTGTCCAACGATAACATACGAGACACCGAGGTCTTTCAGCATCTCGGGAGACACTTCCCCCGTCGCACGGCCCGAGTTTGTCCAAAAAACATCCTGCGCGCCGAGTGACACGCGAGAGGTGCCGGCATTCGCAAAAAGGCCAAGGTACGGAAATGGCGGACAGATGACCGTTTCCACCTTCTCAAGCTTCCCTCCCGCGAGCTTTGTCTTACCAAAGAGCACCCGTGCCTCGGCTACTGAAGGCGGGTTCATCTTCCAATTGGCGACGATAAGTTTCTTTTTTCTCACCCTGTGATTATACCTGTCGGAGTGTAAAAAGAAAATCGGACAAGAGCCTTTGCCCTTGTCCGATAGGTTGATTGACTTCAGGGTGAGTGAAGCGGGAATCTTTTAAACCCGAGATTCCCAAAAGTGCAACATCGCCTTTGACGTTTAGTTGGCGTTGTTGTTATTCTGGTTTTTGTTGGCGTTGTTCTGATGTCTCATGAGGCCTTTCGAGAGAATCGCTGAATTGTGTCAAACAGCCAACCCGCTGTTCCATTCCTATGATTGATAGTATCGGGACTTCCCCTTTTTGTAAATATCCCAACCCGAAATCTGTGGATAGCGGAAAGTTGTAAGTTTAAAGTTAGAAGTTAAACGTTTGGGAGAAATTTTTTTGTTACGGTTACTTGTTACTTGTCCCAGTTCTTCTTCCTGTTCCAGTCACCTGTTCAAGTCTTTTTCTTTTGTTCCGATTACTTGTCCCTGTTCTCTTTTTCGTTCCAGTCCCAGTTACTTGTTACTTGTCCCAGTTCTTCTTACCGTTCCCGTTACGTGTTACCTGTTCCAGTTCTCTCATTCCACCTCCTTCCAAGTACTAAACGAATACCCTCCCGATGGACCGGTGGTAAAGAGCAAATTCGCAAGTCCTGACTCGTACACCACCTTCGCGGTATTCTGGAGACGAATACGCCATGCGGTCACCTCCTTCACGGAAATGGAGTTCTCAAGCAAGATTTCGCCATGTCCCGCATAGACAAGCAGATTACCGCTTACCGAATTTTTGGCGACAATCGCTTTTTCGCTTCCACCAACCTCCGCGCTCTTATTTTGCGAAACCAAAAAGACATACGAACCGGGGGAACCCGAACCCTCAAACTCCGCAGAGTTCTCAAGCGTGATTTTACTGGAGGTGGTTTGATTTGTCAGTTTATCCGCGATGACAGGCACACTCCCCGCCCCGAAAGAAGCGCTTACCTTGACCGTCGCGGTATTCTTAACGGTTATATTACCCGACACCCAAAGTGCCCCCGCAAGCGTGACGGTAGGGCTACCGGTTATCTCAAGGTCGCAATTTATTTTTTTGGGCCCTATCGTAACATCATCATCAATGACATACGGACACGGAGAAGAAATCGTTCCGCCCGCGGCCGCGTCACCTTCCCACTCCGCGATGAGGCTGTCGGAAATCGGAAGAGGTGACGTGGACTGGTCGGGGCTTCCGGGGTACAGTGTGCCGTCCACGCTCGTATTTGAGATTGATTGATAGTACGCGTCTCCTTCAATATGCGAGTTTTGTATACTGTGCGCATAAGCGGAACTGGTCGCGTGGATGCCCTCAATAAGTCCCGTGGGGCCCGCTGAAACGACGGAGCCTCTAATCATATTTGACCCGGACCCGTCAACAGGGCCGTCCGTGTAGACGTTTCCGGAAACCGAAGAGCTATTTTCAAGAACGACACCGCCCGGACCCGATTGCATCCCATAGTTGAAGGTTGCCCCGGTTCCATTCACGATTTTTGTCTTGTTTTTTCTGGTGAATTGCTGACTATTCCCGGTAGAGGTGATTTCTTTGCCGTCAGCGACAGAAGCGATGATGGCCGTTCCCGTGGAGGTCCCGACCGCGAGCGTCTCAATCGTATCCACGCTCATCCCTTTAAGCAGGCGGTACACCACGTCTTGCGACACACCTTCCGCCGCGTACAGACTTTCCGCTCCACGCGCCACCGCTCTCGCCGATTCAACCTGACTTAACACCGGATGCACCACGCCCATTCCCACCGTCAGCGAAATCACCATAAAGAGGAAGGCGGCGAGAATGATGGCCTGTCCCCCCGAGTTATGGAATATGAAATATGGAACATGGAACATTCCTGAACTCATTTGTCTTTTCTTCTGGTACTTCATACTCTATATTTCATACTTCATTTTTTAATAGGAATCCCTAAGGAGCGCTGTCGTGAAAAAATTCTCGGTGCGTGCAGCCACCCCCGTTCCCGCCGAAAGTGTCATCTCTACTTTAACACCCTTTGACCGCGTGGTGGTTATTTTTCTAAACACCAGATTGGTGACCGTAGCCTTACCGCTCGTGAGGAGTCCCGTCACTACGCCATTCTCCTTAAGCGAAATTTTTCCGGTATCCACGGAAAACTCAACCGTCCGCGCGACACCTAACGCATCGGTACTGTTAAGAAGCAACTTCCCGGGGTGTGTACCAAAGATACTTCCCGCGTCATCTATGCCACTCGCGTCCCGAATTTCCCGCGTGATACGCTCCAAGGAAAAAGCCGCTTCCTGCTCTATCCTCTGCTCACTCCGCAATACGCCATAGGAACGGGTAACCACGATAAGCGTTTGCATCACGGCGACAAGCGCGAAGGACAGAATAATCACGTAAAAAATCATCTCCACCAGAGAAAAGCCACGCTTGGAAAGACGACGGATATCCGATTTAGAATCCCGGAAAATACCGAGTAGGTCACCGGTGGTTATCGTTAGTTTCTTCATTGCAAAAATTAGAAATTAGAAATTAGAAATTCCAATTTATTTGAGTTCTTACTCAAATAAATTGGTAAGGTACGTCACCATCTCCCTTTCGTGTCTATTGGGCGCCGCCCCCCAGGACACAGACACGACAAGCTTCTTGGCGTTTCCATCAAGCGCTTTCGGGTCCGGGGCACTGACGTCCACGATATCCTGCCCCGCCGTCTTCCGATAGACACTCGAGAGCTTCACCGTCCGCGTGAATATTGTGTCCACCAAAACCTCGGTCGTGCTGGTCGCCCATTTGGCCCCGTTCCACGAAAGATAATACGCCGTATCGACGGGAAGCGAGGAGAGGTTGCTCCACGCGTCGTCTCGCATCAGCGTAACCGCTTCAACACCTTCCTGGAGAAGAAACGCGGACTTGAGGTTATCCATATTCGTAAGTCCCGCTTTCAGATAAAAGGAGTACGCCGTGGTAAGACCGGTAAGCGAAAGCAGAATAAGGGAAGTACCGACGACGACCTCCACCAGCGAAAAACCACGATGGAACATGGAACATGGAACATGGAACAGACGGGTCAGGCTTTTTTTCTTCTGATACTTCATGTTACATAGTTCATACTCCATTAGTTACTGTAGGCTATCCCCGTTGCCGTGATGGTGACGACTTTGGTTTGGCTCGCGTTCCGCACCGAGGCCAAGGTGACTGTCCCACTTTGTGCCGTGCCCCCCGTGAGCTTCGTAAACAGTACCTCCGACCCTCCGCCGACGAGGGAGAGAGCCGATATTTTCACCTCGCCATTTAGCCCTTGCTCTTTGTTCGTGGCAACTCCCGCCGTGTAGGTAGGTCCCGTAAAGAGCACAGTCTTTCGCTCCTCAAAATGCACACCGTAGGATGCGCCCTCCTTCGCAGACAAGGTGTAGGCACGAGCTTTTGAAAGAAGCGCGAGTACATTCTCCGTTTCGGCCAGAAGCGCCTTGTCTTTATTGAAATTGGAAAGTGATGTCACCCCCAAAAAAGAGATAAGTATCACGATGCCGAGCGAGAGTAACATTTCAATGAGAGTGAAGCCTTTCATAGCCTAAATACTATCCATCAGTGTGTACGCGGGCGAAATGACCGCGACCGCGAAAAACCCGACCAAGACTCCCACCACGACCATAAGCGCGGGTTCAATAAGCGTGGAAATATTTTTCGTGCGCTGGTCAACTTCCTGCTCAAAGAAAAGTCCTGTTTCTTTGAGCATCTGGGACAACTTCCCCGTTTCTTCTCCGACCGCAATCATTTCGGAGAGAAACGGCGGATAGATGTCTTCGTGCGCTCGGAACACACCCGACATCGGCTCTCCTTTCTGTATGGCTTCCCGCGCCAGGAGAAGTACGTCGCGAAAATGATGATTGGGAAGTACATCCGCTGTTATTTCAAGTGCGTGAACCACCTCCACGCCGGAAGAAAGAAGCGCGGAAAGTGTTTGACCGATACGTGCGGAGTTCGCTTGGCAAATGAGGGGGGTAATAACCGGAATATGGAGCACGAGGGAATTCAACACACGCTTGCCCCGCTTGCTCTTTGCCGTAGCGATGGCACCTAAAATGGAACCCACGATAAGCGCGAGCGATACCGCAAGGTGTGCTTGCAGGAAATCACTGATGAAAATAACAATTCTGGTGGGAAGAGGCATAGCCACGTTCAATTCTTTGAACGTGGAGGTAAGCTGGGGAACGATATAGATGAACATTATCAAACCAACCACGCACATCACGGAAATAACCACGGCGGGGTACGTAAGCGCTCCCTTTACCTTGCGCTGAAGTACGTAGGAACGGTCCAGTTGTTCCGACACGGCAAGGAGAGAACTGCTGAGATTTCCGCCTTCCTCCCCCGCCTTCACCATTGAAATAAGTAGTGGGGGAAACACATCCGGATAGGAAGCGCACGACTGGCTCAAACTCTCACCCTTGCTTATCCTCACCGAAAGCGCCTGAATGACTACTTTGAACTTTTGAGAGTGTGTCTGGCGTTCAAGCACGCCGAGCGCCCGAGAAACGGTAAGTCCTGCCGACAGCATACCCGCGAGATTTCGGGTAAACGTAATTTTATCGTGAATGGAAATTCGCCCCAAAAATGGCAAGAGCTTCTTGACGTCAAACTTTGGGTGCTCGGTTACGTTTGCCGTAGTCGCCAGAATAAGTGTCTCTCCGTCCGCACGAAGTTCGCGCGCGAGCGTGAACTTGTCCGCAGAATCGCGCGTTCCTTCATAAAAGGTCCCGTCTGTCTTTTGTGCTTTGTAGGTAAACCTCATGAGCTTATAGCTTATCGCTTATCGCAAAGTGCTTCTTCATTTTACCTTCTTTTGAACCTATAAGCTAAAAGCTATAAGCTATAAGCTACTCTGACACTACCCGAAGAACTTCTTCAATCGTGGTAATACCTTGCACGCACTTGAAGATACCGTCTTCAATCATGGTGAGCATACCTTCTTTCTTTGCCTGTGTTTCAATATCGGCGGAGGTTCCGCCCTTGATGATGAGTTCGCGAATGGTCGGCGTCACTTTGAGTATCTCGTGAATGCCGACTCGACTAAGAAAGCCATCGGGGGCGTCGGGTGTCGGTCGGGGGCGATACAGGCCTATTTTTTCCCACGTGGCCGTGGCGGGAACCACCCGTTCGTCCTTAAGCGCTTTAAGTACGCGCTCAAGGTCTACCGTCTTCCCCAGCGTCGCGAGTCCGGCTTTATTCAGAAAATACTTTTCTTTACTCTCGCAGAGTTTTCTGACGAGACGTTGCGCGATAATAACATTGACCGTGGAAACAATGAGGAAGGGTTCAACCTTCATATCAATGAGACGCGGAACCGCGCCCGCCGCGGAATTCGTATGGAGCGTGGAGAGCACGAGGTGACCGGTGAGTGAAGCATTAACCGCGAGTGAGGCGGTCTCATTGTCGCGGATTTCACCCACCATAATGATGTCGGGGTCCTGACGCACGAGTGCGCGGAGTCCGCTTGAAAAGGTAAATCCGATATCGGGCTTGACCTGCGTCTGGTTGATGCGCGACATCTGATATTCAATCGGGTCTTCAACGGTTGAGATATTCACGTCGGGAGTGTTGAGGAGGTCAATCATCGTGTAGAGTGTCGTGGTTTTTCCGGAGCCCGTGGGTCCCGTCGTCAGTATCATACCGGTTGAGAGTTTCAGCGCTTCGTGAATACGCTCCAGCGCCTCTCCGTGAAAACCGAGCACCTCAAGCGTAAACCCGGACGCGCCCTCCCGCAGGAGACGCATCACAATCTTTTCGCCAAAATAGGTCGGAAGTATGGATACACGAAGCGATACCTTTTCTCCGTCAATCTCGATTTTGAAACGCCCGTCTTGGGGCAACCGTTTTTCGTCAAGCTTCAAGCTCGCAAGCACCTTGATACGAGCCGCGATTGAACCTGCAACGTGCTTGGGAAGAATCATCGCGTCATGCAAGATGCCGTCAATCCGATAGCGCACCACGAGCTCCTTCTCCTGCGCCTCTATATGGATATCGGAGGCGTTCTGAATCACCGCGTGTTTGAGGAGCGTGTCAACGATACGAATAATCGGGACATCCTCGGCTCGCTTCTTGAGGTCGGCCTCGCTGACCACCTCCCCTCCCCCTTCGGGAATCTGCTTAAGCACATCCGTCTCTTCTTTGATAAGGTCGCCAAACTCCGCCTTGAGAGACTTTTGGTACTGGAGGAGCGCCGACTTGATTGAGTCACTGTCCGTGAGCCTTGGTAGTATTTTGAAATGCGTCTTCTTCTTGATGAAGTCAATCGCGGTAAGGTCGTCGGTATCAAGCATCGCCACCTCAAGCGTTTCTGCGTTCTTCTTGAACGAGACGATATTGTGATTGCGGGCAATCGGCTCCGGAATAAGACTAAGCGTCTCAAACTCTATCCTCTGCTGTTTAAGGTCCACAAACGGAATACCGAGAAGATACGCCTGCATCTTGCGAAGGTCGTCGTCGCTTATCTTCCCTTTCTGCACCAGAACCCCCCCGACGCTCTGCTTGTTCTCCTCCGCTGTCTTCACGGCCAACTCAAAATCTCCTCGCGAAACAAGTCCCGAATCCTTAATAAAATCCTGTAATTGTTTTTCTTGGATGTACATGGCTGATTTGTAAGGAGCGAAGCGACTATAAAAATCGCCACCCTGTGTAGTGAACCGCTTTAGCGGTTCAAACCTGAAAGGTTTTACTACACGGGGTAGTGAAATTCGCGTTCACCCTGCGCTTTGGTCGTCACCCCGATGAAATAAGATTTGAGGCGACTCTTCAGAAACCGATGACCGTACGTTGTCTTTAAATACTTTTCCCGATGCAGGGCATCATGCTTGTCCACACATTCTTCATAGTATAGCAGGTTCCACGGTCCCCGTTCCTTTGTTGATACCGTACGCTGGCTCTGATGCTCCTCAAATCTTATTTTCAAATCCCCAGTGGAGCCGATGTACAAGTGAGTATCACGCCTAGACTGCAAAACATACACGTAGTAGAACTTCGCCATCGGGGATTTGAAAATTATTTCACAGGGTTAAGGTTTGACAACGATGGTTTGGCATTGGTATGCCAAACCATCGGTCAATTCCTTAAAACTCTTCGAACTCGGGATTAATGTCACTGGTGCGAATAGGAATGGTCACGGTGCGCGTCTTTTTGCTCACACCCGAACCGCTCTCTCCGGTCACGGTCACCATGGTCCCGCTGGGGATTGCCGAACAGGCGCTCACGGTAAGGTCCGAACCACGGCTATACTCCGAGGAAGAGAGCGTGGTGTCGGTGGTACCGCTTCCCGGCACGGTAAACGAATAGGTAAGGTCTACGGTCCCCACCCTCGCCGGTTTGGCGCTCAAGGAGACATCATCCGAGAAATTAACGTCAAGAACCGAAATAGTTACTTTCGTTGAGTCTGCGCACCCTGCTTGAGATTTCAGTACAAATACGGTTGGGTCCGGAATAAGCGCGAAGTCGGGGTCGGGGGGGAGCTCAATCGTGAGCGGATTATTCTGACAATCAACCGTAACCTTCTTGGTCTGCGAATCGGTTACCTCAATCGTGCCATAGCGGTCTCCCACCGTGGAGTACGACGTAAACAATTGGTAGGTTGTTTGGTTGGTATTGCTAAGTGTTCCGGTAACATCCCGTTTCCAGACATAGGTGTACGGAGCGACTCCTCCCTGCACGTTTGCCTGCCACAAAATTGCGTCATTAATGTACGCGCGCTTCGGAGACACGAAGCAATCGGCGACCATATCGGGAGGCGGTGGGGGCGGAGTTGCGTAAACTGCCGTTACCGTACTCTCTAAACCGAGGGGGATAGAAATGGTGCAATTCCGAAGCGAAGTGTTGGTGGTGTCACACCCGTCAAAACGCAGAAACGTGGCACTTCCGGAGGTGGCGGGCGCGGTGAGAACGGTATTAATCATTCCTGTTTGAGTTTGCGTATATGGCGTGTTCCCTCCGAACAGGTTGGTACTATCGGAAGTAACCGGAACGGTAATACTTGATGTCCCGCGGGTTGCCGTGACATTAAGTGTCGCACTATTTGAAAGAGAACATACCAAGGGCGTAGAGAGCGAAGCCGTATCAAATGCGGTACCCGCGGCGTTTCGGGAAAGAATGCTGTAGATGTACGACGTATTCGGCGTAAGTCCCGTGTGCGTAAACGTATACGAGCCTGCTCCCGCGGTGTAGGTTTGCTCGGGTGTAGAGGCGCCACCGATATATATTTCGTAACTTGTGGCAAGCGCGCTGTCCGTCCACGTAACCGTGCCGGTGGAGCAGGAAGTTGCGGCGCCCGTGGCGTTGGGGGCTTCGGGTTTGACGTTTGCGGTGACCGAGGTCGCGACAACCGAATTGTCCACGGTGGAGAGACAGGAAACGGAGAAGGTTTGGGGATTACCGGTTGGGAGCGGATAGACCTGCTTCACGGTTTGCGCGGAGCCGGGGGTAACCGCGCCACTCCATGAAGAAATGGCGGGTGAAGCGGAGGCGGTGCAGTTTTTGATGGACGAACCGCTGTAGCGCAGGTAGCCAAGGTCGGTGTAGCTAAAGAGTTCGCTCGTTTTCCAGGTACTGCTGTCTTTGGAGATTTCCAAGGTGAGTGTGGGGGTTGAAGGAGTTTGATACACCGCCGTGACCGTCTTTCCCGAACCGACAGCGACGGGCACCGTACAGCTTGTTCCCGAAGTGGAAGCACATCCATCAAAGCGAAGGAAGGTGGCGGTGCCCGACGTCGCCGGGGCGGTGAGAGTGGCCGAGATGTTTGAAGCGGACGTCTTGGTGTAGTTTGTCGTGCCTCCGAACGCGTTACCGTTGTCGGAGGTGATGGGTACCACAATGTCGGTGAGACCACGCACAGCATTTACGGTGAGCGTTGCAAGTGAACAGGCTCCGGTGGTGAGTGAAGCGGTATCAAACGCGGTACCCGCGGCGTTTCGGGAAAGAATGCTGTAGATGTACGACGTATTCGGCGTAAGTCCCGTGTGCGTAAACGTATACGAGCCTGCTCCCGCGGTGTAGGTTTGCTCGGGTGTAGAGGCGCCACCGATATATATTTC
>JAUSFR010000071.1 GCA_030649775.1 bacterium | reverse complement strand
GAAGGAAGGAGCATAAAGATAGCGTTTACCGAGGTGTTTCCCGTAAGAGCGCGGGTACAGGGAGCAGAGCCTGCGCATCCTCCACTTACCCAGCCGGAGAAGGTGGAGCCTGTAGAGGGAGTAGCGGGGAGAGTTACCGATGTTCCCGAGGGGAGAGAAGAAGAAACGCAGGTGCCACCACTCATCTGTGTAGGTAGGCAGGAGATACCGCCGACACTGGAAGTAACCGTGCCTGTGCCGGTGCCGATTTTGAAGAGGGAGAGGGTGAAGGAAGAAGTTGGAAGTTGGGAGTTGGAAGTTGGTAGAGGAGAAGAGACAGGAGAGGGGGTCGGAGAAGAAGCGGGGGCTTGCCCTCCCAAGTTTCCGGTGCTTGGGGAGGAAACTTGAGAGGGGGGCGGGGTGGGAGCAACACTCGGGGTAACTACGGGGGAAGTAGTTACGGGAGGAGCGACGACAGGAGGGGTAACCGGCTGACCGCTGTAGTATTCGTAGGCGCCAATGTCCCACGGACCAGTTGCCGGGCGGGGGGTGCCAGAGTAGTCTTTGCATAGTTCGGGAAGACTTGCACAATATGAGGTGAGGTTCATTCCTTTCCCGCGCGCCTCGGTGTCAGAAGCGGTAGGGCGGTAATTCGCATCCAAGAGAGGAAGAGCAAATTTGCTATGAGGGTCAAAATTTGAACTGTACGCCTTCCACCCGGCAAAGGTATTGTATATTCCTCCCGGATTTATTCCAAAAGCGCCATCTTCGGAACCAGAGTAGAGATTGTAATCTGAAAACATCGTACCGAATGGCGAAGGTCCAGGATCGACTCTAGCATAGGCGAGCGCGAGACCGGGAGCATTGTACTTGAGATTATTGTAGATGTGGATATTCCTGCCGCTGACAGCAATGCTTCCTCCTCCAGTCTTACCGTTTACATTCCATCCAACAAAGGTGTTATTGGCGATAAAGATACCATCGCCACCAGTTACAATAAACCCATTACCCCAGTGTTGTGGGGCAACATTTTTAAAAAGATTGTTGAAAATATTTATATTTACTGCCTGAGCAGGTTTATAGGATATGAGAAAAATCGCTCCAGTGCCAGCACCTTCCGATTTTGGATACTTTCCTTGGTTGATATAATTGCGATATATCTTGACATTACTTATACCTCCGCCATAAGTCGGGCTTTCATTAAAAATGATAATGCCGTTGCGATGTATACCAATGTCTCCGCTAGACACCGTGGGTACTTTCACGCCCTGGGAATCGTAATAATAAGGATTCGAGTCGTTTTCCCATGTGTCTTCCCCATCAATAATGTTATCAGCGATGATGACATTGTCGAGAAAACAATTTGAGGGACCACCTGAGCCTAAAGTAATGCCATGATTTGAGCGAAGTATCTTGTTGTTTTTGATGACAAGATTTCTGTCGGTTCCTGACGTACAAGAGGAACTGATAAGCGTATCGGCATCGCTCAATGAATTATTAAGGATTGAAATATCACTTCCCGAACTACTGATTCCACCCCCGAGTCGCGCGTTATCCCGACCCCAGGGAGGCATGGTAACATTGCGAACATATATATTTCGTATGGTAAGATTTTTTACCGTCAAATGACTTACAGACTCTGCCGTGATGCCGTTGAAGCCCACCTTGTTCGAATCCGTTCCGTTATTGAGGGCTTCAATTATTCCGTTTGACCCGCCGTCTATCGTTATCCAGTTTCTCCCGGAGACATTGATGGCTTCATTTTGGCGGGGTTGAGCGAGGTCGATGCTGATCTTCGCACTTGGTTCAAAGAGTATGGTAATGGGATTGCCGGAAGTTCCCGATCCGCGGACGATGAGCTGTTTGCCGATGGTTCCGCAGAGATGCAGGGTGTCGCCGGGTCCGACCCGGCCGTCCGTTGCCTTCACTTGCGACCACGCAAGGGTTGAACCGTCAATCGAATTCCAAGCGTTTAGCCAAACGGTGTCGCGCGCGTTTGCACAGCTCGTGCCGTTATTAGCGCCTTGGGAAATATTAGCGACATAAATGTCTTCCCCCGCTCCCGCTACGGGAGCTCCCGAAGTCGTGACCGAAACTGCCGACGACTGCGCGGAATTATTGGCAGGTGATGCGTTGTCATACGCGGAAACCGTATACGAATAAGAGGTGGACGGAGAAACCGTGCTGTCGGTATAAGAAGCAACGCCTGCCGTGCCGATTTGCGTACCATTTCTAAAAATCTTGTAGCCCGCTACAACGCCCCCTCCCGTATCGGTAGAAGCGCTCCACGAAAGAGACACTTGGTTGTAGGCGCTACCTGAAGAAATGACATTTGCGGGAACCGAAGGCGCTTGGGTGTCGGGAGTGGAAGGAGGAGGGGTTTGTGTGGTAGCGCTTGCGCTACTTGATTGTGATGAATTATTCCCCGCCGCATCATTGGCAGATACAGTATATGAGTAGAATGTAGAAGCAACAAGCCCAGTGTCGGAATATGAATTGGTTACCGACGTTCCTATTTGCACTCCCCCTCGATATATTTTATATCCCGTTACTCCGACCGCATCGGTAGACGCCGTCCAAGAAAGATCTATAGCTGTGGTGGAAACTGCGGCGGCAGAAAGACCCGAGGGGACGGAGGGGGCGGTGGTGTCTCCAGCGGTGGTGCCGCCACCTCCAGTACCAAGATTGTAGAGTTCGGTTACTTCCGAAGCAAAGAGGGCTCGGTTATATAGACGGACATCATCCACCGCTCCGCTAAAATGGTAACCTCCTCCGGAAAACCTACCTATGGAAAAGCTAAGAAAATTAGAATTTACTGTACCGGTCTTATTAAGAGCTCCTGTTTCAGCCCCATTCACATACAGTCGTGCAACACTACCGTTATATGTTCCGGCATAATGTGTCCAGGCACCTGTTCTCGCGCATGCTGATCCTCCTACATTTTCCTGTCCACCCACCATTGTAGTGACAGAAAGAAAAGAAGCGTTTTGAGAACAATCAGAAATATAGGTTCCCCATTGTCCCGCCATTACACTAAAAGGACTGCTCACAGCAACCCCTTCGGTTCGTGCCCAAAAAGAAAACGTGAACTGATTCGATAATTTTAAGTTACTGAATGCAATATAATCATCTGCCCCATCGAACTGTATCGCCCCGCTTCCCACCTTCCCTGTCGTCCATGTCGGCCCGTTCATCAAAGTTCCAGCAAACGACCCAGCACTATCCCCCGCTGTAGTTCCCGAACCTTCATCAAATTTGTAATGAGATAGAAGTCCCGAAACGATGTCGGCATGGCTAACCGGAGGAAGAAGGAAAAGGAGGGTAAAAAGAAAAAGTTTTATATTCATAAAGTTATTTTCCTAAATTATACAATTGTTTCACTTCTGTTGCGGAAAGCGAGCGGTTGTAGACGCGGACGTCGTCGAGAACACCTCCCCAAAAAAGTCCTCCTACGCTACCACCAATTTGGAAAGTCGGGGCAACTGGGTTCACAGAAAGACCGGCCCATTGGGATGTAATCTGTACACCATCAACATACAAGAGATCCCCATCGACATCGCCGGTATAATTCTCAATAAAAACGAGATGATGCCAATTTGAATCAAGTGTATATGTCCATCCCGTGAGGTCATCAGTAACATCAAGAGCATTCTTATATCCAAATCCATTGTTGGATGGACTATAGAAAAGCTGGATATCTCCGGAAGCATCTTGTACAAAAATTGTCTGATTGCCGGATGTTTGAATCTTCTTCATCCACAAGGAAACTGTAAAAGCTCCACTTGATGGAAGCGTTGCGCCAGTTGATACCCTGTCATCCACCCCGTCAAACCTAAACCCCTGGCCGATTTTGCCCTGCGCGTAAAAGGTGGAGGTGGCGATGCTCACAGGACTTCCGTCATTCCCCTGCCCGCTTCGGTCTTTTACCTTTCCGTTCACCACATCCTTCCCGTCAAAAGACCACAGCCCGACAAGGCCGTTTCGCAGAGTATCACCCGCATTGTTGCGGGAGGCGTTCTGCTTCGTCCCGCCCATATTGTAGAGAGCTTTGACTTCGGTTGCGGATAATGTGCGATTGTAAACGCGGACCTCGTCTATATTTCCGTTATAGGGTGCTCCCCCTCCAGAGAGATAGTCCCCGACCATAGTGAGCGCCGAAGCCCCCAGAGTGAGTGTAGCATCTCCGGTAAACACACTGGTCTGCCGAACTCCATCAATATACAAATACGCGTTGGAAGTATTCCAACTGCCTGCCACGTGATGCCATTTATTATCAAAAAGAAGAGTAGAATCGCTGTCCAAAAGAAACTCATTTACATTGGCATCATAGCTGTAGAATCTTACACCTCCAGCGTTCCAACGAAATGCGTAAAAATTGTTTCCATCTTTGCCACCATCAAGCATAAGAGCCGTGCCGGTTTGAGTGCCTGCTTTAAACCAAAAACTGGCCGAACCGCTATTGACCACTTGAGAAGCACTTAGTGCCGTGCGAACGTTTTGGTTACTTGAGGCGTTAAACTTAACCGCTTGGCCGATTTTGCCCTGTACGTAAAAGGTGGTGGTGGCGATACCGGACGGACTCCCGTCATTCCCCTGTCCACTTCGGTCTTTTACCTTCCCGTTCACTACGTCCTTACCATCAAAGGATAACAGGACGACGAGGCCACTCGTGAGACTCAAATTTTTGGAGGCGTTCGCTTTGCCCGCCCCGCCTTGGTTGTAGAGAGCGGTAACCTCGGTGGCGGAGAGAGCGCGGTTGTAGATGCGGACGTCGTCTTGCATACCTTTGAAATAACCTCCATAAATAAGCTCGAGTGGTGCGCCGAGAGCGAGCGTTGACCAAGATGCAGTATTTGTAGTAGCTGTTTGCTGAATGACGCCGTTTTTATACCCTATCACCGTTCCTGAACCGTTAAACACGAAAACATAGTGAGTCCACAAACCAACACCTCCAGCTGTATTTACAACGTCACTCCAACCATCCCCGTCAGAATCGGACCATATTTGGACCTTACCAGAAGAAACTCGGACAGAAAAAGTTGTATTATTGGTATTACTTATGAGTCGTGAGTCGGAAGTTATATTCGTAGGCTTTACCCACATTGAGAGGGTTTTGGCGGCAGTCGCAATCGAACTAAAACTTCCAAGGTTTACACGATCATCCACCCCATCAAAACTGAACCCTTGCCCGATTTTGCCGATGGAGTAAAAGGTGGAGGTGGCGATACCTGACGGACTTCCGTCATTCCCCTGACCGCTTCGGTCTTTTACCTTTCCGTTCACCACATCTTTGCCGTCAAAGGACCACCACCCGACAAGACCGGACTGGAGACCTGTGGGCGAAGAGGATTTGGAAATTACCGCCCCGTGCGCTGAAAAAGGCAGGAGGAAAAAGGAGAAGAGGATAATAAGAAAATAGGAAAATAAGAGAATAGGGAAAGAGCGAAAGCGGGAAAGAGCAGAATAAGAGAATGATGAAAAGAGAGGGGGTTTCATTGCAGAGAATTATACCACAAGAGTACTTCCATTTTTATACTCCTTTCAGTCGTTAAAAATTAGGTCGTAGCACAATAGAGAGAATGGAGAATTGGGAATGGGGAATGGGGGATGGGGAATGCGGTAGGTCAAACGTTAATATAGTCCCTCGGGGCAAGCCCCGAGGTAATATCGGAACTCGCTCCGCTCGTCCATATGCGTGGCGAAGCCACGCAGTGTTGGACTATATTAGCTCCTCGGCTCGGAAATGAAAACTCAAGGCAGTTTTCATTTCTCTCGCTCTACGTCGCTAATAATTTGACTCACTATTTTGATGGTATGAACTTTTCAGTTCTTTTCCATTTGTTTCTCTATATTTCGCTGTGTTATTTCTGTTCATGTTCAGAGTTTGCTAGATTCAACCTTTTAACGCAACGCCTGTTCTCTCGAATAATACCTCAAGTGGAGTTTTCCCGCCAAATCTTTTTCTTGGTCTGGTATTGAGCAGATATTCAACGCGTTGTATTTCCTCATCGGACACTTTTGCAAAATCTGTTTTCTTCGGAAAAAATCTTCTCACCAATCCATTCAGGTTTTCATTCGACCCTCTTTCTTGAGAGCAGTATGCGTGAGCAAAGTATATGTTCATTCCGGTTTTTTCTTCGACTGTCTTGTAATCCAAATTTTCACTTCCTCTGTCGCGGGTCAAAGTCTTCAGATACGGCGATGGAATTTCTTTCAGTCTCTCGCACACCACCCTACTCGATTCAATCGCAGTTCCGTCCTTCATCTTGCCGAGCAATACGACACCGCTCACTCGCTCATTGATTGATTTGATTCTTTCAGGGCTTTGTCTTGAAACCATAGTGTCGTCTTCCCAATGTCCAACGGCTTTTCGCTTGTCTGCTTCTATCGGCCGGTCTTCGATTGAAGGCAAAGATTCCATTCTTTCCATCTTTTGAGCCGTTCTCGCTCCTTTCGTCGACCTTCTCTTGTGTCTTCTCGGGAGGTATTTCCGTAAATCCTCGCATCCTTTCTTGGCTTTCCCGTTACTCCCTATCTGGTCGTAAATGTATTCGTAGATGGCTTCGTATGAAATCTTGTATTCCTTTCCCAAATCTATACCGATCCGTAGGCTTACCTGCTCCGGAGACCAGCCGATTCGGAGCTTCTCTTTCGTATACGTTCTTATGACCTCATTTTTGAGCTTTTCTCTCTTACCGCGGTTCTTCTCTTTCTCCATAAATTCGCAATGGGAGGTGTACGCCTTGTATTTACCCACTCCCTTGTTGGGACGGCCACGTATCTCTCGGAAAACGGTGCTTTTGTTGCGACCACTGCCTAAGTGTTTGGCTATTTCCTCGTAGCTCCTGCCTTGACTGTACTGTATTTCTATCTGAATTCTGTCATTCAAATCCAAATGCTTGAATCTTTCTCTGTGCGTATGGTTTTTCATTTGCCTAGTATTTTATACTAGGCGTTGCATTTCATTGTTGAACTTGGGT
>JAUSFR010000063.1 GCA_030649775.1 bacterium | reverse complement strand
TCATAGTTAAGAATAGAGCTTCGTCGGCAGTAGCAAATTCTGATTTAACACCACGAAAAGGCTTACCCGTACTATCTCTATCTATGAACAAAGTAACTTCAACTTTTCTCACTCCTAATTTTCCTAAGTTGGAATCAAATACGATTCTTTCTCTTACTTTATCATTCTCATCTTTTAACGTTCGGTACTTATTTCCAACAAGAATTTTTGACAAACTATGTCCTCCATAATCGCGAGTTTCGTGAATTATAATCGGCAATGCAGGAGAATAGAGTTTGCGGTTCAAATCACGCCACAATTCTAAAGTCACATCACTAGCTGAATATTTACCGAGATCATAGCTGTACATTTTTATATATACCCCACTATTCATCTTCTCGGCGCCAGGCAAAATTCCCAGCTCTTCCCCCGGAAATGAAAAGATTTTCTTACCGCTGTCAACACAATACTCAAACCATGTAGTTTTCTCATCAGTGGATACCTCTGAGTACGGCCTTTTTCTGATCAGAGTAAATCCCCATTCATCCTTCTGCTCACTCTTAAGTAATCTGGGGTCCTTTCTTGAAAGAACTAGTTGAAATTTATCCCCACCACAAAACAATAAGGCTCCGGTTGCCCCTTGATTAAACTTACCTTGAACAAAATGAATTTTGTTTTTATTGCTTTTGTCACGTGGTAATGACAGGAGTGTACTAGAAAATTGAGAGGGATGCTGCCCTTCTCCAAAATCAACTACGGAGATATTGGGGGTTTTCTTCGAGCCACTAGCAATTATTCTTACGTTTCCGGCCAGTTTCCTTCTTTCCTTATCATCAATTTTTGAAATGTCTCCACCGGGTATGCCAAAAAAGGCTTCTACCGCTTCTTTCATTGTTTTAGGTGCTAAATTGCTTTCAGGGTCAATCCCCTTTAGTCTGCACTCCTTAATTAGGAGATGGTCAATTGAATTAATCGGTTTTTCAACTAAAGCATTAATGGGATCTTCTTGTTGATTGCCCGCAGTGGTTATGTTGGTTCTATCACCGCCAAGAGGTTCCCAGATATCACCGCGAAATAAAGGGTCATTTTTAAGAATTTCCTGCACTCTTTCAGCAGAATCAGCTTCTAGCAGGTTAAAGAGAGTTTGTTTGTAATTATTCATATACTCATAGTTTAAACTCCTTATTTTTAGAAAAGTGAAATTTGGCCTTTGTCTCCTTAAGTAGTCGGTCAATTTCGGAAAAGATTTTGTTAATTTCAGCTTCACTATACTCGTAAGCCCCCCTGTTAGCGCAATTTCCCAAAACCCTGATTCTATCGAGCACTGTATTGGTTCTTTTGGTTGCCAGTCTCTTAAACCTATCTGCCCTTTGCTCATTTGTTTCACCCATAGGATTATATGATTTTTATTGAATAAATACTGCTACAAATGCAATAGTATCAGACTATTGGTATGAATGCAAGTATAATCATGCGGATAGCAAAAAAACCCCATTAGGGGCTATTAATCTAACAATTAAATGTTTACTGCACCTTAGGACCGCCAACCTTCTGGAGAATGGAGGAGGAGAAAGTATGGGTGAGAGATTGCTGTGAGGTAAATCGCTCTTCGGCGAGGACGACGAGTTTGGTGACGAGTCCCACACCCGAAACGCCGGATTTTTTCCAGTTGTGCACGTACAAACTGCCGGGAAGTGTGTTCACTTCATTCACGAATATCTTTTTGGTAGTGCTTTCAATAAGAAAATCTACACGCGCGATACCGCTACAGCCAAGTGTTTTATAGGTTTTCCTTCCGAGTTCCTGAACCTGCTTCGTCAAATCATCTCCAATGTCCGCGGGTATTTTACTGTATTCACTATTGACCCCACTTCCCTTTCCTGAAAGATATTTGTCTTTGAAATCAAAAAACTCGGTCTTGTTTAATGGTCGCTCTACCGAAGCAAGGGTGAGTACGTCATTTCCAATAATCGGAAGCGTTACTTCAATCAGGTTTTCCACTCCTTCTTCCACCAGCACCTTGTCGTCATAGTGAAACGCGACCTCTATTGCGTTTTCGAGCTCTGGATCCCGGCCTTCGCCGGGATGACGGGACTTACCCGTCACCTTCGTAATCCCGATGCTTGAACCGAGATGTACCGGCTTTACGAAGAGCGGATACTTGAGCTTCGCAATCTTTTCCTTAAGCACGCCATCTTTGGATACAAAATCTTCGTGAGTGAACCAGACAAACGGAACGACCAGCACGCCTTCCGCGAAGAGCACCTGCTTGGTGAATGCCTTGTCCATCGCGACGGCAGAGACGGCCATATCGCACCCCACAAACGGTACCTTCGCCATCCGCAAAAGTCCCATAAGTGAGCCGTCTTCGCCATACGTGCCATGCATCGCTGGGAACACGACATCAATCTTTACTTTCCTGTCGCGAAACCCTGGCCAGACGAGCTCTAATCCATTATCAAAAGACAGGTGAATCTTTTTCTGCTTCTTCAAAATAGCCTCGTAGTCAGGTTGCTTGAAAAACGTCATCTCGTTCATTGCTTTGTCCGCGTACCAGTCCCCATCTTTGCTGATGTACACCGGCCACACGTCAAAGTTCCCCGTCGCTTTGAGCGACTCTATAATCGGAATATGCGCCGTGATGATAGAAACATCATGCTCCGCACTCCGCCCACCAAATACAACAGCAATCGCTTTCATATCCGCATTATCGTTTGAAAATTGGTAATTGAAAATTGAAAATTATTTCTACGCGTATTGGTCCGGCCAATCGTTCTGAAGCAGAACCACGTCGCCTTGCACCGTAAGATTAGGAAGTGCCGAAAATGCTTCAAGTGCTTTGGAGAACCAGATAACTTCCCCACCATACTTCCCTTCCTGTAACCCTTGCTCTATGAACGGTGTGACGGAATTGCGTAGTAAGACCACTTTTTCAATACCCGCTCGAGCAAGTTCTCGTCCAATTTCCTTGTGTATTTCTTCTTTTTTTGCGCCCATCTCCACAAGCCCGGGGGTGACATAGAAACGCCTAGACCCATTGAGCGAGGAGAGAAACTCAATCACGGCCCGCACGCCATCGGGGTTGCCATTGTAGCTGTCATCAAGCGTAGTCACCCCATGCGCATCTGTCTTGGGTTCTAGACGATGCGCAAACGGCTTCGTCTCCGAAATCCCCTGCTCAATTTGTGCCGAAGTGAGCCCAAGCTTTGACGCGATATCCGCCGCCACTACGAGTGGGCCAACCTGATGCAGTCCGAGAAGATTGGAATGCGCCGAAATCTTCTCCGAACCTTTTTGAATGACGAGAGAAGTTCCACTAAGGTCCGTGTCGGTCTTTTCCACCTTCCACTCCCCTGCTCCTGAACGACTATAAAGAATGACGTCTTCCCGAGCGTATTTTTTTGCGAGTTCATTCTCGCCGTTCACATACAACAGACCTTGCTGGATTCCAGCTTTCGCTCCAATGACAGAGGCGAGATAATCGGCAAGTTCAAAAATAGTCTTTTGTGTCCGCGAAATATCCTTAAACTTTTCAAGGTGCGCCTCATTCACGCCGGTAATCACCCCCATATCCGGCTCTACCAAGTCACAAAGCCGTTTGATATCGCCCGGATAGTATTCTCCCATTTCAAAAAGCAACACCTCTTCGTCCCCCTTGAGGGTCTTAACGAATGAGCTGATACCAAGCGGAGTATTGTAGCTCCCCGGTGGGGCCGATACTTTCTTCCCGACACCGAGAACGGTTTTGAGAATCTCACGCATACTGGTCTTGCCGAAGCTCCCCGCAATCGCAATTTTGAGTCCCCTATGCGCCCGTAGCTTCTTTTTTGCAGAGGCCGTCATCACATACTCTATCGGCCACTGTACGAGACGCAGAACAAACAGAAACGCCACCAAAGAATACGAGATGAGGTAGGGAGCAAAGAGCGCCATCAGGAAAAACAACGGGTATTTCCACCAGAGGGTACCCACGATAAGTACCCAGAGCGCTAAGACGCACAGAAAAATGGCGAAAAGATAGCCGAAACCAAGGAACACGCGGGCTTTGATGGTCTTTACCAGCTGTTTCCGCTCTTCCACATGCAGAAAATCTCGAGTACGCGCGAACCAGCGCAAAAAATCACCCGTATGATACTCGCTCGCCTGCAACATATAGACAAGCGTGCGGATGTACCGAAGATGATAGCGGGGAAAAAAGTTTTTAAGATAGCTTTTCATAGCCTTTTAGGACTTACGCAATCGATGTCATTCCGCTCTAAGGTGAAATCCAGAGTCTTGTTAAAGGCTATATACTGGATTCCAGCTTTCGTCTGCCTGTGCGTACACGCAGACAGGCTGGAATGACAGAAGGGTGTGAAATGCGTAAGTCATAAGAACTATACAACGAACTTCTTTATGAGTTCCGCAACCTTCTCCGGCTTCTCTTGATGCACGAAGTGCCCCGCGCCTTGAATACTCTCCAGTATAGAGCCTCGAATGAGTACATGTAAACGTTTTCCGTCCGAAAACGGGGTGGCAGTGTCATCCCCCCCCCAAATGAGAAGTGTCGGCACTTTTATCTGTGTGGCGTACCCACTTAAATCTTCCCCAATTACCCTAACAGATGTCTCCTTCAGCGCTCCAGCAGTCAAATAGTCGTTACTACCCGCCTTTTGATAGAGCCTCTGGCGAAGATTCTCCCTGATTGAGGCGGGAAGTACGAAGGTTACCGCTTTTCCAACCTTCGCCAGCACCTTAAACATCCGATTTCGCAGGGAGTTGTGTTTCGGGAGTCCGGCCGACCCGATAAGGATAACTTTTTTAGGGTGAAGCTCTCCCGTTCCAACCCCCTTTATCGCTATGCGTCCACCAAATGAGTGCCCGATAAGCACCTCTACGGCGATACCAAGCTTCTCGCCAAAAGCCTCTACAAAAGCAACATACTCCCCCACTCCCCACGCTTTTTTAGGTGCTTCGCTCCCACCAAATCCCGGTAGGTCAACACGAATAACACGGAAAGAGGAAATTAAAAACGGAAGGAGTGAGTCAAAGGTGTGTAAATCATTTTTCCACCCATGCAAAAGAAGAACGACAGGACCACTTCCCTCATCCGCATACTCCATCGCCAGATTTTGTACAACAACTTTCACAATGGTCGGGGCGCCGAGATTTGAACTCGGACCGCATGCTCCCAAAGCATGAATGCTACCGTTACACTACGCCCCGTTCAGTAACAGGATACTAGCACACTTTACACAATTTTCTAAAGGACAACTTCTAAAGGACATACCATATATGATATGTCCTTTAGAATATTATATAGCTAGGTCTTCCAAAAGATTTATTTTTGCCTTCATAGCCTCTGTGTCAATGAGAACCGTAGCAACATCAAACTGCCACTTTGTTTCATCTGAAACATCTTTGCTGTTAAGGTAGGTTTGTATTATACGGCCAAGACGCTTGATTTTCTCTGCATTTACATGGTCTTCGGCTCTAAAACGGTCCTTCCTTACTTTTGAGCGTATATAGGCCAAAGATGCTCCGTGCGCATCTTTGACGGATGTTTCATCTGAAACATCCCGTCCTGAAACGCCTGCCTTTGTTTCATCTGAAACAATATTCTGTGACAGCGCTTTTACTTCAATGAAATGAACCTTCCCTTTCCTCTCCGCAATAATATCAAGTTCTCCCCATGGCCTTCTAAAATTCCGGTCAAGAATTTTGTAACTCCGTTTCATAAGAAACATAACTATAAGTTCCTCACCGAGCGCTCCAACTTTTTGTGTGACACCCATTTTTGTTTCAGATGAAACAACTACATAATCTTAGAAAAGTCATTTTCCAAAATCTCGCGCGTAAACTCGTCAAGCTCTTTATGATTTTTCATATCACCAAGACTCATCCATTTATATTCAAGATGCTCCACGTCAAGAGCAGGAGTACCTGAAGTTGTCGCGCAAAAGGTCAGGCGCACGATATGTTTCTCCGGTAGCCTGATTATATCCTGCGCGCCAATAAGTCTTGGTTCATCCAAAACAGGAAGCTGTGTTTCCTCAAACACTTCTCGCTTGATGTTTTCAACAAGTGAAGTCCCTGGTAAAATCCTCCCTCCGGGAATGTCCCATCCGTTTTTAATTCCTGGGTATCTGACGGGTGACCTTTTGAGCAAAAGATACTTCCCTTCTTCATTCCTTAAAAAGACCTTAACTCCAACCTGAAGAAGTATTGACGTTGTCATAGTTATATCATCAAATCACAATTGTTTCATGTGAAACACTAAAAGACTTCTTATAGACGTGTCTTTTTGATAATAACGTTATCCATAGCGATATTATCTAGATTTCACGTGAACCGTCTTTATGTCCTTTATGCACATATCCACTGTCTTATCCACAGTTTTTAGACTGTCTTTTTCAGAGGCTAGATTGAAATTACTAGATTTACGGCTGTAAATAAGGGTATACGACCAACTAAGAAATGGAGTCGGCAGAATACTGTTTTCTACCCACAACCAAATCACTTCGTTCTGTGGTGCGGGTACCGGGAATCGAACCCGAATCCCATCCTTGGCAAGGATGTGTTCTACCACTAAACCATACCCGCATTTTCACCTTATATTACCAACATCGCAAAGAATAGCAGAAACCTACTATTCTTCAAAATGCGTGTGCGCCCGGCAGGACTTGAACCTGCAACCCTCAGTTCCGAAGACTGATGCTCTATCCAGTTGAGCTACGGGCGCTTATACCGAAATCATACGCTAAATTAGGCGAATTTCAAAAGAAATACTACAATATTGCTGTGAAAAGCCTTAATAAGACGAACAATTTCAGTATCCCAAATGAGGTAACAAAGATTGCTGAAACCTTGGAAAACAAGGGTTTTGAGGCATATCTCATTGGTGGCTGTGTGCGAGACCTCCTGATTGGTCGGAAGCCAAAAGATTGGGACATTACCACAAACGCAAAGCCTGAAGAGATTATGGGCTTATTTTCCAATACCTTTTATGAAAATGAGTACGGAACGGTTGGTGTGGTTACCGAAAATACCGAGGATCAGACGCTGAAGGTGGTGGAAATCACCCCATACCGCTTGGAAGGGAGCTATTCGGATAAACGTCGTCCCGATTCAGTAACGTGGAGCTCAAAACTTGAAGACGACCTGAAACGTCGCGATTTCACGATAAACGCCATAGCACTGAAGTCTTCGGGCGAACTTACCGACCTCTTTGAAGGTCAGACCGACCTTAAAAAGAAAACGGTACGTACGGTAGGGGAGCCAGAGGCACGATTTAGCGAGGATGCCCTTAGAATGCTCCGAGCCGTGCGTATTGCCGTAGAACTGGACTTCACGATTGACCCCGCGACCCAGAGCGCGATTGTCTCAAACGCAAAGCACCTGAAAGAGATCGCTCCCGAACGCATCCGTGAGGAGTTTATCCGCATTATTATGTCCGAAAAACCTCATATTGGCCTTATTCTTAGCCAAAAACTAGGGATTCTGAAGTATATGGTCCCTGAACTTGAGGAGGGGATTGGTGTTGCCCAGAATAAAGCCCACTCGTTTGATGTGTTTGAGCATATTCTGCGCACCGTGGAACATTCGGCAAAGAAGAATTTCCCCCTTGAAACAAGGCTTACCGCGCTCTTTCACGATATCGGAAAGCCTGCCACTCGGCGCTGGTCGGAGGAGAAAAAGGACTGGACCTTCTATGGCCACGACATGGTAGGCGCGAAAATGGCGACTAAAATCATGGCTCGCTTGGCGTTTCCCAAAAAAATGATTGAAAATGTCGCGACCCTCGTCCGTTGGCATATGTTTTTCTCCGATACGGAACAGATTACCCTTTCGGCGGTGCGTAGAATTGTAAGCAGGGTAGGCAAGGAACATATTTGGGACCTTATGGACGTGCGTACCTGCGACCGTATAGGCACGGGAAGGCCCAAGGAGAGCCCGTACCGCCTTAGGAAGTATCACTCAATGGTTGATGAGGTCATGCGCGACCCGCTTTCCGTAGGAATGCTCAAGGTAAATGGGGGAAAGATTCTGGAACTTACACAAATGCCTCCCGGACCAAAGATTGGGCACATACTGCATGCTCTCCTTGAGGAAGTGCTTGATGACCCGACTCGGAATACCGAGGAATATCTCCAGAAAAGGGTGCTCGAGCTTCACGCGTTACCCGAAACAGAGCTACAAAGAATAGGAGAACAGGCAAAGGAAACAAAGGAAAAGGAGGAGGAAAAGACCTTACAGGAGATACGAAAGAAGCATTGGGTGTCTTGAAGAAGCGTTTAGTAATTAGCGTTTAGCGTTTAGAACAGAGAAGGAGATAAAAAAAGCCGCCCGGTAGGGCGGCCTTTTTTCAGTTTTTTGAAAGAAGGTTGAACCCAAAGGGCGGCTTGTACCAGTCTTTTTAGGAAGACCGGTAAAGGAGGATCGGAATTAAAAAATGTATAAGGCTAGCTTGAGAAAGTAATTCCCAAAGGAAAGTGTGTAGAAATATTTCTCAAAATCTAACGATATTGAATTTTTCTTCCGATAAGAGAGAGTTGAATCCTCTTTCAAAGAACTGCAAGCAATGAAGAGCCTGCTTGGAACCTTCGACCCCGTCATCTTGTAAAGGACAAGGGCTCCGAACAGACTCCTCTGCTTTTATATTCAGAACAATGCAATCTAAGCATTATCCCGACTGCTCTAAGTATACTTCTTCTTAAAGGACATCGTAAAGGACATACCTGTGGATAACCGCCGTAGGCGAGCAGTGGTCGTATGACCATAACCGCCGTAGGCGAGCAGTGGTCGTAGACCCACACCGCCGTAGGCGAGCAGTGGTGGTATAAAAATCATATTTATAGCCATAGATTATGCTTCTTGAAGTGCCGCTCGAGGGACTCAAGGGAACTGAGCTCTATTTCCCCCTAGAAAGTAATGTCCTTTAGAGTAATTGCGATGGATTGCAACCGTTACATGATCGGTTTGGTCCCGTGTTTGAAGCCCCTAAAGGTATTGCAATATAAAGGTATTTATGCTACATTTACGGACACCTATGTTAACCAAAACCCGAAAGCAAAAGGTCATTAAGGCAGTGGCCATTCACGATAAAGACACCGGTTCTCCGGAAGTCCAGATTGCTGTACTCTCAAAGCGTATTGATGAGCTTTCCAAACACCTTAAAGAACACAAAAAGGATACTCATTCGCGACGTGGACTCCTTTCTATGGTTGCGGATAGGCAATCGCATCTTCGTTATCTCCAAAAGAAGAATACGCGACGGTACAATGCGATTTTGAAGAAGATGGACCTTAAGAAGTAGCTTGCTAGCTACCTAGCTTTCTAGAAAGTTTCTTTTTTTAATAAGTTTTTTAATATTTTTCCCTCTAGCAAGCTAGGCAGTTAGTGCGCTAGTAACCTATTTTATGGCAGTTATCAAACATGTAGAACAGCGCGTCGGTGTTTTTATTGATACGCAAAATCTTTATCACAGCGCGAAAAATCTGTATCACGCGAACGTAAACTTCGGCCAGGTCCTCAAAGACGTGGTGGGAGACCGTATTCTTGTCCGCGCTATCGCATACCTCATTACGACCGAAGGTGGCGAGGAGAAAGGGTTTTTTGAGGCTTTGGAAAAAGTTGGCATTGAAACCAAGTCAAAACCCCTCCAAATCTTCGGGAGTGGCGCAAAAAAGGCCGATTGGGACGTTGGTATCGCGATTGACGCGGTAAAACTCGCCTCCAAACTTGATGTAGTGGTCATTGTCGCCGGTGACGGTGACTTCGTACCGCTTGTTGAGTACCTCAAAATGCAGGGCTGTCAGGTGGAAGTTGCGGCCTTCGGTAAATCTACTTCGGGAAAACTCCTTGAAGTGTGTGATGACTTTTTGGACCTTGATGAGAATCCCCGAAAGTATCTTTTGGGAAGCAGGAGGTAGGGAACAGTGTTAGCTTATAGCTTTTAGGAAGTGCTGATGAGAATTTGTGATACAATTTGAATATGGTAAAGAAACAGCGACAACTTACGGCCGTCTACCAAAAAAGAGGAAGAGGCTATATCGGCTGGATTGAAGAAATCCCAGGTGCAAATACGCAAGGCGCTACTTTTGCTGAAGTAAAGGAAAATTTAAAAGAGGCCGTCGGGCTTGTTATTGAAGCAAATCGACTACTCACCAAAACCCTCAAAGGAGCAGTCATCCGGGAACCACTTCGCATATCTGCGTGACACACTAGTGATGAAACGGCTAGACCTTCTCGCATATTTGCGGAAACACGGCTGTGTCTTCACCAAAGAAGGCGCAAGACATAGTTTGTATGTTAATCCTGCCATAGGACGTTTCTCCACCGTCCCAAGACATACCGAAATTGACTCCTTTCTCGCACGAAAGATTTGCAAGGATTTAGGGATTCCTAAAATTGATAAACGATAATTTCGGCAAAGAAAAGACGAAGGGGAGAGCCTTCGTCATGTCATATTGGCTTAGCTTCGTCTTACTGTTCGTACCAAATAGTGACCACAATGGTTGAGTCTCCTCCGGATTGGGTAACATGTACGATGGTAATGTTTGGGTGGGTAGACAAGAATTTGTTGATTATCTGACCCATGCAAGCCACCTGGTATTCCATGTTTCTTTGAGGGGGAGGACTAAGAACTTCAACTCTCATATTTTTGAAAGACTCTTGGCCGCATATAACGGAGATTCGCAAAAGCTCACAATAGCTAAGCATACTAATCTACATATGTCAAATACAGTATTTTGCAGTTCTCTGCTAGACTGAAACCAATTATCAGTAATGATTGGTCTATGGATAGAGAGGCCTGAACATTGTTCAAGTCTTCAATCCGTAGGGCAATCTCAAAACTAGGAATGCTTACGAAACAGGGGACTGGATTCCCGCCTCCGCGGGAATGACAGAAAGGAGAGGTTAAGTTTCGCACTTTCGTAAATGTTCGTAGTTCGTATTGTATGAAGAAACAAGAATACTCCATTGAACTCGGCGGGAAGAAGCTCATCGCCGAATTCACCGACCTCGCCGAGCAGGCGAACGGCTCGCTCATTATCCGTTACGGCAACACGACCGCACTTGTGACGGCCACGATGTCAAAAGGGGAGAAGGATATGGATTTCTTCCCGCTCACCGTTGATTACGAAGAACGCTTTTACGCGGCGGGAGAAATCCTCGGTTCTCGTTTTATTCGCCGAGAAGGAAGACCGACCGATGAAGCGGTCCTTTCGGGACGCATCGTAGACCGAACCATCCGCCCACTTTTTGACCAGCGGATGCGCCGAGATGTGCAGGTGGTGATTACCATTCTCTCCATTGCCGAAGACGACCCGGATATTCTCGCCGTGATTGGCGCCTCACTCGCGCTCGGCGTTTCCGACATTCCGTGGGCGGGTCCGGTTTCAGCCGTGCGTATCGGAAAACTCAAAGACGCAAATCAGCTCATCATCAATCCCATCTATCGTGACCGACAGGAAAATCCCGAGTTTGAGATGGACGTGGTCGCGTGTGGAAAGGACGGGCTCATCAATATGATTGAGGTCGGGGGCAAGGAAGTGCAGGAAGGAGTGATTGTGTCCGCACTTGAAGAAGCTTCCAAAGAAATTGAAAAACTGCAAACGTGGCAAAAGGCTATCGTCGCTGAAATCGGCAAGAAAAAGCAAGCGGTAACCCTTCCCGAAACATCGGACACACTCAAACAACTCTTTGCCGAGAAAATCGCCCCCCGCATGAAGGAGTATGTGTTCGGGCAAGCGGGAAACGCGCGTATCTATGAACTCAAAGGGGAATGGATGGCTATCGCCAAGGAGCGTTTCCCTGGTGAGAAACCGAGTATCGCGGACAATCTCTTTGAAGAAGAGGTAAACAATCTTATTCACGATGAGGCGATTGATAACAATCGCCGACCCGATGGACGAGGTATGGACGACGTGCGTACCCTCTTCGCAAAAGCGGGAGGTGTGTCAAAGATTTTGCACGGAAGTGGTATCTTTTACCGCGGACAAACACATATTCTTTCGGTACTCACCCTCGGTGGTCCCGGAGACGCTCAAATCATAGACAACATGGAAATGCACGAATCAAAGAAGCGTTTTCTCCACCACTACAACTTCCCCCCGTTCTCTACGGGCGAGACGGGACGCATCGGTTCCACAAACCGCCGTATGATTGGGCATGGAGCGCTCGCCGAGAAGGCTCTTCTTCCCGTTATTCCTCATATGGAGAAATTTCCGTACACTATTCGTTTGGTATCCGAAGCGTTTGCCTCAAACGGCTCAACCTCTATGGGTTCCGTGTGCGGTTCAACCCTCGCACTGATGGACGGCGGAGTGCCGATAACCGCACCGGTCGCGGGTATCGCGTCGGGACTCATGATGCGAAGTCCGAAGGAATACAAGGTGCTGACCGATATTCAGGGACCCGAAGACCACCACGGCGATATGGACTTTAAGGTTGCCGGCACCAAAGCGGGAGTTACGGCGGTGCAAATGGACGTCAAGGTAAACGGTATACCAATTCCAATTCTCACCGAGGCGTTTGAAAAAGCGAAGCAGGCGCGTTACAAGATTCTTGAGGTGCTCACCAAAGAAATCGCCCAGCCACGACCGGATATTTCTCCACTCGCTCCGAAAATTATTACTATCCGCGTGAAGAAAGACCAGATTGGACTCGTGATTGGCGGAGGAGGGAAGACCATCAACGGTATCAAGGAGAAAACCGGTGTTGACGCGATTGACATAGAAGAAGACGGCACTATTTTCATTTCCGGTAAAGAGGGAAGCGCGGATAAGGCGGCAGTGATGATTGAAGCGCTCACCCACGAATACAAGCGCGGTGAACGTGCCGAGGGAACGGTGGTCAAGATTGCCGAGTTTGGAGCGTTCGTCGCGATTGGCGATGGCGGTTCCGAAGGACTGGTGCACGTATCCGAAATCGCGCCGTTCCGTATTGACCGAGTGGAATCGGTGCTTCATGTCGGCGACAAAGTGCCGGTCGTCGTCAAAGAAATTGACGAGCGAGGACGCATCAAACTTTCCATCAAGGACGCCAATCCAAACTTCATTAAACCTAAGACAGCTTAATACGCGGAAAACACAAAACACCGTACACAAAAAACCAAACAATCGCCCAAAAAGACCATACAAAGTTTTCTTTGTGCTTTTGGGAACTGTGTTTTGTTTGGGTTTTTGGACACTGTGTTTTTGATGATTGAGGCTGATAGCCATCTTTGCGCTATACTTAACCTATGCCACCAGAGCCAGCCCGCCAAATTACGCCACCCGAAAATTTGAAACGTCTGCGGACGTACCAGAGCGACGTGGAGGAAATTATACGGAGGGGACAGGTCTCCAAAGCCTCTATCGCTATCGCGGAAAACGAAAAGCAAATTGAAAAGGAGGACGCAAAAGTGGAAACAAAGGAAGCTCCACCGGTGAAGATGCCTCCGCCTCCCAAGGTATTTAGCATCTCACAGGGTGTGCCGACGGTAGTTCCGCGAAGAAACAAGCTCCCGATTATTCTCTTTGCCGTAGTCGGACTCTCCTCCACTGGTCTTGTCGTGGGAGCTTTCTACTTTTTTAACGGCATAACACCCACTCCGACCATACCGCCACAAATACTGGTGTCGCCCGCTGGCACCATTACCCTTCAAGGTGGTGAGCGACGAGCCGGAGTCATAAACGCACTGCGTGCGGGCATGCGGGCGATTTCGGTTCCCCAAAATCAAATCCAAACCATTCCGATTAAGCTTGACGGAAACTTCATTACGACCGCTCTGCTTTTTGATACGCTGGAAACATCCGCGCCACCACCACTCGTGCGTGCGCTTGCCTCCACGCCCACCCTCGGCTTGCACGGATTTCAAGGGGGTCAGCCGTTTCTTTTCTTCGCGGTCACCTCCTATGACCACGCGTTTGCGGGGATGCTTGAGTGGGAGGAGACACTTCTTGATGATATCGGGCCTCTCTTTGGCATTTCACCTCGGGCGATATTGGGAAAAGTCGGAAGCACCACCTCGGAGGCGCTCAGCAACAGAATTGCCTTTAAGGATATAATCATACGAAACAAAGACGCGCGCGCCGCATTTGACCCTAACGGCAAGATGCTCTTTCTTTACGCATTTATAGACAAACTGACGCTGGTGATGACCACAAATGAAGATACGCTGAAGTTCATCTTGAGTAAGGCGGGGGAAGGGAAGTTGAAGTGATGAAGTATGGAACATGAAGTATGAAGTATGCAAAAAAGCTTTTATTTTATGGTACATAGTATATAGTTTGTGATACTATATTCGTATGACTATAGACACCAACAACTTCAAAGATAAATTGCTTGCGGAAAAGACACTGGTAGAGAAGGAGCTCTCTACCGTAGCGCGGAAAAACCCCGAAAATCCGGGTGATTTTGAACCCGTCCCCGACACCGACGAGCGCCCGGCCGAACGTGACGAGGTTGCCGATAAGCTTGAATCGTTTGAAGAAAATATCGCGATTACTCGTCAACTTGAAGCAAGACTCGGTGAAATCAATTCGGCGCTTGACGCGCTTCAAAGCGGAACGTACGGGAAGTGCTCCGTCTGCGAAAATGACATTGAGATTGAACGGTTGGAAGCAAACCCTTCGGCAACAACGTGCAAAGCGCATATGAAATAACAGATATCAATCTGCGAATGCATACCAACCTGCCAATACCTGCGAATAAGAAAAGACAGTTCACATTAGTAGGTATTTGTAGATTGGAATAGATTAGTATTATTGGTATTTGTTATGTCTTTCGCGACGGTTTCTTCCGCACAAGTGCATCTCCTCAAAACAGCGCCCGTACGCGTTGAGGTAGACCTTTCAAAGGGACTCAACGCTTTTTCAATTGTAGGCCTCCCCGACAAAGCGGTGGGCGAGGCGAAGGACCGCATCTCGGCGGCGATTAAGAACACCGGCTTTAAATCTCCGAAGCAAAAGAATTACAAAATAGTGATTTCGCTCGCGCCTGCCGATATTAAGAAAGAGGGGGCGCTCTTTGACCTGCCGATGGCGATTGGCTATCTCATAGCCTCCAAAGGTCTTCCCGCCGACGTGAAAGATAAACTGTTTGTGGGCGAACTCTCGCTTGATGGGGAAGTCCGCACGGTTGACGGTGTCCTCCCGATTGTCCGCGAAGCAAAACGCGCAGGTTTCAAAGAAGTGTACGTTCCCGCGGGGAACGCGACCGAGGCCGCACTCATAGACGGCATTGCGGTTTATGGCGTCAAAAATTTGTTTGAGCTTGTTTCGCATCTTACCGAGAAAGACATTCTCCCCGATGAGGACCGCCCGTTCATTCAAAAGCGAAAGATGAAACCGACACCGCAAACGCCGTTTAAGGCGGGTGCGCGTGAGTATCAGGTTGATTTTGCCGACGTAAAAGGACAGCGCACCGCAAAACGCGGGCTTATGATTGCGGCCGCGGGCGGACACAATATCGCGATGTGGGGACCGCCGGGAACAGGAAAGACACTTCTCGCCAAAGCCTTTATTTCAATTCTTCCGCCACTTGCGATTGAAGAGGCGCTCGAGGTTACGGGCATTCACTCGGTTGCCGGAGTGCTCCAGGAACCGCTCATTACCTATCCACCTTTTCGCGCGCCCCATCACACTGCTTCCTATATCGCGCTTGTCGGTGGAGGAACGATACCGAAACCGGGTGAAATCACCCTCGCGCACCGAGGAGTTCTTTTTCTGGACGAGTTTCCCGAGTTTGAACGAAGGGTGATAGACGCGCTTCGCCAGCCGCTTGAGGACCACGTGGTAAATGTGTCCAGGGTCAAAGGTTCAGCACAATTTCCCGCGCACTTTACCCTCATCACCGCGATGAACCCTTGTCCGTGTGGGAACAATGGCGTGAAAGGAAAAACCTGTTCGTGCGCGGGGCATCAGATAGATAGGTACAAGCGAAAAATCTCGGGGCCGATTGTTGACCGTATTGACCTCTGGACCGAAGTCTCTGTTGTTGAGCACGAAAAGCTCACCGAAGGACGGGGCAGCGAAGAAACAAGTGAGGAGGTCCGCAAAAAAGTAGCGACCGCGCGAACGCGTGCCGAAAAAAGGTACGCACAGCTGAAGCTTCCCTTCAAAACCAACAGTGATGTCGGCGCGCGGGATATTGCCGTCGCCATTCCGCTCTCTGATGAAGTGAAAAAGACACTGAACCTCGCCGCCAAAAAACACGACCTCTCTGCTCGCTCCTACCATCGCCTTATTAAGCTCGCCCGCACCGTCGCCGACCTTGAAGGCCACGACGCTGTTCAGGAGACCGACCTTATGGAAGCCTTGCAGTACCGGCCAAAACAGTTACAGAATTAGTAGATAGTATTTAGTAGGTAGACTACAGATAAGAAAAACCGCCCCGACTAACGTCGGGGCGGTTTTTCTTATCTACTGTCTACTGTCTACTTTTCTAGTTAAAACGGATTTCTGGCTCCGCGGATTTCAAAGTGGAGGTGCGCCCCCGTGGAGCGACCTGTGGAACCCACATAACCGATAATCTCACCGCGAGTAACACTTCTGCCCGCGCTGACCGTGAGGGCAGAAAGGTGCGCGTAAAGGGTTTGCGTTCCATTCGGGTGTGTAATGACAATATAGTTTCCGTACCCTCCGTTCCACCCTGAAGAGCGCGCGATAATCACATCACCTGAAGCGGACGCAAGAATGGGCGCACCGGTGTAGCTTGCGATATCAACGCCGTTATATCCGTGCAGTCCTTGTGTTTTGCGACCGCCGATAAGCGGGCGAAGGTAGTATCCGTCAAGATTGGGACCTCCGGCACCCCGAAGCGTGGCGGGTCGTCCGACCGCGGGAGGAGCGGCGATTTCACCATCGGGAACGAGCACCACGTCACCTACGGCAAGCTTGGTCGTCTCGCTAAAATGGTTGTATTGGGCAATTTCGGTCGGGTCAGCTTTATACTTCTTGGCGATACTTTGAAGCGTATCCCCTTTGACAACGGTATGTCGCACTCCTGAAATCGGAAGAATGACGAGTGTTTGTCCGGGGCGGATAATGCCTCGGGAGATATTGTTGGTCCACGCAATCGTATTGGTGGTCACGCCGAACATCTTCCCAATCTCCCCGAGAGTGTCGCCTTCACGTACCACATAGATGCTAATCGTGGAGCTCTGATTTTCCTCAATATCCGCAAGGGTTCCTTCGGGGCCTATTTCCGAGAGAAGCGCCACGCCCCCCACCACGGTGATATCACCACCACCTTTCGCGATGTTCGGGTCGGGATTGCGAGTAGCTTCAAGCAGGCCGATATTTTGTGAATTAACGGGGGATGCGTTCACTTCCGCTTCAACATCCTGTGTGAACAGTTCCGCCACAAAAGAAAAGACGCCTGCGTGAGTGCGCAGAGGCGTCAAGAGAAGACCGAACACGAAAAGCCATGCCGTTGCATAGCCTATATTTGTAGCCATTTTAATCTGAAACCGGCTCAAAAGGGGCGCTTTCTGGAAATGGTTGTTAGTGTTTTTTTCTATAAAAGAAAAGACCAAAAGGAGAGTTCTTCAGAAACTGACCGTGCTACCAAAAATAGGGAAACCCGACGAGCTATTACATGGGTTTCGGTAATTTATGGTGTTTGCATCGATTAGCTTGCTTAAAAGCTCTGCTTAGGGTTTCAGTTCTGTGTTGCCTTCCGTAGAAAACGGCCTTGTATGGCCATTTTCATCAATCCATCCTTCTTTCGGGACCCTTATAGAGTAGCTGAATAGCGGTGTAATGTCAACGAAAAAAAGGCTACCTGTGGACAACCGCCGTAGGCGAGCAGTGGTCGCATGACCATAACGAAAGATACGAAATATGAAGAATGAAATATGAAATACCGGAAGAAAAAGCCTGTTCTTGTGGTTTTTGCTTCATCCTCCATGTTCCATGTTATATTTGTCAGGCTATGCAGTACCTTCTCGGCCTTAACGAGCGACAGAAAGACGCGGTGATGACAACCGAGGGGCCACTTCTTATCGTTGCGGGGGCCGGTGCGGGAAAAACCCGCGTCATTACGCACCGCATCCTCCACCTCATCAAGCAGGGAGTTGCTCCGGAATCAATTCTTGCCATTACTTTTACCAACAAAGCGGCGAAAGAAATGCGGGAGCGCGTGCACACCCTCATCACAAAGGATCAGGGAATTGCTTACGAAGGCGACTTTGATGGTACTAACCGCCACACGCCCGTCCGAACGGATGTTCATCCGGGCGGGCTAAACGCTAAACGCTTCCCCTG
Organism: bacterium; assembly: GCA_030649775.1. Taxonomy (GTDB): domain Bacteria; phylum Patescibacteriota; class Minisyncoccia; order Phycocordibacterales; family UBA10002; genus UBA10002. The sequence goes on along the minus strand of JAUSFR010000063.1, from coordinate 6,019 downwards.
GCTCGGCACCTTTCACTCGCTCGGCGTACACATTCTGCGGGAAAATAGTGGACGGCTCGGGCTTGCAAAGCGTTTTACCATTTTTGACCGAAGCGATTCGCTAAGCGCCATCAAAGAGGCGATACGCGAAACCGACCTTGACCCCAAAAGCTTTGAACCGGGGAAGCTCTTGTCGGCCATTAGCCGTGAAAAAGGGAAGATGGTGGAGCTTGCCGAATTCAAGGCGAAGTCCGAGGGCGAATACTTCCCCGCAATTGTCGCGGATATTTGGGAAAAGTACGAAGCGGTGCTGAAAAAAGAAAAGGCGCTTGATTTTGACGACCTCCTTCTCAAAACCGCGCTACTCCTCAAAAACGAGCCGTCAATCCGCGAACATTACCAGAAACTGTGGCGCTATATTCACATAGACGAATATCAGGATACGAACCATGTGCAGTATATGATTGCAAAACTCCTGGCTGACGAGCACAAAAATATTGCCGTGGTGGGTGATATCGACCAGAATATCTATAGTTGGCGAGGAGCGAGTATCAAAAACATCTTGAACTTTGAAAAGGACTATCCGAACGCAAAAATTGTCCTCCTGGAGGAAAACTACCGCTCCACGCAAACCATTCTCACCGTTGCGAATCGCATTATTGAAAAGAATAAAATGCGTCGGGAGAAGACCCTGTTTACGAAAAACGGTGAAGGCGAAAAGGTGGGGCTTTTTACCGCCTATGACGAAATGCAGGAAGCCTCATTCATTGCGCAACGGTCCAAGCAACTCATCGCTGACGGAATATCCCCGTCGGAAATCGCGGTGCTTTTTCGCGCAAATTTTCAAAGTCGCGTGCTTGAAGAGGCGTTTCTCCGTGAGGAGGTTATCTATCAAGTGCTCGGCATCCGTTTCTTTGAACGTAAAGAGGTGAAGGATGTGCTCGCCTATGTGCGCGCCTGCGAGAATCCCGACAGCATTGGCGACCTGCGCCGAATCATCAACGTTCCCGCTCGCGGTATCGGCAAGGTTACTTTGCTAAAAATTCTGGCGGGGAAGGAAGCCGAGTTACCGCCTGCAATGCGGGAAAAATTCAACTCGTTTAAGAAACTCTTGCGTGACCTAAAGGAAAAATTGGCAACGCTCCCACTTTCCGAAGCGATTAAATGGATTGTGACCGCAAGTGGTATAGAGGCTGAACTCAAAAAAGGTGGCAGTGAGGATGAAGAACGCTTGGAGAACATCAAAGAACTGGTGACGTTTGCGACACGCTACGACCATCTGGTGACGCGAGAAGAAGCGGTAGATAAGTTTCTCGCGGATGTAGCTCTCCAGAGCGACCAAGACGAGCTCAAAGACGAAAAGCCCGCAGTGCGCCTGATGACCGTACACGCCTCAAAGGGACTTGAGTTTGCCTATGTGTTTATCTCGGGCCTTGAAGAAGGACTGTTTCCTCACGAACGCATGAACGAGACGAGAGATGAAAGCGCATCCGAGGAGGAACGTCGTCTGTTTTACGTCGCACTCACGCGGGCGAAGCACAAAGTGTTTCTCACCTACGCGGGAGTACGCACCATCTTCGGCTCCAGGCAGGTCACCGTTCCCTCCGAGTTTATCTTTGACATTGACGAGGAATTCCTGCAAGCTGAAAACTATCTTGAAGGGGGAGGGAAGATTATCTTCTTTGACTAAGAAAAACAGATACCAATCTACGAATGCATACCAACCTACTAATACCTGCGAATAAGAAAAGACAGCTCACATTAGTAGGTATTTGTAGATTGGAATAGATTAGTATTATTGGTATCTGTTTATGCTAAAAAAGAAGTCGCTTGGTCAACATTTTCTTCGCGATGGTAGCGCGCTTCGCAAAATCGCGGAAGCGGGGCATCTTTCGCCGGAGGATACCGTACTTGAGGTGGGCCCCGGGGAAGGCGCGCTCACCGAGCTCCTGCTCGCGCGGGCAGGCAAGGTAATCGCCGTTGAAAAAGATGACCGACTTATTCCCATACTACAGCAAAAATTTGCTTCGGAAATCGCTTTAGGCAAACTTTCTCTCATCCATGCCGATATTCTTGATGTTAGTCCTAGTGCCTATGGCCTAGAGCCTAGAGCCTATTCGGTTGTCGCCAACATCCCCTACTACATTACCGGCGCACTCATACGAAAATTTCTGGAGTCGGAACACCAGCCTTCCGCAATGGTGCTTCTTGTTCAAAAAGAGGTGGCGAGGCGTATTGTCGCACATGACAGCAAAGAAAGTATTCTTTCCATCAGCGTCAAAGCGTATGGTACCCCACGCTACCTTGATACCGTGAAGGCGGGGGCGTTCTCACCACCCCCAAAGGTAGACTCGGCCATTATTGCTATTGAAGGGATTTCAAAAAAGTTTTTTGAAGAAATTGATGAAAAAAGATTTTTTGAACTGCTCAAAAAGGGTTTCGCTCACCCACGAAAACTTCTCTCATCCAACCTCGGCGTTCCTGCGGAGAACCTTCTTGCCTGTGGCATCGCTGAAAAAGCCCGCCCCGAGAATCTCTCCATAGACGATTGGAAAAACCTCTCATCTTTTCTTGCGAATTCGTAGCCATTCGTATGTTCGTACTTTCGTATCTCGTTCGTAGGTTCGTAGGTTCGTAGGTTCGTATTGTCTAAATGCTTGAGCCGTTGAAGATGATAAGAGGGGCAAAGAAGAGGGGGAGTGGAGTGATTACGGGACAGAGGTCAAAGCCACAGTACACCCACGAAACAAAGTTCATCATACATACCATACCCGGGAAATATTTTCCAAGGACTTGTTGGCCGGGGTGTGATGCCGGTCCTTTTGAAAACGTGTACTGGCCCACAAATTGCAGGAGTATTGGGGGTTGTGGTACTCCTCCTGCCTGCAGGATATCTACTTCCTGAACGCCGTTGAGACAAATGCCTTCCAAGGTATCCCAGAAAGTATACACACCTTCGGGAGGGAAAGCGGGAGACGTGCCGAGGAACATCTCGCTTGCGTGCGTACCAGGGACATTGAGCACCCACCCGCCGAAATCAAAGACCGCGTGAGCAGGAACCGGAAGGACGAGCACGAAAGCGAGAACGGAAAAAATCAATTTCTTTTTGAATGACGCGAACATGTACTACAATGGTAACATATGCAGGAAACTACTCCCATGCTTATCCGAAGATTACTGTTCCTGACTGGGGCACTTATCGTGGTCGCAGTTGTTTTGTGGCTTTTCTCGCGTAAGGACGCGGACAAACTGCTACCGGAAAATCTATCGGAGCTTCAGAATGAGGAAGCACTGACCACAAACGTCGTGCCACTGGACACCGATGGAGACGAACTTCCCGATTTTGAGGAAGCATTGTGGGGCACCAACCCGCTACTGCCTGACACCGACGGTGATGGCACACGTGACGGAGATGAAGTTGCCTTGCGCCGAAATCCAAACAAGGCCGGTCAAAGCGACGCGCTTGAAACACCGCTTACCACTGTGGAACAGCCCTCTCTACCGGAAAAGTCTGTCATAGTGCGTCCCATCACGGTCATCCCAAGCCCGATTACAGCTCTTCCTTCGGCCACGAAGTCCCCAACTGAAAATCCCTTGCACCTCTACGGAAACGCTGTCGGAACAGTCATAAAAGAGGCGGGAGCGGATGCGGACGCCGAACTTGCTTTTTGGAACCGTGTAGCCGGCAACACCAAAATGACGAGTGAGCTTATCCAAGGCCTTGCGAAGCTCGCGCAAAAGTACGACAAACTCAAGGCAAGTATCGCCTCGGTAGTCCCCCCCGAAAAAGCCCTCAATGCACACAAAAAACTTACGGAAACCTATCAAAATTACGCGCAGTCGCTCCATACGATTGCGCAGACAGAGGTGGGTTCGTATTTGCAGGGTTCGGTGATGATGGCCTATTCGGAGAGTACCCTCGCTCTTGCCCGCGCGGTAGTGGATGTTTCAGACCTTTTTTACCGAGAACAGGTGGTTTTTGGCCGTAGTGAGCCCGGCGCCGTCTTTGTGTTCCCCCGATAAGAGTAGAAGCTGATATACTGTGAGACAGGCTCTAGGAAACTAGGCACTAGGGAGAAAAATCTTTCCTAAAGCCTAGAGCCTATTTCATAGCCTAGTGCCTTCTTCCCTAAAGCCTAAATATGACCACACGAACTAAAATAATAAGCGGGGTAGCCACGGTAATCGTGCTCGGTGGTGGCTTTTGGTTTTTGCAAACTGGACGAACGGAGATAAAGTTTGACCGCATTAGCCCCGAACAAGCCTCCAAAGCCGCAGAAGTCCTCTCCAAAGATATGGATGCTGACGGACTCAAGGACTGGGAGGAGGAGCTGTGGCATAGCGACCCCCTGAAACCCGATACGGATGGGGACAAAACCTTGGATGGAGAAGAAATTAAGCTTGGGCGAGACCCCCTGAAAGCAGGCCCCGGGGACAAACTGGATAAAGAGACGGTTGAAAAGAGGACCGTCCCGGGTGGAGGAGACTGGACCGAAACCGACAGGCTTTCCCGAGAGCTTTTTGCTAAGTATCTTACTATGCGAAAATCGGGCGCGCCGTTTACCGCGGAGGATGAAGAAAAGCTCCTTGAGGAGTTTACTAATCGCCCGATTGACACCGCTCCGCAGAAAATCTATACCGAAGATGATATCGTTCTTGCAAAAACCGATACCGGAGCCTCTTTGCATGCCTATGGGAACGCTCTTGGCTCCGTGATTACCGCACATATTGATACCGGAGAGAATGAACTCACTATTTTTGAGCGCGCCCTACAAAATGAAGACGAGTTAGACCTTGGGAGTCTGGATAATCGGGTCAAACGTTACGAGAGCATTCTTTCGGGTTTTAAGGCTATACCCGCTCCGATGAGCGTAAAAGGTATGCACATAGCCCTTTTAAACGCACTGGAGGCTCTCAAAGAGAGTGTCGCGGGTATGGCGCTCGCACTTACGGACCCGGTACATTCACTACCGGCGGCAGTCGCATATCCAACCGCGGTGGAAAAATTGGCCACGGCTTTTAGTGATATTTCAAGCTATTTTGCACAAAAACAAGTGACGTTTGGGAAAGAAGAGGGGGGATATATACTGACAAAATAAAGTTTGGTTTCATCCCCTCTGTCATCCTCGCGGAGGCGGGAATCTAGTAAAGAAGAAGACTGGATCCCCGCATTCGTCTGCCTGTGCGTGTCCGCATGCAGACAGGCGGGGACGCTCAAAAAACATAGTCGTCCGCCGAGGCGGACTCCTTGTTTTTTGGCGCTTATCCACATTGCCTAGGTTGACATCCTCCTCTATACTTAGGGTACGTCGTTAGTACTATTTATCTTATGAGCGTATGAATACAAAAAGTTCAATCATTGTTCTCATAGTGGTCATCCTCATCGGGGGTATCATTTATGTGTCGGGAAAGGGAGGGGGTAGCGGGGGAACTACGAGCAATAAGCAGGTCGCCACGATAGAAAACAGCAAGCAACAGCTGATGAAGCGTGTAGACACGGTTTCGGAAACTCCGCTCACCGAAAAGGAGAAAATTATCATTTTCCAGTCACTTTCCTCGGAGAATTCGGCAAAATACGGCTTTACTCAAGCCGAAAAGGCCAAGGTTATAGAGGCACTCAATAAGTAGGTTCCCTACACACTCCCTCTGGAGTTTTGGGTGCAAAAAAGCCGGTGTCTTGTGAGACTCCGGCTTTTGCGTAGTGAATTGACACTTGTGTTTTAGGGGGCGGTGCTTAGCACCCGCACCCTGTAAAAACCTCTTGGTTCCAGAGGGGAATCAAAGGTTTCCGCCTGACCCGGTATAGCCGTCCTATCGGCAACGAGCTGTGTGAGCTCCTGCCAGTTCTTTAGGTCGGGCGACCATTCAAGGGAGAGCAATCTCCCGGGAAGGCTTTTGATGGTGATTTTGACTCCATACCCGCTTTCGCTGGAAGCCTTGAGAGTCCGCGTAGCACTCGTTCCGAGGAGGGCGGGCTCAATGGAGAGTTCCGGGCCGGACGTGACGTCCTCAAGAACCTTGCGGTCCTTGTCGTAGACGA
>JAUSFR010000059.1 GCA_030649775.1 bacterium | reverse complement strand
CTCCACCCGATGTCGGGCTTAGCCTTGCAGTATGCATCAACTCGTTGGCTCATTCTTCAATAGGCACGCCATGAGCGCGCGAAGCGCGCAAGTTACAAGTTGAAAGTTGTAAAGTTGAAAGTCTAAGAAAAAGAAAATCTTTCTCCCCACTTTATGAACTTTATGAACTTTTTACTTTATAAACTGAGTGCTTAGCACGCCTCTGACTCCTTGTAAGCATATTGTTTCAGGTCTATTTCACCGCCCTCACCGGGCTGCTTTTCACCTTTCCCTCACGGTACTAGTTCACTATCGGTCTTATGAAGTATTTAGCCTTGCCGGTTAGTTCGGGCGGATTCCCTCAAGCTATTCATGTCTTGAGGTACTCAAGAACAGTAACAAGAAAGACTGTTTGTTTTCGTGTACGGGACTATCACCCACTGGGGTGTCGCTTTCCAGCGACTTCTACTAACAAACAATTTGGTAACTTTCCTCGTATAAATACGACGTCACTGCCTTACAACCCCGAAGCATCGCGCAGAGCACGATGCAGAAGCAGGAAGTAAGAATTCAGAATTATGGGAAGACTTTTTCTTCATTCATAATTCATACTTCTTAATTCATAATTCTGCATCACACCTTGTGTGATGCTTCGGTTTGGGCTTCTCCGCGTTCGCTCGCCGCTACTGACGGAATACTTATTGGTTTCTACTCCTCCTGGTACTGAAATGTTTTACTTCCCAGGGTATGCTCGTGCTCCGCACGAGCGAGTCCAAAGTAGAAAGTTATCACCTCATCGGCGACCCGCCGAAGAGGCGGGAAAGTAAAAAGTAAGATACACGAGGTATTCACTTTCGACTTTACACTTTACACTTTCAACTTGTTCGTGCGAAGCACGTCTTCGTGTTTTACACGAAGGGGTTTCCCCATTCGGAAATCTTCGGATCAAAGGTTGCTCGGCACCTCCCCGAAGCGTATCGCCGCCACGCTACGTCCTTCATCGCCTTCTTAAGCCAAGGCATCCACCATACGCCCTTGTTTCCCATCAGGAAACTTATATACCCTCTCCGGGCTTACGACCGGAGAAAGGTAAACCACTAAATTAATCCTGCTCCATAGAATCTTCTATGAAGCATTTTATCTGTTGTACCCGAAATACATCTCTCCACATATTCCGGGTACGCCCGAACGGACTCTTGAAATCCATTCGGGCGTGTTCTTTCAAGCGTTACTCACGCTTGTCTGAACGTCCGACTCCGAAGCTA
>JAUSFR010000053.1 GCA_030649775.1 bacterium | reverse complement strand
GTCGTCCGAAAGCGCACCTGCCTTGATGCTCTCCCATGCGCTCCTTAGCGAACCGAGCTCTCCCTCAATTTTGGTCACGACATCGGGGAACTGCCCCCCAACCTTTGTCTTTTTTGCTTTGGTAAATTCCTTATCAATGCGGGTAAACTCCTTTTCAACCTGTTTGGTCATTTGGGACATCTGCTCAAGCATTCCCATTTTCTGTCCGAGGTCGCCAAGGTCTTGTCCCTTATCTTGAAGCACCTCCATCGCGGTTTCAACTTCATCGGTAAGTTCAGTGGCGGATTTCACCGTCTTAAGCGCACCCTCAATTTCCGATACAAGTGCCTGCGCCTCAGAGGGAACGGTAAGGCCTTTCTTTGTTAGCCTATCAATCATCTTTCGCATCTGCTTCAGTCCTTGCTCCATTCCCGAGACCATACCACGCTTCATCTGCTTCAACTGTTCTTGTTGCATCATCTTCTCTCGCTCTTCCATTCGCTTCTCATTCTCTTCCGAGTCGCCGTCATCTCCCATCATATCGCCCCCAGGACCACGCTCGCCACCGTATCCATATCCGCCTTCGTCTCCCCCCGAACCCCCGCCCATAGAGCCGTCTGGTCCTCCCCGCTCATCCATAAAAGGCTGACCGCCTTGGGGTGGTCGCATCATAGGCCCGCCATTTGGGCGTGGCTGGCCTTGAGTCCGAAAATCTCCGTTCCCACCCGGTGGAGGATAGCGCTTCATATCGGGAGTTCGCTCTCCCATTTGTCGCTGTGCCTCCTGCTGGTACTGTCGCTCATATTCCTTCTGGTATTCCTGACGATAGTCGCCTCCACCGTTCGGGTCCATCGGAGGGCGGTCCATCTGTTCAGGCGGGCGAAAATCGCTTCCACCGGGAGGGGGCATCATACGTGAGGGTTCAAAACTTCCGCCATCACCCGGAGGAGGCGGTTGCATCATTCCTCCGCCATCAAAACTACCACTACCGGAAGGTGGCGGTGGGGGTGGCATCATCGTCGCGTCCGCGGGAGGTGTTCCCGCGTCTTGCGCGAGCGCAAGGGGAGCGTCACAGACGGCGACTCCGGCTGAAACAAAGAGCGCAAATAAAAAAGAAACAACGTTTTTTGACATAGCAAATACTTAACTTATAAAAATGACATAGTGTGAAAGTAATTATAGACCTTTCTGTCACGCAAGCCTACCTACTTATCCACATGACACGTCGGCACTCCACTACCACGCGTCGCTACCCCACCCACGAAACTTTTGCTTCCATTTTTCAACCTGCTGTTCCGTAACGAACTTGAGCGGTCCTATTTTTTTGACACGCGCTCGGTAACCCGAAAACCACAAGATACCTTTTCGTATTTCGTTGGTCGTGTCCCCGAACAAGAGCCGAGCAAATATCGGTGGTGAATCGGACAGCACGAACACCCGAGCACTCTTCCCTTTCATCAAAGGTTTCCAGAGCAGGTCCTTGAAGATACCTGTCTTGTAAAATTGGTACGCAAAACCGGGGAGCCACATGCGGTCAAACATCCCCTTAAGAAGGGCGGGCATCGTGGACCACCACGCAGGATAGACAACCACGAGGTGGTCAGCCCACTTAATGTCCTCCTGAAGTTTGAGGAGGTCGGGTTCAAGCGGTTGTATCGCCTTGTACGCTTTGTGCAAAATGGGGTCAAAGGTAAGGTCGCCAAGGTTGGCCCGACGAACTTCATGCCCCCTTTCTTCCGCTCCGTAAACGTAACTCGTAGCAAGTGTATAGCTTAGGCTATCGCGGTTCGGATGGCCGACCAAAACAAAAATCTTTCTCTTTTTCATAGGGTGCTCACATTCTATCACGCTTTGAGCTCCGCACCTTGTGCACAAGATAAACAGGTCTACTTGCGCCCTCCCATACTTCTTTTGTGGACCCACCGGGAATCGGACCCGGACCTCATCCATGCCATGGATGCGTAATACCATTTTACTATGAGCCCATGTGATGAGGCCCCATTATTGCAAAAAATGGGTAAGTTGCAAACCTGTACCCCTTCTTGCTTTTTTTGCTAAAGACTTTACAATCATTCCCTAGAGCGGGTTCTTCAATAAACAAACTCTACCTCGCTCCCCAAAATATGAATACCACACACCTCAACGCAGCACACTTCGTGGAAGGTAAAATTGCCGTCGCGGTTTTGGAGGCAGAGCGTACTGGCGACACCGTCCGCATTTCCCGCGAGGTGAAAGCGGCAAGGCCTGCCGAATTCACTCCCGCCTCACCTTCCGACCCCTCTTCGCACCCCTCGCGTCAATCTTCGGAGATTAGGGGAAAAAACGTCTGAAGCTCACACCTTTGGGTAGCATGGAGTTCCAGCATCGCTGGAACTCCTTTTTTAATGCAAATTTTTAATACAAAAAGTCGGCTACCGCGGTAGCCGACCAACCAAACTTTCTTTTGAACTAGTCCCACAGGGGAGGTCCCCCGATATCCTTTCGGAAGTACTGACCTCCCTCAAACGTGATTTCACGAACGGCGTCGTAGGCGCGAACCCGCGCATTCTGTAACGTGTCTGCCCACGCGGTCACACCGAGCACTCGTCCGCCGTCCGTGTAGACTCTGCCGTCGTCTCCGCGTTTAGTTCCCATATGAAAAACTTTGACGTTCGGCATCTTTTCCACAATGCTAAGTCCCGTAATGAGCTTTCCTGGCTCATACGCGCCAGGATATCCGGGGGAGGCCATCACGACGCAAACCGAGACAACAGGTTTCCACACAAGTGAAAGCCTATCAAGTCGTTGTTCCAGCGTGGCCAGAATTATCTCCATCAGGTCGGTCTCAAGCCGGACCAAATGTGTTTCCATTTCGGGACTTCCACCACGGACGCCAAACTCAAGCACCTTTGGCCCTTCGGCCGTTCGCATCACACCGGGGAATAAAATCCCCTTGAAGTTGATACCCTCGCTTTCGCACCCTTTAGTCCACGGGTTGATGATACCGCTCGCGATGGAAGCAAGCTCCTCATCACTAAGACTTGGGTCGGGCGAGTAGGCGCCCATACTCCCGGTATTTCGGGCATCCTTGTGGTCGGACTCTTTCTTGTAGTCTACCGAACTTTGAAGACATAGAGTGGTTTTCCCGTCGCAGAGGAAGTGAAGAGAGAGTTCATTTCCCTCCAGAAGCTCTTGAATGACAATGGTGTCGCCCGCTTTACCAAACTTTCTCTTAATGAGCGCCTCGCAGATTGCCCACCTTGCTTTTATCTCGTCTCGGCAAACAGTGACACCTTTTCCGTAACACGGCCCATCCGCCTTTACCGCGCAATTCCAGTTAAGGGCGTCTGCGTATCCGAAAGCAATAAAGGGGTTGGTGAAGAAATTTCCCTTCGGGCAAGCAATTCCGTAGCGCTCCATAAATTTCTGCGCAAATGCTTTTGACCCCTCAAGGCGTGCCGCCTTTTGATTGGGAGCCCAAATGCGAAAGCCTCGGGCTTCAAATCGGTCGGCAATTCCGGCAATGATAGAATTTTCGGGGCTGACGACCGTAACGTCGGGTCGCTCATATTCCGCAAGGGCAAGAAGGCCGTCAATATCCTCCACGCCAACATTGAAGCACCAGACAGGGAGACCGCTTTTTTGTACTACTTCCGAGCCAATTCCCGCATTTCCGGGAGTCCAGATAATTTGCGTCACGAGCGGTGACTGCGCGAGCATCCGTGCGTAAGCGTGTCCACGCCCATCCGCGCCAATTCCAAGTACTTTCATAGGGTTTTCAACGGTGGAGGTTTTTCCCCCACCCCTTTCTGTCACCACACTAACCCACTGAATACAAAAAGGAAAGCCAACAACACGAGAATAAATTGCTCACTACTATAGGCTAATTCGTGCGAATTAGCCTATAGTAAAAAGTAACAGCAACTATATGAGGCTTCCCTATTTTCGATATTTTTTGGTGCGCCACTTGTCCGCGATGCGGACGCGGGTGAGCGAGCGTTCGAGTTCGGCTTCAAAGTGTTCAAAGTCAACAACCCCCTTGTTCTCCGCTTGTGTACGCAGTTCTTCCGCGCGAGCTTTTGAACGAGCAATAACCTCATCGGAAAGAGTGGATACGTGTTCGGCAAAGTCGGCGAGAACAGCAACTGACGTTGCGCCGTCCTCCTTCTTCACTTCCACAAAACCTCCGACAACCGCAAACGGGACGGGCTCGCCGTTTACGAGAGCGACCACATCACCAGATTTTAGACTTGCGATAAGCGGAATATGTTCGGGCAGTATCGTAAGCTCACCCTCCGTAGTCGGAAAGGTAACTTGGTCCACCTCTTCTTCGAGGATGAGGCGTTCGGGAGTGATGATTTTGAGTTTAATTTTTTGGGACATGTTTTAGGCTTTGGGCTTTGGGCCCTAGGCTTTGGCTAGTTTCCTAGCGCCTAGAACCTAGTGCCTTTTTACAGAGCTCCCTTCATATAGAACTCATTCTCGGCTTTGCCATCATGCTTCCCCTCCAAAATTTCCTTGAATGAGCGGATAGTTTCTTTGAGCGGAACGTACTCCCCTTTTGCTCCGGTAAATTGTTCTGCCACGAAGAACGGCTGGGAAAGGAATTTCTGAACCTTTCGAGCCCGCGCCACCAGCGCGCGGTCGTCTTCTGAAAGTTCTTCCATACCAAGAATGGCGATGATGTCTTGAAGGTCCTTGTAGCGCTGAAGCATGCGCTGAACTTCGCGAGCGACCTCATAGTGGTCCTTCCCGACAATGTTTGGGTCAAGAATGGTAGATGACGAGTCAAGCGGGTCAACGGCAGGATAAATACCGATTTCGGTGAGAGAGCGGTTGAGCACCACCGTTGAGTCAAGGTGAGCGAAGGTTGTCGCAGGAGCGGGGTCGGTCAGGTCATCGGCAGGCACGTAGACGGCTTGCACGGAGGTTACCGAACCCTTGTCGGTTGAGGTAATGCGTTCCTGCAAATTACCCATTTCGGTCGCGAGAGTCGGTTGGTATCCTACGGCTGAAGGAATGCGTCCGAGGAGCGCCGACACTTCACTTCCAGCCTGCGTGAAGCGAAAAATGTTATCAATAAAGAAAAGCACGTCCTTGCCTTCTTGGTCGCGGAAATATTCCGCCATCGTAAGACCGGAAAGAGCCACACGCATACGAGCACCCGGCGGTTCGTTCATCTGTCCGAACACCATCGCTACTTTGTCCAAGACGCCCGACTCCTTCATTTCGTGATAGAGGTCGTTACCTTCTCGAGTGCGCTCTCCCACTCCGGCAAACACAGAATATCCTCCGTGGTTTGAAGCAATGTTGTGAATGAGTTCTTGAATAACGACCGTTTTACCCACACCGGCTCCTCCGAAGAGTCCCACCTTTCCTCCCTTGAGCACGGGACAGATGAGGTCAATAACTTTGATACCCGTCTCCAAAATTTCCACTTTGGTTGCCTGTGATACGTACGAGGGTGCTTTGCGGTGAATCGGAGACTTTGTTGTGGTTCCGACTTCTTTTCCACCTGCCTGCCGAAGGTTCGGCGCAGGCAGGTCGTCAATCGCGTCACCCAAAACGTTAAAAATGCGTCCCAAGGTCGCTTTACCGACAGGAACAGAAATAGGAGCGCCAGTATCAGTTACGTCCTGTCCACGCGAAAGGCCGTCGGTGCTATCCATCGCCACAGCGCGGACGGTATTCCCACCGATGTGCTGTTCGGTTTCCAGCACGATTTTCTTGTTGCCGTTCATCACGGTAAGCGCACTGTAAATGTCGGGAATCTGACCTTCAAATTCCACGTCCACGACCGGCCCGATAATTCTTTTAATTTTTCCGACGGTATTCATAGTGTTTTAATTATTTTTTCTTTTCTACTAACTACGAGCTACTTTCTACTAGCTAACGCTCGCCATTCCCGCACTAATCTCCGAAATCTCCTGGGTAATACCTGCCTGTCTCGCTTTGTTAAATACCAGTGTGAGGTCATCTATCATTTCTCCTGCAGCCTCACTGGCGTTCTTCATGGCGACCATTCGGGAGGATTGTTCGCTAGCGTTGGACTCAAGGAGCATCTGGTAGATTTGCATTCGGGTGAGTTTCTCTGCGAGACTTCCTAGAAGTTTATCTCTATTTCCCTCTATCAGATAGTCAATTCTACTTTCTTTACCCTGAGCGACTTCTGAAGGAGTCGAATGGGCTTCTCCAAGTTCTGCGATAAGTTCCTTCAAATCAGTTTTAGAGATAGGAAGAACTTGTTTAATGTTCGGCTTTTGGGTCATAGCCGAAATAAAATCGGTGTAAGCCACGAGGACTTTGTCGTACTTCCCTGCCGTGTACTCGGCAAGAACCAGTTTTGAAATAGGAGCGACATCGGAAAGCGAAATGTTCGCAGGGAGTTCGGTAAATGTGGCAATAATGTTTCTCCCAATTCGGCGCATAGCCACATCCCCTTTTCTCCCGACCGTAATCAAATCAAGATTATTTTTATTATTTTGCTGTTTTACTATTTGCAGAGCCTTCTTCGTTACTTGCGAATTGTATGCCCCGCACAGACCTCGGTTTGAGGTAATGAAAATAAGAAGTGTGTTCCCACCCTCGCGTTTTTCAAATAGCGGGTGCGAAATTTCCTCAAGATTTTTGGACAGCGAAGTCAAAATATCCCACGAGTATTCGGCATAAAGACGAGAAGACAGCGTGCTGGCCACGGCACGTTTCATCTTCGAAGCCGCCACGAGCTCCATAGCTTTCGTGATCTTCTTGGTGCTTTTGACGCTTTTTATGCGCCTTTTAATTTCTTTACTTCCTGCCATATATTTATTGGTTGATTTTGAATACTATCCTAAAAATCCTTATTTTTCAACAAAATCGGAGTTTTTAGTGCCGTCACCTTTACTTTCCTTCTGTGGGTGCTACACTGTTGGTACAAACGGCTTCGGCCCGACTCCGTCGCAAGACGGAGGAAAAAAACAGAAAGGCTCACGGCAGTAATGCTTTGAGCTTTTTTGTTATTTCCTTAAACACCGCTTCGGAAGCATCTCCAATCTTTCGGCTAAGTCGTCTGGCGTCAATCAGCCTGATTTGGGATAAGATGGCTGCACTTTCAACGCCTTGGATAAACGAAAATGGGACATAAAAAGCAGGATTTTTCTTAGCCCCTTTTTTAATTTTGGTGAGCGGTATGGCCCAGAAAATTTCATTGTTAAATTTTCGTAGCACAAGAACAGGCCGTAAAAATTCTTCCCCTCCACCATCTTGTTCAAAACCAACATTTGCCCCTAGGTAACAAAACCAAATCTCGCGTTCGTGAAAGAACGGTCTGTGTTCGATAACGTCTATTCCGGACTTTTTGCTATGCCATTTTTGAAAATCTTTTTTCATTCGCGCTTTTGACGTTTTTTATGCGCCTTTCTATTTCCTTACTCCCTGCCATAAATTTAATCAATCAGATTTTTCTTTTTTAAATCATCAAAAATCAGTTGGTCAACGGGAGAAACGTCGTTTCTTTTTGAAGAATCAAACCAATCGAGTTTTTCAACTTCGGCGCTTGGGGATAGAACCCCGTTATATTTGCCTGTATAGCAGGTCATACGAACTACTGTACCTTCGGGTTTGCCGTGTGCCTGCGCTTCAAATGTGCCGTAGTGAACAAGAGTCTCGGGAATAATATCTACCAGAAGTTCTTCTTTCATTTCGCGAATAAGGGCCTCTTGGTCCGATTCATCTTGCTCCCGTTTACCACCCGGAATATACCATTTATCCTTCCCGTAGCTACAAGTTTCAAGAATTTTTCGATTCCTGACCTCAACGAATGCCAATTTGTCTATATAACTTTTCACCATCACAGCTATTTAAATGTCGCCCTAAATTCTCCGATTACTTTCTTAAGCTCCGCCTCGCCAGCTTCGCTCCACATTTTTGTTTCGGCAATGTCCTTGTAGAAGGTTTTGGCGTGGGTTTCTGAATATTCGATAAGGCCAGATTCGAATTCCTTGATTTTGTTTACCGGCACATCATCCATAAAGCCTTTCACGAGGGCGTAGAGGGTAACCACTTGGTGTTCTGTTTTCACCGGCGCGTATTGTGGTTGTTTCAAGACTTCCACCGCGCGTTTTCCACGTTCAAGTTGCTTCTTGGTGCTTTCATCAAGGTCGGAACCGAATTGGGCGAAGGCCTCAAGTTCTCGATATTGCGCGAGTTCAAGCTTGAGCGTTCCGGAAACCTTCTTTATGGCTTTAATCTGGGCGGATGAACCGACGCGCGACACGGAGAGCCCGACGTTCACCGCAGGGCGAATACCTTTGTAGAAGAGATCGGTCTCCAAGAAAATCTGACCGTCGGTGATGGAGATGACGTTCGTGGGGATGTAGGCGGACACATCACCAGCTTGCGTCTCAATAATCGGAAGCGCGGTGATAGAACCTCCGCCGTACTCTTTGTTTCTTCGGCAGGCGCGTTCAAGAAGGCGTGAGTGAAGGTAGAAAACATCACCCGGATAAGCTTCACGTCCAGGTGGGCGTCGGAGGAGGAGAGAAATTTCACGATACGCAACCGCGTGTTTGGAGAGGTCGTCATAAATGATAAGCACATCCTTGCCTTGGTCCATAAAGAATTCGGCGATAGAAACGCCGGTGTACGGAGCAATGTAGGAGAGAGCCGAGCTTTCGGACGAACCCGCAGAAACAATGACGGTGTATTCCATAGCGCCACCTTCCTCAAGGCGAGTCTGGAGTTTGCGAAGTTTGGAATCTTTCTGGCCGATGGAAACATACACGCAAATCATATTCTGGCCTTTTTGGTTCAAAATTGCGTCAATCGCGATGGCGGTCTTGCCGGTCTGGCGGTCGCCAATCAAAAGCTCGCGTTGTCCTCGGCCGATCGGAATAAGAGCATCAATCGCTTTAATACCGGTCTGCACAGGCTGGTCCACACTTTGACGAGTTACCACACCGGGAGCCACTTTCTCAATCGGATAGGTTTTTTCGGACTTTATTGCGCCCTTTCCATCAATCGGCTCCCCAAGCGCGTTTACCACGCGACCAATATGAGCATTTCCCACCGGCACCTCAAGAATTTTACCGGTCGCCTTCACGGCATCACCTTCACGAATTTGTCCGAAGTCACCCAAGATAATGACACCGACTGAATCCTCTTCAAGGTTTAGCGCCACACCCATCTCCCCGTGAGGGAAGGTCACCATTTCGGATGCCTTGATTTCGGAGAGTCCTGAAATTTTTGCAATACCATCAAAAACTTCCACGACGTGTCCCACCTTCTCCGCCTTAATGTCGGACTGAAATTTCTCAATCTGCTTCCGCAAAGTCTCTACTATTGTGTTGGCGTTGTTTGTCATAATTTAATAAAAATTGTTTTAAGCTTAAATAACCAATAACCAATAACC
>JAUSFR010000045.1 GCA_030649775.1 bacterium | reverse complement strand
CCCCCCACCAACGAGCAAAAAGAAACAGCAGGACGGAAGGAGAAGGCCGAGCCACCAGACGCGAACCCGCGGCATTTTCACGGAGCGACGGACGCTAGGAGGAGCGGAGTGAAGTAGGACTTCTGATTTGCGAGGAGGAGGGGCAAATAAACAAGCATTGAAGCCAGAAATGGAGAGACATACCCCTTCAAACGAGGCACACCGGATTGAAGGGGTGGTTGAAGGGGTAAACCGGAGTGAAGTAGGACTTGAGATTTTGCAGAACGACCCCCGAAAAGACCAACAACGACGGGCAGTTTCAGAGACGGAGGGTAGTCATTCCGGCATAGGGCGAATGACTACCTGAATGACTACCCTAGAGGCCCACATTTCTGCTAAAATGAGTGCGAGCTGAACGGTAAACACTCACCATAAGAAGATTAAGAGGAATTTTATTTTCCAAACAATGGGCTTCCGCAATGGAAGCCCATTGTGTTTCAGCAACGCCGCGCGCTTCGCGCGCGTGGAGTGTCAGGTTCAATCCGAAAATTTTTAGAGCCGTAACCTTTTTAAGAATTAACGAGGGGGAAGAAACGATTTTGTCTATGTTTTGTGCGTCTTTTATCCATTCTCGCAGAGGTTCTATCCAAACGGATACCCCCTTTGCGACTTGGGCTATTTCCTCCTCCAATGACTTCTTGCGGGAGAGAAGCTCCGCCTTCTCGGAGCGGTAGACTTCCCGCTCAATATCTTGGTCAAGATATGCGGTAAGAAGGCGTTGGAGTTTTTGAGAGATGGCTTGTATCTCGGTTCTCATTTCTTGTATGAGGACTGATGATGATTGGGCGGCCTCCTGTTCGTCCTTGTCGGTCATTTTGGATAGCTCCGCCGCCCATTCAGAAGGCAAGGCATAGTTATTGATAAGCGCGGACAACTGCCGGTCAAGCTCCTCCTCGCGGATACAAGGTTCGGAGCATTTCATCACTTTGGATTTCTTGGAACACCGATAATAGGTGTAGTGATGAATATTGCCGTTTTTCTGATACTTCGTTTTCTGCTCGGCAGTTACCATCATCCGGCAAGTCGCGCATCGGAGCAGTCCGCAAAGGGCTTGGGGATCGTTGGCTTTCCTCTCCGGCTTGCCCCGCAACCGCAAGACCTCCTGAACGCTGTCAAAAAGCTGTTTCGTGATAATGGTTTCGTGCTTGCCCTCATACATTTCT
>JAUSFR010000044.1 GCA_030649775.1 bacterium | reverse complement strand
TTCATACGCTCATAAGATAAATAGTACTAACGACGTACCCTAAGTATAGAGGAGGATGTCAACCTAGGCAATGTGGATAAGCGCCAAAAATCAAGGAGTCCGCATCGGCGGACGACTTTGTTTTTTGAGCGTCCCCGCCTGTCTGCGTGCGGACACGCACAGGCAGACGGAGGCGGGGATCCATCGGTCCCTTTATTGTGGTATTCCCCCACTTTAACGGCCTGAATTCGTACTTTCGTGAGAACCGCCCTTTCATTTCGGTATCATTCTGTATTGAGAGAGAGTCTTCTATTTGACAAACGGGGTCTTCCTTGCTACTCTTACGGTGTTCAGTGTTCGCCTACCCGGGCGGACATATTTTTTTAGAAAAATAACGAGCGAAGCGACTATATTTTTCTTAACCCCGTGCAGTATGTTGCCTTGGCAACATACATCCTGAAGGGATGTTACTGCACAGGGTGGCGATTTTCTAATCGCTCCGCTCAAGAAAATCAGCCATGTTCGATTTAAAAATCATCAATTCGGTTCTTGACCAGCTAGAAGAAGAGCGCGGTATTCCGCGCGCGAAAGTTATTGAAGCGATAGAAGCGGCGCTCGCGACCGCGTACAAGAAAGAGTACGGAAAGAAGGGTCAGATTGTGCGGGCCACGTTTGATATAAATACGGGAGCGACCGTGTTCAGTCAGGTGAAAATCGTGGTGGACGACACGCGTGTCATTCCCGAACCAGAAATGGAGAAGATGCGCGAGGAGGAACGCGAACGCGCAGCCACCGACGAACGTATCTACTTCAATCCGGAGCATCACATCATGATTGAGGATGCGAAGAAGATAAAGAAAGATGCGCAACTTGACGATGAAATGATATTCCCTTTGGAGAGCAAGGGTGACTACGGACGCATCGCCGCGCAGACCGCGAAACAGGTCATCATTCAAAAAATCCGTGAAGCCGAGAAGACTTCCGTGATGACTGAGTACGGCGCACGGCAGGGTGAGATTGTATCGGGAACGGTGCAACGCATTGAACGTGGAAACCTTTTTATAGAAATGGGTCGCGCGACAGGACTTCTTCCCTACGAAGAACAGATCCCGGGCGAACGGTACCGTCAGGGTGAGCGCGTGCGTGCCTATCTCTATCGCGTAGAAGAAACCCCGAAAGGTATCTTTCTCAAACTCTCCCGCTCGCACCCGAAACTCATCAACGAACTCTTCAAACAGGAGGCTCCCGAAGTCGCCTCGGGCGCGGTTGAAATCAAAGCGATTGCGCGCGAACCCGGTTCACGAAGCAAAATCGCCGTGGCCAGCAACGACTCGCACATTGACCCCGTGGGGTCTCTTGTCGGACAGCGTGGAGTGCGTGTTTCAACCGTAATGTCGGAGCTTGGCGGTGAAAAAATAGATATTATAGAGTGGTCTCCCGACGCGGCGAAGTTTGTGGAAGCATCGCTCTCCCCCGCCGAAGTGATTTCGGTTAAAATAGACGAAGCGGAAAAGAAGGCCATCGTGGAGGTAACCGCGGAGGAGCAATCGCTCGCCATCGGCAAGGGCGGACAGAACGTGCGTCTCGCCGCGAAGCTCACCGGCTGGAAGATAGATATCCGCTCGACCAAAGGCGAAGAAATCGCCAGCGCGGAAGCAGCACCGACGACCGAGGATTCAGGAAGCAAGATTCAAGATTCAGGAGAAGAAAAAACAGAAACGCCAGCCGAGAAAAAAGAATAAATTAAAATTTTTAATTTTATAATTTTAAAATAATTTATCATTGTTTGGGACATTCGGTTATTATTTGGAAATTAAAAATTGAGTATTAAAAATTAATCTTTCTCATATGTCCTCCGTCATCATCTTCGCTCTCGGTTCTTCATTACTTGCCCTTATTTATGGCGGTCTCTCCGCGATGCGTCTCCTCAAGAAAGACGCCGGAAACGCGCGCATGAAAGAAATTTCAAACGCGATTAGGGAAGGTGCTACGGCATACCTCAATCGCCAATACAAAACCATCGCCCTCATCGCGATTGTACTCATCATCGTGATGTACTTTGCGTTCGGCCTCCCCACGGCATCGGGCTTTCTCGTGGGTGCCGTGCTCTCCGCGCTCGCGGGGTATATCGGTATGAACGTATCGGTTCGCGCGAACAGTAGGGTCGCGCAGGCCGCGTCTCTCGGAATGAAACCGGCTCTCGCGCTCGCCTTTCAGGGCGGAGCGATTACAGGACTCCTCGTCGTCGGTCTCGCGCTTCTCGGTGTCGCCGGATTTTTCGCCCTCACGGGTGACGTAAAGGCGCTCATCGGACTCTCCTTCGGCGCGTCGCTCATTTCGGTTTTCGCGCGCCTCGGTGGCGGTATCTTCACCAAGGCAGCGGATGTCGGCGCCGACCTTGTCGGTAAAGTAGAGGCGGGTATTCCCGAGGATGACCCGAGAAACCCCGCGGTTATCGCAGACAACGTGGGCGACAACGTGGGCGACTGCGCGGGTATGGCCGCGGACCTCTTTGAGACCTACGCGGTCACCGCCATCGCCGCAATGCTTCTCGGTGAGATTCTTTTCCCCGATTTCGGAAACGCCCTGCTCTATCCCCTCGCGCTCGGTGGTGTGGCGATTATCGCCTCTATCATTGGCGCCTTTTTCGTGCGCCTCGGTACGTCCGGAAATATTATGGGCGCCCTCTACAAAGGACTCATCGTCTCCGGTGTACTTTCCGCCGTTGCGTTCTACCCCATCACGGCGCGCCTTATGACGGGAAACGGTCTCTACACACCCGATGCGCTTTTTTACGCCTCGCTCGTCGGACTCCTCGTGACCGGTCTCCTTGTGTGGATTACCGAGTACTATACCGGCACGGCCCATAGCCCTGTCCGTTCCATTGCCGAAGCCAGTCGCTCGGGACACGGTACGAACATCATTCAAGGTCTCGCGATTTCAATGAAATCAACCGCGCTTCCGCTCCTCACGATTGTCGGTGGTATTCTCGCAGCTCACTATTTCGCCGGCCTCTACGGTATCGCCATCGCCGCGATGAGTATGCTCTCAATGGCGGGTATCATTGTCGCGATAGATGCGTACGGTCCGATTACGGACAATGCGGGAGGTATCGCGGAAATGAGCAATCTTCCGACATCGGTCCGTGAAATCACCGACGCGCTTGATGCCGTCGGCAACACCACGAAGGCCGTCACCAAGGGTTACGCCATTGGTTCGGCAGGTCTCGCGGCGCTCGTGCTCTTCTCTTCCTACACGCAAGAGTTTGAAACGCTCGGAAAGACTTTGAGTTTTGACCTTCGCGACCCACTCATCATCATCGGGCTCTTTATCGGCGGACTGCTTCCCTACTACTTCGCCGCTATCTCTATGGAATCGGTCCGCAAAGCCGCGAGTGCCGTCGTGGAAGAAGTACGCAGACAGTTCCGAGAAATCAAAGGTATTATGGCCGGCACCGGCAAACCCGACTATGCGAAGTGTGTTGATATCGTGACGAAAGCGGCTATTCGAGAAATGGTTGTGCCCGCGCTTATTCCGGTCCTCGCACCCATCGTTGTCGGTTTCCTCTTTGGCCCTGTCGCGCTTGGAGGTATGCTCGTCGGTTCCATCGTCACCGGACTCTTCGTCGCCATCTCAATGACGAGTGGTGGAGGCGCGTGGGACAACGCAAAAAAATACATTGAGAAAGGTAACTTCGGCGGGAAGGGCTCCGATGCCCACAAGGCAGCGGTAACGGGAGATACAGTAGGCGACCCGTACAAAGACACCGCGGGACCAGCTATCAACCCCATGATAAAGATATTGAACATTGTTGCGCTCCTGTTAATACCCTTCTTGATCTAACCCGACTTGCCCCGTAGTGAAGCGAGTCTTCGAGCTTCTACTACTGGGGTGATTAAAATCCTAAACATTGTCGCGTTACTCTTGATACCGTTTCTGATATAATGGGGGCAAATATCACAAAGCACAGTTTCCCAGATTTCCTTTCAGTTTGTGTTTTGAATAGTTTGTGCCATTGTTTGGTTTTTTGTAGGTTTGTGTTTTGGTAAGTTTTCCAAGAGTTGTGCATTACCTAAAAATTATGGACCCAAACCAATCATCCCCCACAACACCGATTACCCCTGTTTCCCCATTGACGGAACTTCCGCATGGTCCTGAAAAACTCCTGCCTGCTCCCCACAAAAGCTCATGGGGCGCGTGGTTCGGCATCCTCATCATCCTCATTGTCCTTACTATCGGCGCGCTCTACTTCTGGGGCGAGAAGCTCACAGAGGAAGATGCGGCCGCAGGTATCACCACCGAAGTACAACTCTAATCACCCGCTTGAATTGAAATACTGAAAACACAAAAAACACTCGATGCATCGAGTGTTTTTTTGATACATGTCTAGCGAAGATGACCCAGAACCCCAAGCGAACATTTACGGGCAATCGGCGGGATTGTGGGTGATACGATAGTCCCCCCTCCCTGTTTCTATCGCGTCTGGGTCGGCGCCTCCGTCATTTAAGGTGAGCGACGATTGGTCGGGGAGAATAAAGTCCATCCAATACCCCTCGTTAAGAATCAGACACGAAGCAAAGGTATTGGTCACGCCATTCCAAAAACGTATGCGCATTGGGGACCCCCCCGACGTTTTGCGGTAATAAATATAACCTTGCGTCATAAAGCCACCGACGCAACAGGAGCTGAACTTGGGGTACGGCATTGTCTTGAGGTAGGGCTGAAGCGCCACACCAAGTACCGTACTCCAACCTCCAGTTGACAGAGAGCTCGCGCTTGAAGGCGGATAGGTACCGTTGTCCTGATAGTAAAGGTCAAGCGCCAGTGCCACCGTGCGGAGGTCTTGAGCCGACCTTGCGCCCCACGATTTTCTGTCCGCAATTCTGAGCGTGGCAAACGTAATACTGGAAAGGAGCCCGATGATGGCAATAACCACCAAGAGCTCAATCAGGGTAAACCCGGCCTTTTTGGCAAATTGAAAGGGGTGTCTCCTGTGATGCATAACGTGCATTGCTTTACCTGTCTTGTTTCCTGCCGTTAACTTAACGTCGCGAAAAATTGTACTTTTTACGTTGCTTCGGTGTATACTGTCGAACTGAACTTTATGAAAGAGTAGCTAGCTACTCGAGGTAGGTTGTTATGAATTCATTATAGCGTGCGCTCCCAAAGGGTTCAACGCACACCACCAAACCAATACTATGCACTACACCATCAAAGAAAAGAAGGCGCTTCCGAAACAGCAGTTACTTCTCGTTATTGAGATTTCTGCCGAGGAGGTAAAACACGAAGAAGCCCATGTACTCGCGCACCTGAAGAAAGATACCGAGCTCCCGGGGTTTAGAAAGGGATTCGTGCCCGAAAAGGTCATTCGCGAACGGATGGGTGAAATGGCACTCTTTGAAGAGGCAGCGACTCACGGTCTCTCGCACGCGCTCGCCGAAATATTTCGCACAGAAAAATTGGATGTGATAGGTCGGCCACATGTAGAGGCGCAGAAGCTCGCTCCCGGAAATCCTGCCGAGTTTAAGGTCACCCTTTCCCTCTACCCCGAGCTTGTCCTTCCCGACTACAAAAAAATAGCCGGCGAACACAACGCGAAGAAACCGGAGAAAACCGGTGTGGAGGAAAAAGAAATTGACACGGTTATTGCGGAGATAAAGAAACAGCATGAAACAGAATCGGGCAATAAGGATTTTGCGATAACAGACGAGACGGTAAAACAGTTCGGCAAATTTGAAACGGTCGCCGACTTCCGCGCGAAGGTGAGAGAAGGTCTCGCTTCACACAAAGAGGAGCGTGGGAAAGAGAAACGCCGTGCGGAGCTTCTTGACGCGCTTGGGGAGAAAAGCAAGGGCGAGATTCCCGAGGTGCTTGTGGAAAGCGAGCTTTCACGAATGGAGAGTGAGCTTCGGGGACAGATTGAACAAATGGGTAGCTCGTTTGAGAACTATCTCAAGGAAATAAAGAAGGACCATGAGGCCCTCCGCAAGGAATGGTACAAAGACGCCGAAAAGCGTGCGCGTCTCCAACTCGCGCTGTTTAAAATTGCCCGCACCGAGAAGCTTATCGCCTCCGAAGCGGAAGTAGAAGCGGAGGTAAAGCACCTCTTGGAACACTACAAGAACGCGAACCCCGAAAACGCCCGAAGCTACGTGGAGACATTGCTGACCAATCAAAAAGTCCTGGCATTTTTGGAGAATCAAAAATAATAACCAAACATCAAGATACAATTTCCAAACAATCACCAAAAAATCAAAACTTCACATATCGAGTTGATTTGTAAATTGGAGATTATAATTTGTTTGGTTTTTGTTTCTTGGTTATTGGTTATTGGTTATTGGTTATTCTTCCTACGACTGAAGAAGGAGTAGTGCCGTTACTGCCACTCCCGCCGTTTCCGCGCGCAGTGTAGACGTGCCGAGAGAACAGACGGGAATGTGTTGTTCCCCAAACAGCGCGAGTTCACGAGCACTCCACCCTCCCTCGGGACCGATGAATGCCCCGATGTTTGTAACCTTGTTCCACTCCTCTTTTTTGAAAGGTTTGCCGTCACGGTCAAACGCGAGCAAACTCATACCGCTTTGCTCCTTCACGGCCGTCAGAAGTTCTGTCGCCTCCCGAAGGAGGGGAATGCTTCCCCGCCCCGACTGCTCCGTGGCTTCCTTGAGGATGTCTCTCCCCCGTTCAAGATTTATGTTCTTTACTTCAGAACGGTCGGCGATAACGGGCCTAATTTCGGACACACCGAGCTCGGTCGCTTTCTCTAAGAGCCATTCAAAACTATCTTTTTTGATAAGCGAGGCAAACAGCACAAGCGTCTGTGCCGGACGAGCGCTTTCTTTCATCTCTTCCAACACTCCGCAAACCGCCTCCTTTTTCTCAAGACGGGTAAGTTCACAGCGGTAATCCATTCCGGACCCGTCAAAAAGAATCACCTCGCCCCCCGCCTTGAGGCGTAAGACATTGCGCCACTGATGCAAGAGTTTCGCGTCCGTGATGGCCACACTACTACCCGGCACAATCTTTTCCTCCACAAAAAATCGATGTAGTCGCATAAAGAAAATCAGATTCTATTACCTAAAAATTCGTACACATCACGACGATGTCCAATGATGACAACTTTTACCTCACGTTTTTCAATTCTAAAGATGATACGATAATCACCGACGCGAAACTTCCGATAGCCCACAAGAGATCGCCGAAGAGGTTTCCCGAACACCTCTGGATGTGTCGTGAGTTTTTGTGTAATGGCTTCCTGTATTCGGACGCGCCACTCCGGAGAGAGTCGCGGAATATCTTCCGCCACCACACGGTAGTGATACGAAATCGCAAATTGAGTGTTCATTGAAAGACTTGGCCCACTAAAGACTCCACGCCTTTTTGTGCGAAACAAAGTGAACTCCTTTCTTTTCGCGATTCTGCGCAAGGGTATCCCATACACTATCTTCTTCCCATTCAAGCGCTCGCTCAAGAAGATGTCGTGCTTTAGTTGCCTGCGGAACGACATCTCGTTTTGCAAGCGCGACAAGTGTTTGCCGTGCTTCTTTTGAAACACTAATGTTTATTCTTTTATTCAGTGTGACCATAGTTCCAGTGTATCAAAAGTGTACCACCTTTGTCAACTCGCTTCCCTCCTGTTATACTCTTCCTGTCTTATACTTTATAAACCTTACAAACTTTATAACCTTCAACTATGAACATCTTAATCCCCACCGTCATCGAGAAGACTACGTATGGTGAACGCGCCTACGATATTTACTCGCGCCTGCTCAAAGTGGGTATTATTTTCCTCGGAGGCCCGATAGACGACCATGTCGCCAACATCGTGATTGCCCAGCTTCTCTTCCTTCAGTCGGAAGACCCGAAGAAAGACGTCAATGTCTACATCAACTCCCCGGGAGGCTCTGTCACCTCCACGATGGCTATCATTGATACAATGAACCACATCAAAAACGACGTGGCGACCACCTGTGTCGGCATCGCGGCTTCAGGCGCGGCAATGGTGCTCTCGGCGGGCAAGAAAGGCAAACGATTTATTCTTCCGAACGCGGAAGTGATGATTCATCAGCCTCTTGGAGGCGTGGAAGGTCAGGCGACCGACATCGCGATTACCGCGAAGCACATTCTCCAGACCAAGGAAAAGCTCAACAAGATGCTCTCCGCGAATACGGGGAAACCTCTCGCCCAGATTGAAAAAGATGTTGAACGCGACTTCTTTATGACCGCCGACGAAGCCAAAAAATACGGCATCATAGACAAGGTCATTCAAGTTATTGGGTAATGCGAAAACTCCACACCCCCGTACCGCATCGCGGGACGGGGGGGTACTTTTTGCGCTTTTCTTTGTAGAACCCCCCACCGACATTTTTGGCAAAAAGTGGGTGGGGGGG
>JAUSFR010000039.1 GCA_030649775.1 bacterium | reverse complement strand
GCGGGCTAAACGCTTTTTTATACCACTTGATTCTTTTCTTGCAAAGAGTAGTCTTGAGGATAGTGTAAACCTAGACTTCTGAATTCGCAGTGGGAGAAATAATTTTTCTCACGTTCGGAAGGCTAGGTGGCTCCTATCCAGATATGAAAAAAATCTGTTTTCTCGCGCTACTATCCGCCTGCTTACAACTGGAAGCAGGCGAGACCAATCTCGTTATCATTCCGATTTCCCGCTCTCCGAGACCGGGGGAAGCGCTCCAGGCCACCTTTATCGCTCCGCCGGGGAAGCGGATTATCGCCATCGGGTATGTGTGGACGACCATCACTAATGAGCCGAACTTCGGCTCGGGACCAAACGGTCTCGCGTTATTGGAGCTCCGAAAGCCGACTCAAATGAGGGATGAGTCCTTCAAACTCACCCCCAAACTTGAGCTTCGGCTCAATTCACCGCGTGGAGTGGCAACCTTTCCGGAAAAGGTCCAAGGATTCACCGTTGCCATCCAAAAGTCATTCTGACTTTCCTCACAACCTTTAAAGGAGGTTCTGACAGCGCCACCCTTCAAGGTTCATGGGGGTGGCGCTTTTTTTATTAGCGACGTAGAGCGAGGGAAATAGAAACTGCCTTGAGTTTCTATTTCCGAGCCGAGGAGCTAATATAGTCCAATACTGCGTGGCTTCGCCATGCACATGAACGAGCGAAGCGAGTTCCGCTATTACCTCGGGGCTTGCCCCGAGGGACTATATTCCTGGACTGAAAACGCACCCTCGCGCAGGACCTTCATCCGTTCATTTTCAAACGAAATGAGTGTGGATGGCTTGCCCGTCATTTTTCTGCCGGCGCTCTCGTACCAATCCACTTCATCTCCAAAATACTTTTTCGCCTCCGCAATCGTGGTCGCGGGAAGCGCGCCTTCGGGATTCGCGCTGGGAGCCAAAAGTGGACCGGTTTTCTGGAGAAGAGCTAGGAGTTTGCGTGAGTGTGGAACCCGAAACGCAAGCGAATTTGTCCCAAGATGAAGATGCGCAAGGTCTTTTCGTTTACACGGAAATACCACACTCACCTTCCCCGGCCAGACCTTCTCGAGCACTTTTTCTTCAGAAAAAGTCGGATGTACTCCAAACTCGCGGAGCTGTTCCGAATTCCGAATGAGAATAATAAAGGGTTTGCCGGAAGTCTTTCGTCGCAATAGGCACAATCTTGCCACCGCTTTTTTATTCCACGCCGAAGAGACTATTCCATAGAGCGTGTCCGTGGGAATAACCGCAAGACCACCTTTTTTGAGAACCGAAATGAGATGACGGGAAGGCATTAGGTAATTTATCGGGCGGTAAATCTTCCTCCTACTCCCTCAACGAGCACATCTTCATGCGAATTGAAGTCCGTCTTTCCGGCATCACGATAGACCGTCACGAGATAGGTTCCTCCGGGAGTTGTCGGGCGAAGAAGTTCAACTGACACTTTCTGTCCAGCACCCGCGAACACTTTTTGCGCGCCGAGAATATTGCCAATGTTCCCGTCTTTTTCCTCACGAACCGCGACCCAAAGTGTCTCCTTGGCGTTAACACCGCTGATTTCCACGAGAGAACCCGCTTTCTGGTCGGCAACCACGAGTCCTCCGGTGACCACCGCAGTCTCGGTTTCCTTCGTTTCCGCCTTCGCTCCCGCACCAGCGAGACTCTTCGCTCCCGCCTCCGCCAAAGCCATACTCTCCTTTCCGCCCATACCGCTAAGCTCGGTTGAAACCTCCTTTGTTTCCTCCTTGTTAACCGCCACGCTCGTCCGACGGTTCTGCCAGAATACTCCCATAGCGAACCCGACCAGAAGTCCGACAATAAGAGCGGTGATAATCTTTCCCGATGCGCTTGGTGTGGTTGTGGTTGGTTCCATCCCGTAGTGAAATTTCAGGTCGTCTCCTCTGCGGGGGACTATCCTTAATTTCTATTATTCTCAATATCGTATAGTAAACAAATCAAATGATACCCTCCCGAACAATACCCGACCCCGTAACCTGAAATTCTACTACGGGATCCATACAAAAAATGAATAATGAATTATGGGAGTATTGTAAAGAATTAGAGGAAATTAGAAACTTGACGTCTCGAGTATAGTGTACTACACTGGCGACAGCTTTTTGACCTTGTCGCTGCCGTCCGTTCTGGGTTCCCTCCCGGAGAAGATGAGACATTCCTTCTCAAGGGAGTCTTCTGTTTCGGATGGCCTTGTGGTCGGGGGGAGTCGCGTACTACGGCGCGACTCCCCTTTTTATTTTGTATACTATAACTATCTTTATGTTTCGCACCCGATTTAAAAAAGAAATTGTCTGTGAGTTTCTTCCTCCTTTCCGAAAGGAGGTGCCGAGTCCGCGAGGCGGAGGATTTAATTCCCGCGCTCAAAAGCCGGCTAAGGTGATTATTCTCGCACACGGAATGCCCGGTGCGCCGAAGGCGAAGGAAGTAATGGAGTTCTGGTCAAAAAAAGGCTTCTGGGTTTTCTTTCCCCGCTATCGCGGAACATGGGAAAGCGGTGGGGAATTTCTCAAACACTCTCCCGAAAAAGATATACTTGACGTGATTGACGAACTCCCTAAAGGCTTTAAGGACTTGTGGACTGGCAATTCCTATAAGCTATCAGCTAAAAGCTATAAGCTGTTCATCTTCGGCGGCAGTTTCGGCGGACCAGCTGCAATACTGTGTTCACGCGACCCGCGCGTGACGAAGTCCGTCGCGTTCGCACCGGTCATTGACTGGGAAGCCCCTTCCGACGAGCCGATGGGGGAGCTCGGTGCCTTTCTTCCCATAGGATTCGGCAACAGTTACCGTTTTTCAAAAAAGAATTGGAATCGTTTGAGTCGTAACGAGTTTTACAGTCCAGTTTCCCTCCTCCTTCCTCCCCCTTTTCTAAGGGGGAGTGCCGAGTCTTCGAGGCGAGGGGGTAGAAATTTTGACGGCAAGAAGCTCCTCATCTTCCACGCCCAAGACGACACCTGTGTTCCCTATTCCTATACCAAAAAATTCACCGAAAAAGTTGGTGCAAAACTCATCACCCTGCGCACCGGAGGGCATTTCGGCTTCAACAAATCCATTGAACCGAAGGTCTACAAAGAAATCAAGAAGTTTCTAAAAAATCAGTGACCCATGGCGAGTCACTGATAAGGGCAACTTGTCGGATAATGCGTTCGCCTCCCCCGACGGAAAAGATAAAAACTTCGGGTTCTGTGGCTCGACATCCTACCAACACGTCCTGACATCTTTGTACTTCGGTGCCCAAGAGCTTTTACTATAGTAAACACCCTTATTTTAAGTCAAGTACTTCTGCTTCTTCAATTCTAAACTCTCCAATTCGGGTACGGCGAAGCCCTGCGAGCGTTGCAGGGACACCTAAGCGACGACCGAGCTCTTCGGCAAGAGAGCGGATGTAGGTGCCACTTGTGACATCAAAACGGACTCTAACTCCTCGTTTGTCATCCTCGCGAATGCGGGGATCCAGTTTTACTTCTGGATTCCCTTTTTCAAGGGAATGACCGTCGAAAAGCCCCAGAAACTCTACAGCCGTAATCTCCATCGGTTTGATGGGTGTATCCACCACCTCACCACGACGAGCTTTTTTGTAGAGCGCCTCTCCCCCACGTTTAATGGCCGAGTACGCCGGCACGGGAAGTGGGAGCTTCCCCACCATACCCCGCAACATCTCTTCAATCTCTTTTTTTGAAAATTTGGAATTTGGAATTGAAAATTCTTCAAGAGTTTTCCCCGTAATATCACCTGTATCCGTGCGGATGCCTAAGAGTATCTCCGCCTCATACGTCTTTGGTAATCTTAAAAACTCTTGAAGTCTCTTCGTTCCCTCGCCGACCCCGATAATCATCAGCCCCGTCGCCATCGGGTCCAGCGTTCCCGCGTGACCCATCTTCCGAACGCCGAGCTTCTTGCGGAGTATACGAATGCAATCAAACGAGGTGATGCCGGATGGCTTATCCACAAGCAAGATGTTCTCTGGAAGCGGGGTAAACATGTGGTACACTTTTCGTATATAATTAATCACCAAGAAACAAGCTCCAAACAAATTCCAAACTTCAATATCCAACCAATTCACTCGATAACATTGGTTCTTGATTATTATTTGATTATTGTATCTTGGTTATTGATTATTTCTATGTCCCACATCTCAAGAGACGAATTTCGTAAAGCGCTCTATAAGCTCAAGGCGAGTGGGTCTTTTTCCAATCACGAGATTGACGAGGTGGAGAATATCTTTTACAGTAGCCTACACGAAAGCGGACCAAGCGCGGGTATCAGTAGCGAGGAACTCAAGAAAGGCATCCATTACCTCAAGCACCATCCCGAAAATCATCATCTCTCGCATGATGAGATTGCGAAATTGGAAGAAGTGCTTCAGCACTATCTATAAAACAAAAACAATCCAAGCTCTAAGTTCGAAGCTCGAAGCTCGAAGCTCGAAGAACTTCCAAACTTTAAACCTTCAGACTTGAGGGTTCTTAGAGCTTCGTGCTTCTGGCTTTGAGCTTTCTCTCAGGGTTCGGACTGCCCTCACCGCCTGCTTGAGGTGTCTGACGGCGAAAAAGCCAACAACACCGAGCACCACAAGCAAAAGCTTTGTCTGCAGTTTCGTACCCGAAACGGCGGAAACCGAAAACTGAAGCATATTTGAACCCGAAGCTGCGGTGGAAAAATTGGAAAGGACATCCCGCACCGACACGAACACGGTGACCAAAAACGCAGTAGCAACGATAAGGACGCAGTCAAACGCGAAGGGCGAAAGATTGCGCACCATAAACAAAAGATAGATGCGACGCATAATGCGCTGTCTAAGCGTTTTATGACGTAAGTGATTGTTGTTGATTTCTTCCCTCATAGTACTTTCTCTAGTTGATGTAAATAATCAATCACCAAACATCAATCACCCAACAAATTCAAGAAAAATCCTAAAACTAAGAGTTTGGTGATTGAGATTTTTTTGGTTATTGTATCTTGGTTATTGATGATTGCAGGGCATTGCGCTTCGCAATGACCTCGTGGAGTTCCTGCTTGGCTCGATGCACCCGCGCCCGCACCGCTCCTTCCGAAATGCCCATAATGGTGGCGACATCCGCGTGAGGCTTTCCTTCTATAAAGTGGAGGCGCATCGGCTCGGCGAGTCCTTCCGAGAGTTCTTTGAGAAGCGACTCCACTTCGTCGCGGTCAAGCTCCTGTTCACGGCGGTCTTTGGCGCCCTTGTCGGACACCAGTTCCTGGAACTCGGGGTCAAGGTCGGCAAGAAAGACCCCTTCACCTTTATGCTTTTTGTAAGCTGTATAGCAGGTGTTGACCAAAATGCGATACGCCCATGATTTGAAACCCGCGCCGGGTTGTGGCTGAAACCGTTTCGCGTTTTTGTAAATCTTTACGAATGCGTCCTGCACCGCGTCCTGTGCCGCCTCCTTCGTACCTAAAATATAGTAGGCCTTTCGGAGAAATGCCTCTTCATAACGGTCCAGGAGCTTTTCAAAAAGATACGGATGTCCAAACGAACGCTTGAGAAGCTCTTCGTCGGGCATTCCAGTAATTAAATCCTTTTTGGAATCTGATTCTTCAAGAAACATAATGGGTGTGTAGAGTAAATACTACTCACCTTTCCCTCCTTCTGCAACTGAATTCGTAACGTCTTCGTTACGAATTCATCCCCAGCTTGTGCGGGACCCAGCATTATGTTACGCGGTGTCATAAAAGCGTCCCCGCGGAGGCGGGGACGCTCTCCGACTCGAGTCGGAGGCTTCCTATCCACAGGGTACCCTATTGCCCACCGCAAAGTCGTGAGATAATAGCAGAACAAACCCATACACTTGCCAAGGCAAGAGGAGGGAAAAGGTCGAAGTTCTTTCATCATTTCATTTTTACATAATTATGCGAACTAATTCCGCCGGAGGATTTCGTCATCTCACCCCCATCCTCATCATTCTCCTTGCACTCGCCTTTCTGCTTGAATCTATGGGTATGCTTTCACGACCGGTCGTCGCCGTAGTATGGCCGATACTCCTCGGACTCATCGGGCTTGTAAAGCTTGAAGAGGCCAAATAGATACCGTTTTTGAGTACACAAAAAACCGCCCCGACTAACGTCGGGGCGGTTTTTCTTTGTTTTTCTGTGCCCCAAAATACTACGGGCAAAAAACTAGAAGCTTCTTCGGTCTCCGTCTCGATCACTTCCTCCTCGGTCGTTTCCGCCTCCTCGGCTGTCAAAACGTCTTGGAGGTCGCTCGGCCATCGGCCGTGCCTCATTGACGCGAAGTTTCCTTCCGTCAAGGTCCTTGTCATTCCACATTTCAATGGCTTTGGCCGCATCGGCCTCCTCCATCTCCACGAAACCGAAACCGCGCGAGCGTCCGCTCATTCGGTCGGCAAGTACCGTTGCCGATACCACCGTTCCCGCCTGCGCAAACGCACTCTTCAAACTGTCATCCGTCGTGTTGTACGACAGATTACCCACATAAAGCTTGGTTGCCATATTGAGAAACTAATCCTTATAACTGTCTCCGACCTTATCCTGCAAAGCCTACGCGAAGCAGGACCTTCCTCAATACGGCTTGCCAACGTAACAATTGAGCTCCCCTCCTTGAGAAAAAAGACTCTGGTACTATAGCAAAATGAACCGGAAACGCAACTTCCGATTTCAGAAAGATGTCATTGTAAAACCGCTCCTACTCCTGCTACAATAGCCTGTATGATGTCGTCCGACCCAAAAAAGAAATTGTCCACGGAAAGCTATAAAGGCGTGCGGGATTTCTACCCCGCGGACTGCGCCATAGAGCAGTATATTTTTGGCGTGTGGAAAGAGACCTGCAAGAAATTCGGCTACGAGGAATATATGGCGTCCATTTTGGAGCCCGCCGACCTCTACCGCGGAAAGACAAGCGATGAAATTGTGAACGAGCAGACCTATACCTTTACCGACCGCGGGGAACGCGAGGTTACCCTGCGTCCCGAAATGACGCCGACCGTGGCTCGGCTTATCGCAGGCAAGCGAAAGACGCTGTACTTCCCCGTGCGCTGGTTCTCCATTCCGAACCTTTTCCGCTACGAACGTCCGCAACGTGGGCGCTTGCGCGAGCACTTCCAGCTCAACGCCGATATATTTGGCCTGCCGGGCGTTGAAGCCGAAACCGAAATCATTTCACTCGCGTACGAGATTATGCGGGTTTTTGGCGTTACGGATGCGAACTTTGAAATACGCATCAATAGCCGAAAGGTCATGAACTACATTATCGGCACGCTTCTTGGGAAGAGCGGTGATGACGCGCGCAAAGTCGCACAGCTTATTGACCGCCGTTCCAAGATGGAAAAGGAAGTGTTTGAAAAAAGCGTGAACGAGCTTCTGGGTGAAAAAGACGCCCTCCTGCTTACCTTGCTCAACTCCAAGAATTTTGAGGAGTTTGTGTCACATCTTCCCGAAGAAAAGGAGCTCTCCGATAGTTTTGCCGAACTCAAGACACTTCTGGAAGCGTTAAACGCGCTTGGTATTGTAAACGTCGTGTTTGACCAGACCCTAATGCGCGGATTTGATTACTACACCGGCATTGTGTTTGAAGTGTTTGATAAAAACCCCGCGAACCCGCGCGCACTTTTTGGTGGTGGACGCTATGACGACCTATTGGATATGTTCGGCGTAGAAAAAGTGCCAACCGTTGGCTTTGGTATGGGAGATGTCACCATTCGAGATGTGCTTGAGACCTATGACCTCCTCCCCAAAAACCTACCGACTTCCGCCGACCTCTACCTTTCCGCGATGAACAAGGAGTGGACCGGCTATGTAAACGACCTGGCGCAGAACCTACGAAGAAGTGGCGTGCGCGTTATCGTAGACTACAGCGAAGGAAAAGTAGGTACTAAAGTAAAGAATGCCGACCGCGCGAAAATTCCTTTCTTCGTGCTCATTGGCGAAGTGGAAAAAACTTCGGGACAAATCAAAGTGAAAAATCTCGCGACAGGTAAGGAAACCGTGCTCGCGGAAGACAAGATTGCCGAATTTCTAAAGCAGGCTCTAGGAAACTAGGCACTAGGCTTTAGGAAAATCTTCCCTAGAGCCTAAAGCCTAACTCCTAGTGCCTAGACGCTATGCGTAAAGTCACCTTCGACATTGAGACGACCAATTTTTTTACCGACACCGGCTCAAACGACCCGGCGTCGCTTACCATTGCCTGCGTGTGTATTCACGACTCGCTGACCGATAGCTATACGAACTATTTTGAGGAGGACTTGCAGAAGCTCTGGCCGATACTGGAGAGGGCCGATATGCTGATTGGCTTCAACTCCGACCACTTTGATATTCCCCTCCTTAATAAATACTATCCGGGCGACCTCACGACGATAAAAAGCTTGGACCTCTTGAAAGAAATACAAAAGGTGCTCGGACGGCGTATCAAGCTTGATTCCATCGCGAGTGCCACGATTGGCGACCATAAAATTGCGCACGGTTCACAGGCAAACATCTGGTGGCGACAAGGCGAAAAACAGAAAGTGGTGGAGTACTGCCTTGATGACGTGCG
>JAUSFR010000035.1 GCA_030649775.1 bacterium | reverse complement strand
CGAGGAAAAAATGAATTTAAGTTTACCTTTACGAAAGTGGGTTCGTGGAGTTACCATGACCACTTGAACGCGGGGTTGGGAGGAACGGTAGTGGTTACGGAATAACAGGGGAAGCTCTAAGCCTGCTAAAGCTCGAAGTTCTAAGAATTCTTAATTTTTAAACCTTTAAGTTTGAAAACTTCTTCGAGCTTAGAAATGAGGACTTCAAGCTTATAAAAATAGTATGAGTCGCACATCCTCCTTATTGCTTCGCATTGCTCTCGCCTTCGCCTTCCTCTATCCCGCTTACGGATTCTGGAAGCACGCGGATACGTGGATTGGCTATATCCCAAGTGTGCTAAAAAACGCCGACATCCTTGTCCGTATGGGTATCTCGCAAAATATTCTGCTTCTCCTGATTGCCGGTTTCCACATTCTTATCGCGCTTTGGCTTCTCTCGGGTTGGCGACTCCTCATCCCTTTGCTTATTTCCGCTGTCTTTCTCGGCTCTATAGTGTATTTCAACTTCAATCAGCTTGACGTCCTCTTCCGCGACATCTCACTCGCGCTCGTCGCGCTCGCGCTCGCGTTTGCCCCAAAAGACAGGTACTAAACTTCACTAAACTTCGGAGGGCAAGCTATCTACACACAAAAAAAGCGGAGGGGTCGTGTGACTCCTCCGCCTGTGACCCGTGGGCCCGTTACCTATGTTACAGACTCGCCACGACTCTCTCCACACCCGAGCGGTATGCGTGGTAACACTTCCGACAACAAAAGACGTGTTCGGCTTTCTTGCCGTTGGTCTGTACCTTTCCAACCCAGAAACTGTCTCGGTGGAATATCTTGCCACATTCTGGATTATCGCAAACGAGCGGAATGGGGGTGAAGCCGTTTGGAAGAGGTGTCCCGTGCTTACTGCGGAGCGACATCACTTTGGCGACGGATAAGTTAACTTTTCCGTATTTTCCCGCCAGCGCGAAGCAACTCCCCGTTTCCTTCAATTCCGCCTCAAAAACCGCTTTGTCACCAAAGTGAGGTACCTCCCAACGACTGGCGAACCATTTTACGGTGCGCTGACTGGCCTCGGTTGAAACACCGAGCTCGTTTGCCATCTGTCGTAGACGCTCCCTTGAGCATACTATCCCCTTATCTTTTGCAAACTCCGTAAGCATTTGTCCGTCTTCGGTGAGCGCTTTGCGGAGCTCGTCGGGGTTAAGCTGTGAGCGGAGTGACGCGACTTTTCGTATCGCGTTTTTATGGCGGTTCAAACCGATAAGTTGGCGAATAACGGAAATTCCTTTCGCAGAGGAAGAAGGGAGATTCAACCGCAAGGACATCTCGCCATCGGTCATCTGCAACCAATTGGCGCGAATGAATTCAGATGCATAGGCTTCACGAGCAACTTTCGCAACCTGAAAGGTAACCAGAAGTGCGTCCGCAATCTGCTGGTTGTTGAGCAGGTGCGCGTTCTCGCGAACAAAGGTCCTTCCCTCTTCGTTGAGTTCGGAAGGCCATGCAAAGCGCTCGGAAGAGCGCGCTGTCCCATCCGTGTGTCCCTCGCCGTTTTTTGAACCATTTGAACCATTTTTCGGCATACTGGAAATTTGATACTCATCCCAGAGCTTGCCCAGTCCAAGTTCCAGCGCGCGATTGATAACGCAGTTGGTTGAGTCGTTGCGCCGGTGCGCAATTTCCGTAGCTCGCTCAAAAAGAGCGGATTTGATTTTTAATGTAGTCATTGAAGAGAACCTTTCTCTTCATAGGTAAGCATGCATATGCCGTCCTGTCAACCGTTTATCTCGTGGGTCCGCCACAAAACTGCGACCGATGCGACTTTTTTCCCGAAGCGGGGGTTATAGTGTATGCTTTTAGGCAATCAGATTTTATATTACCCCGGTAGTAGAACCTCGCAGACTCGGTTCACTACAGGGTGATGATTTTTATAATCGTTTCACTCATTAAAAATCAATCATGTGTGGAATCATTGGCTATGTCGGAAAACGCGAGGCACTCCCCATCATTCTTGATGGGCTTCATCGGCTTGAATATCGCGGGTACGATAGCGCGGGAGTCGCCATAGCAAACAAAAACGGGGCCCGCCCGAACGCCGAAGGCGGGCGGGTGAAGAGTGCCCGAGCGGTCGGCAAGGTAGCGATGCTCGCTTCAAGCTGTGACGGAAAGGACTTGAAAGGCACAGCCGGCATCGGCCACACCCGCTGGGCGACCCACGGCAAACCAGCGGAGAAAAACACGCACCCGCACGCCGACTGCACCAAGCATTTCTATATCGCCCACAACGGCATCATTGAAAATCACGAGGAGCTTCGCGAGGAGCTCAAAAAACAAAAACATATCTTCAAATCCGAAACCGATACGGAGGTTATCGCGCACCTCATAGAAGACGCGTATAAAGAAACCCCCGTGCTGGAGCAGGCGGTGCAGAGCACGCTCCGAAAACTTCGCGGTACCTACGGACTTGCAGTGGTTTCTAGCTACGAGCCTGAGAAAATCGTAACCGCGCGAATGGGCGCGCCAATTGTCTTAGGTCTCGGTGATGGCGAAAACTTTATCGCGAGCGACGCTTCCCCGCTTCTCTCCCACACCCGCACCGTCCTCTATCTTGAAGACGGCGAAATGGCGGTCGTCACTCCGACCACGCACACAGTGGTGACGCTTGATAACAAATCCGTACAGCGAGGCACCGAAACGATTGAGTGGGACGCGGACAAAATGCAGAAAGGAGGATTTCCGCACTTTACCCTCAAAGAAATTATGGAGGGACCGGAGGTGATAGAAAACACGCTCCGCGGACGTCTCATCACCGAAGACGGTCTCGCGAAGCTTGGCGGGCTTCAGAGTATTTCCGAGAAACTCCGCGAAGCGAAACACATTATCATTGTCGCCTGCGGGACCGCCTTTCACGCGGCGCGGGTTGGCGAATATATGCTTGAGGAGTACGCGGGTATTCCCGTAGAAGTGGAGTTTGCATCGGAGTTTCGGTATCGGAAATCCGTACTGAACGAAAACACACTGGTTATCGCCGTCTCGCAATCGGGAGAAACCGCCGACACACTGGAAGCCATTCGCGAAGCGAAACGCAAAGGTGCGACCACGCTCGGTATCGTCAATGTCGTGGGTTCCACCATCGCGCGCGAAACGGATGCGGGTATTTTCAACCACGCGGGACCGGAAATCAGTGTCCTCTCCACCAAAGCCTACATTTCACAGCTTGTCGTGCTCGCGCTCCTTACGCTCACACTGGGGCGAGAGCGCGAGCTGTCCCTGTCGGCGGGCAAAAAAATAGCCGAGGCACTCCAAGAACTCCCGAAGAAAATCGCGACAATTTTGAAACAAGAAAAAGAAATCAAAAAGCTCGCTAAAAAGTATGCAAAATACGAGCATATGCTCTACCTCGGCCGGAAGTACAACTTCGCAACCGCCTACGAAGGCGCACTTAAAGTGAAGGAGGCGTCATACATTCACGCCGAAGGGTGTGGCGCGGGAGAGATGAAGCATGGCTTTATCGCGATGATAGACAAGGAGTTCCCCACCGTCGCCATCGCGCCGGAGGACAGTGTGTATGATAAAATGCTTTCAAACATACAGGAAATAAAAGCGCGAAGCGGACGAGTGCTCGCAATCGCAACCGAAGGCGACACTCGAATCGGTAAGCTTGCCGACGACGTCTTTTTTATTCCAAAAACGATTGAAATGCTCTCCCCCATTCTCGCCGTCGTCCCACTCCAGCTCTTCGCCTACTACCTCACCCTTGAACGCAAGCTGGACCCCGACCGCCCCCGCAATTTAGCAAAAAGTGTAACTGTCGAGTAAACAAAGGAGCGAAGCGACTATTGTTTACTACTACCCTGTGCAATAGGGTTTCTTGAAAACAGATGTTATCTTGAGTAAAGGCAGAATGTTAAAACGCAGTGATAATCTAGATATTTTATTACACGGGGTGGCGATTTTCTAAAACTCGCTTCGCACCACACGAGTACTTCCAATTTCTTTATTCACTTCGTTCATAAGAAATTTAGGTCGCTCGCTAAGAAAATCAGCCATGCGCGCACTCATTTTTGACACCAAACTAGGAAGCTGGGAAGGAACCCGAGGATTTGAGCTTGCGGACGTACCCGAGCCGGTTTTGAATGAATCGGTGAATTCTGCGGACGCGGATAAGGTTATCTTGAAGGTGCACTACGCGGGTATCTGCGGGACCGACCGTGGGAT
The DNA here is from genome assembly GCA_030649775.1 of bacterium. Taxonomy (GTDB): domain Bacteria; phylum Patescibacteriota; class Minisyncoccia; order Phycocordibacterales; family UBA10002; genus UBA10002. The sequence continues at coordinate 646 of JAUSFR010000035.1, read as the reverse complement.
TTGGAACCGTGCCGCGTTTAAAGACCAGATTTTGGGGAGCATCAAAGCCGAGGGTGGAACCCGTCGAATTCTTGGACATGAATTCTTCGGTGAGATTGTCGCGATGGGAAGCAAGGTAAACGAGGTCGCCCCCTACCCGCTCAAGGTCGGAGATTTCGCGTCGCCGGAATCGCACGTCGTCTGCAACAAATGTTTTCAATGTAAGCTTGGAGAAAAACATGTCTGCACCAACGAAAAAATCCTTGGCATCTCGCACGACGGCGGTTTCGCCGAGTTTGTAAAGCTCCCGGGACACATCGTCTGGAAGACCGACACCTCCGCCATTCGTCCCGAACTTGGCGCGATGCAGGAGCCGTTTGGCAACGCCGTCCATGCGGGGAGCAAAGTCCCCCTCAAAGGAAAGACGGTTGCTATCTTTGGCTTGGGTCCCATTGGTCTCTTCCTCATTCTTGTCGCTCGCGGACTCGGCGCCTCCACAATTATCGGAGTGGAGCCAAATCCCGTATCACAGGAAATGGCGAAACGTCTCGGTATTGATTATGTGATACCACTTTCGGTTCGGGAATCTCCCTTAGTAAAGGGAGTACCCGAGTCTGCGAGGGGGAGGGATGTAAAGAACACCCCTCCTGCCGAAGACGGCAGTGCT
>JAUSFR010000029.1 GCA_030649775.1 bacterium | reverse complement strand
CTTATTCTCCCTTTCCTAAAAGGGAGCACTTGTCATCTTTGGACAAGGAGGGATTTACATCCTTCGCTTCGGTGAAATGGTACCCTTACCTGACTAGCGTTGTTGGGCCTTAACCTGATGCTTTTTTCGCTTTCCACTTTGTGCATCTCTCTCCATCATAAGCTCAGTGTATTTTTCAATAGAGACGACCACCACAATCAGTCTCCCATTCCTTTCTATTCCCACTGGCGCATATCGTGCTTCGTCCAAAAGCCGTCCAAAGTTATTTTTTGCCTCTTTTGCGCTAAAAGTGGTCGTAATCATATAATGGCTATTATAGCCAAAGTAGCTCTTTTGTCAAACCACGTCAAAAAGAACTGACAAGGTGTTATAAATTTCCTGAAGCACCAAGGTGCCGACTTCGCCATCAATGCGGACAACTCTTTTTTCCCAGTCAACGGTTCGGAGTTGGTCTACCATAACGAACCCTTTGACTGTAGGCGTTGCAATAGCGATTCGGAAGTAAAAATCTTTTTTGTCCTTGGACGTTATCGGGCATACTACGACCGTGCCTGTCTTCTGATTGAAAATGCTCCCACTTATGACAACGCAGGGTCGTAAACCAGACTGTTCATGTCCCTTGGTCGGGTCTAGGGCGCACCACACGATGTCGCCTTTCTTCGGATACTGTTTGACCGCTGAACACATCTTTTTATTCTAAGATTTCTTTACCCACGTCCCTTCCCCAGTTCACACGTTCCATCATTTCGGGAACAAAATTCGCCATTGCTTCCCGAAGCGTCGGGAGTTTATGTTTGTCTTCCTGAACGGCAGTAAGAAATACACCCTTCTGCATTTCAGTAAAGGTGACTTTCGCTCCATCAATAAGACGATACTTCTTCGCGATTTCGTGCGGTATGCGAAGCGCCAGGCTATTTCCCCACTTGGTGACTTTGGTACTCATAAAGCAAGTATATACTTGTATATACATCTAGTCAATACATCTCGCAAAAGAAAAAGGGGCAGGACATGTCTCAGTCCTCCCCCTTATAATAGAGTGTCAGCTTAGAAACCAGTGCCCTTTTGCAGGACGGCTAACGCGCCCACGGTTTAGTATCTTTACCGCTCCCCACATTTTGATGCTGGGCAGCCACGACATAGTCGTGGCGATTTTGTTTTGCCTGGGAATGGCGTGATGCGACCTCACACAAAACCATACTCCCTCAAGATGACCTATCCAGCGTATCCACTGATATTCGCTATCGCTGGAGAGGTCATCAAAAGGAGCAGGCTAGCTAAGTGCTTTCTTGAGAAATGCCGAGAGTTCCGAAATTACCACTCGTTCCTGTTTACCGGTGTCGCGGCCGCGGACGGTGACACCTGCGTCTTTTTCCACGGTATCAAAATCAACCGTGATACAAAACGGTGTACCGATTTCATCCTGACGGCGATAGCGTTTACCGATGTTGCCGTTGTCGTCAAAGACCACGGCGCCGAACTCTTTTTTAAGCATGGTGAACACTTCCTTCGCCTTTTCCACGAGCTGTGGTTTGTTTTTGAGAAGCGGAAACACCGCAACTTTTACGGGGGCAACGGCTGGTGAAAGTTTAAGAAAAATTCGTGGCTCTTCACCGAGTGTGTCTTCGGTGTAGGCATCACAGAGAAGCGCGAGCATCGTCCTCCCGACACCAAACGTGGGTTCAATGACATGAGGCATAAACCGCTCCTTGGTTTCGTCATCAAAGTATGAAAGGTCCACCCCGCTCGCCTTACTGTGGTTCGTGAGGTCAAAGTCGGTGCGATAGGCAAGACCGTACAGCTCCTTTCGCCCAAACGGAAAATCAAACTCAAAGTCAATGGTGCGCTTGGAATAGTGCGCGCGGTCCTCGGGAGCCACTTCAAGCTCGTGAATTTTTGACGACGATAGTCCGATTGACTTCATCCAATCGAGCATTTCTTTGCGCCAGTACTCAAACTGCTCTTCCCAGAGTTTCTCGGGGATAAAATATTCAATCTCCATCTGCTCAAGCTCGCGAACACGAAAGATAAAATCGCGAGGGGCGATTTCGTTCCTGAATGCCTTTCCTATCTGAGCGAGTCCAAACGGAAGCTTCGGATGTAGCGAATCAAGTACATTTTTGAAGTTTACAAACATTCCTCCCGCGGTCTCGGGACGAAGATACGAAACCGCCGTTTCGTCTTCGGTCGCCCCACTATGGGTTTTAAACATCATATTGAATTGACGGGCTTCGCCGAGTTTACCCTTGCAGTCGGGGCAGGTCTTCGGGTCGGTAAGCTGGTCTGCACGGAAGCGACGCTTGCACTTCATACACTCCACAAGCGGGTCAGAAAAAGTGGTTGTGTGTCCGCTCGCCTTCCAGACCTCTTGGTTCATGAGAATTGCCGCATCGACGCCGTACATATCTTCTCGGTCACTCACAAAGCGTTTCCACCATAGATTTTCAATATTCTTTTTGAGCGCGACACCGAGCGGTCCATAGTCCCAGGTACCGGAAAGACCACCGTATATTTCAGAACCTTGATAGACAAACCCGCGCCGTTTAGAAAGCGCGACGATTTTCTCCATAAGGTTGTTTTCCGGTTCTTTGGTCATGTCGCTCCATTTAAAAGGTAATTGATAAAAAAGTAAAGCGGGTGCGCAGAGTACAGGATAGACACCCTTTCACTTTAGAAACTTTATAAACTTATGGGGTCACCTTCCCGCTCTCCGCAGTCGCTCCCGAGTCGCTAAGCGATTTGGTCGTGAGCGCCTGACGAGCATTACTCGTGACGGGAACTCCCGTAAATCGGTCCGTACCCCTCGCCAATGTCTCGCCGATGAGCGTGGGGGTAGTCCCAATCTGACTTTGGCTCGGAGTAATTGAAATCTGGAACGACACCTCTCGTGGCGGTGTCCCCACCCCGTCTCCCGCTTCCACTTCTCCCGCTTTCCAAACAAGCTCCCCTCCCACCGGACTATAGGTAAGTTCCTCGGAAGCGGGTTCAACCTGCCCGAGCCATTTGACGTAGGACGGAAGCACTGCCGAAACGCTCGCGTTTCCGACACCGTTTGAGGTGTTGGAGAGCGCCCACACCACCGTATAGGTGGTTTCCGTTTCCGCCTGCGGAGGAATGGAGCCACTGTTTGTAAAAGACCCTTCGTCGTGAAGAAGCCTGGAGGAAAGCGCGAGCGAGGTCGCAATCTTGATGTCTTTGGTGACCGAGGAAACCACATTTTGGTAAAGCCCTTGCTCATCAAGACGTTTGCCCGTCGCGGTTACGACAATTGACATCTGCGGATTTTTAAACGACGAGGGGTCGGTGGCCACGGGAAGCACCCCGAAACTGAAACTCAAGGTGCCGTTCTCTCCGGGCTCCACCACTCCGAACCGAGCCGTTTTTTGCTTGTTCCAGAGCACCGTGCCGGTGCCCGAGTCGTAAAATCCACCCGATGCGGACACGGACGACTGATTGTAGATATCGCCCTGTAGCGTTGCGGTAATTTCAAGGTCGGCGATTTTCGCGGAAAGATTGTTCCCCCAGACAATATCGGCACGAACCGTCTGTCCGCTTTTTGCGATAAAGGTCTTTCCCTTTTCTCCGCTCACCAGGAGGTCGAGCGTCAGGAATGGTTTTCGTATCGCAATTGTCGGAACTTCGGTGATAAAAGTGGTGCCGAGCTGTTCCTCGTCTTTAGTGCTCTGCGTTCCCACGGAAAACCGAAAGGTGCGCTCGGCCTCTTCGGTGGCTTGAATTTTGCCCTTGATGCGAATAGTGCGCTCCCCTTCCGATTGAAGGTCGCCGATGAGCCATCCGTCATTACCAAAAGAAGGTTCGGGAGAACTCTCCACGAACTGAAACCCAAACGGGTACTGCGCTTTAAGGAGCAAATTCTCCTGCAGGGTATTTGAGTTTGAGGTAAGCCCCACCTCAATTTCAAACATCTGGTCCGAATTCACCTCCTTGGGGATACCGAGCGTGAAGGTGACGGGAGCGGAGCTAATCAAAATATCGTAGGTAATCTTTTTTGAGAAAATCGCATTTGAGTCCTTTGGCCGATACTCTGCCGTAATGGTGATGCTCTTTGTTTCTCCCTCCTCTCCATACGGAACGAACGAGAGCTCGCGGGAAACGTTTGCACCTGCGGAGAGCGGACCAAGGTCGTCCCGATACCGTAAGAGCGACTCCGAAAGAGCCTCTGGTTTTTTGGTCCCGTCGGGGAACTCCACCAGCAGAGAGACGGAGTCTAAATCAATCGTATTGTTGTTCCCCACCGAAATCTCAAGGGGTACCTCCTCGCCCGCTCCCGTACCCACGGGACCCGAAACCGTTACGGAAATATTTTGCGGGGAAATGGTGTTACCCCCACGAAAAAAGCCGAAAAACGCGATACCGGCCGCGAATAGAAAGAAAATTATGGAAGCTATGAAAAATCCCTTAAGCCAGGGCATAGTGGCGGAAAAAAGCGTATAGATGGCCGAGTGTTCCCGCTCGGCTTTGGATGTCCACCCGGGAGCAATGCGAATATGCTTCTCCTCCCCTATAAACTCCTCGTCATGCCGAAGCGGAGGAGGCGTCCGCGAATAGAGGCGATTCTCCAAATTCTCAAGACTGCTTTTACGCGGTTGTTCCGGTTGATTCTCTTCGGGGAGAGACATAGTCAAAGCATTATAGCACAGAAAATAATGCTTTGAATAACCAAACCACAAGCACCAAATCTCAAACAATTGACATGTCTTCATGTCATCCCCGCGAAAGCGGGGAACCAGACAATCCTAGATTCCCGCTTTCGCGGGACCGACTTAGGAAAGTCGTTTGTTTGGAATTTGGTGTTTGGCTATTGGTGATTACAATTGACTCTCTTTGAGTGAATTGTTTATTTCCGAAATGGCGAGGGTACGGAGCAGAAGCGCCTCCGAGAGGGTCGTTTCGTCCCAGAGTCCCGCGTGCGACAGAAATGGGTCAAACTCATTTCTTGGCGCGAGATAGCCAAGCAGATATAGAATGCGGAGCACCAGCACGATTTCCGCACCCTCAAGAAGTCCTGCGTCTTTCTTCTCTCTGATGCACTGCAATCCTTCGGTGACGGCGACAAAGAGCGGTTCGTTTTTTTCTTCTCCCGCCAGAAGCCGTTTGAGCAGTTTGCAAATTCTTCCGGTTATGCGAACGGATGCTCCCCCACCCTCACACTCGTCCCCGAGGTTACGGATGAGCTCGGCTCCGGTCAGTCGCCAGTATTCTTTTCCCCGCACCAGCGTCACCTGCGCATAGGAAAAATCCTGTAGACCATATCGCAGTTTGGAACGCTCTTCGCGTACGCTCTGCGCGGTCGCGGAAAGGAGACCGAGCTCCCTCGTAAAGAGCGTGATGGTTTTGCTTCCTTCCCCGCTCGGATTCCCGCCGAGAATAAGTGCGTCGGTGTGGTAGAGATGGTAAGACATAGGGGTAATAATCAAACACCAAGAAACAAGCTCCAAACAATAAACAAAACTAAATAATCAAAAATCTCCCTTGGGTATTGAAGTCTTGAAATTTGTTTGGTTATTGTATCTTGGTTATTGGGATTTCCGCGCGCGAATCAACACAGGTCATTATGGGAGATGCGGAGCAGTTCAGTAAGTGCTACGGGTAATGTAGCTACATTTTCGTGCGCGGTAAAGTGTCCTTTCCCTCGTTCAAGAATGGTTTTCGCGCCAAACTGCTTCGCCATCTCCAAGGACTTCTCCATCGGCACATACGGGTCGGTATCGGAGAAAATCATGACAAAATTGTCGCTGTGCTGTTTTGCCTTCTCGGGATTGAACGGCAGAGAGTAAAACTCCGCAATTTCGGGCACATTGATGCGTCCCGAAAATCCGGCTACAAAAACAGCACCGCCTATTTTTGTCTTGGCGGGAAGCGTTTCCAAATACCTTGCAATCGCGATACAGCCGAGACTGTGTCCCACAAAGTAAGTATCTTTGTCGGGCTTCCCCACATAGTCTTTGAGAAACGCAAGCCACTCCGACACTTTTGGCTGGTCTGCGTGAGGCATTTGTGGCGCATTAACCTCAAAACCGTTCGCCTTGAGCTCAAGCGAAAGATATGGGAACCAGTTGCCGTTTGGTTTCCCTTCCCACCCGTGTATTAAAAAGACTCGTTTCTGCATGGAGAGATACTATCACAAAAATACCCATGGAGAGACCTCCATGGGCTAGATACACAAAATTCGTGAAGCGGTAATGGGCCTTAGGGAACCGCTACCCGATACTGCGACACAAACTTCACGCGAAGGTTTTGGCAGATTCATACTGCCGTCCCGAAGCGAAGGCAAGCGCGAGAGCGTTCAGCACGGGACTATTGTTAGCAACCTGAAAATCTGGCGGAACATCCATTATGTGCACCGGTGTACCGCGCTGACCAAGCGCTTTCCATGAGTTGCGCAACTCCGAAAACGGTTCATCTTCCGCAAGAATCGCAAAAGGAGTTCCGTTGTCATCAACAGCAAAGATAATTTTTTTGTTCATAAATATCGTCTCCGTATTCACCCTATCATATCCCTGTCCTTCACTCAACTTACTCGTGGGTAAGCGAAACCGATACCGATAATTCATCGGCTTGAAAGGGTTCCCCGCCTTCTAGAGAGTCCTGTATCGCAATATTTTTGAGCGAGGCAATGCGCGAAAGTTCCTGTTCGTGCTGTTCAATAAAGCGTTTGGAGGGGCCTTGTGCGCCCACAAGAAGCGTTACCGCTTCACCGGCCTTGAGTCCACTCTTTTTGCGCATCTCCTGCACAAATCGTGCGAGTTCACGAAACATTCCCTCTTCTTTGAGTTCAAGCGTCATCGTGGTGTCCAGTTCTACAGGAGGACCATCTTGTCCTATCGTGTCGTCAAAAATAACCTCTTTTACATTGATTTCATCCTTGAGAATCTCCGCCAGCTCATTCCAATGTTTAACCGGTTCTTTTCCACTGTGCTTAATAGATAACTTTTGTAATGGCTGGCGCACTTTTATCTTGTATTCCGCCCTTTGCATGAGCGCCATAGAAGCAAAGGACCGCACAAAACTCATTCCGGCCAATATGTCCTCGTCTATTTTTCCCCCACTCGGCCAGTCCTCCATATGCACACTCTTTATTTTATTCGCGTCATTCGAGTCTTCTATTCGTACATTCGCATTGAGTGACTGATACAGATACTCCGCAAAAAACGGCGTAAACGGTGCCATCACTTTGGCGAGCTCCGCGAGCACATAGTGCAGGGTACCGAGCGCCTGCTCTTTCTCATCAAGATTTTCGGATTTAATGCGCTCGCGGGAACGACGCAAATACCACGTAGAAAGGTCGTCCACAAACTCCCCTATTGGCCGTGTTGCCTTATCAAGCTCGTATTTTTCAAGCGCGTTTGTGACCTCGGCAATAAGTTGATTTAGTCGTGCAACAATCCATTTGTCCAGAACGTTCTTACTTCGAGCTTCGAACTTAGAACTTAGAGCTTCCGCATACAGCAAATAGAACTGTAAAACATTATCTAGCCTTCCGAACACTTTTTTATTTACCTCATCAACCCCACGCTCACTAAACCTTAGGTCTTCTCCGCGCACCACAGGAGACGAGAGCAGGTAGTAACGCAAGCTGTCGGCTCCGTACTTCCCCACCACTTCAAGTGGGTCGGGATAGTTCTTGAGACGCTTGGACATCTTGGCACCGTTCTCGGCAAGAATGATGCCATTCACGGCGACGGCCTTGTATGGAGCTTTTCCGAAAAGTCCGGTACCGAGCACCAGCATTGAATAAAACCATCCGCGCGTTTGGTCCAATCCTTCCGCGATAAAGTCGGCCGGAAAGCCCGACGGCTTTTTGAACCAGCCTGTCCCCACTGGGTCAAAGGGTGCTTCGTGTGCGTTAATCTTTTGCTTATCAAACGGATAGTGCGCCTGACCATAGGGCATAGAGCCCGACTCAAACCAGCAGTCAAACACTTCGGACACGCGGTGCATCATTCCCCGCCCCGCGCCGGTCGTCTTTAAACACACCTCGCAGGTAAGTGCGATGTTATCAATAAACGGGCGGTGCATATTGAACTCCTGTTTTGTTTCTGCGTCCACGTACACCGTTATCGGCCGAGCATACTCTTCAAAGCGTTCCTTTCTGAAATACAAATCACTTTCAAGCATCGTAAGATTGCCGATAGCCTTGAGGAGATATACGAGCGGTCCTTCGTGCGAAACGATAACCACTGTCTCTCCTGTGTGTTTCCGAAGAATATCCGACAAACCTTCCGCCACACGTTTCTCCACCTCTTCCCAGCTCTCGCCAGTCGCGCCCCGTTTTGTGCGATAGTAGATGTCGGAGGGAAGATTACGATAGGCCCCACGTTCGCGTTCAAGGTCGGCATCTCCGTCCTTCTTCCCGTCCCACGTTCCACTGTCCACCTCGCGAAATCGCTCATCCACCACGACCTCCTTGCCGAGCACCTTTCCCACAATACCTGCCGTTTCTTGTGTACGCCGAATGGGAGAGGTGTAAATGGCATCAACATGACCCTGTGCTTTGATAAACTCTGCCGCTTCTTTTGCCTTTTTCTTTCCCTCGTGCGTCAGCGGAAATACACCCGGCGTATCGTCCAGAATATGCTTCACGTTTTTCTCGCTCTCGCCGTGACGAAGCAAAATAATTTTGGTCACCTTTTCGGCACCTCGTTTACGGAGCTCATCCACACTGCCGATGACGCTGTAGGTCTTGCACCGCTCGCACCCCCAGACCGGAATCGGCGCACCCCAAAAACGGGAACGGGAAATCGCCCAGTCCTTCGCGTCCGCGAGCCAATTTCCGAAGCGGTACTGCCCCACTTCTTTCGGTACCCATGCGATTTTTTTGTTCTCCTCCACGAGCTTGTCGCGCATTTCGGTCACTTTCACAAACCAAGAGGGGGCGGCGTAATTGAGGAGTGGCGTATCACAGCGCCAGCAGTGCGGATAGTCGTGCGTATAGGCTTCGCGCTTCAAGAGTCTTCCTTTCGCTTCAAGGGACGCCACCACCTTCTCGTCGGTTTCTTTGGGATTGCCTTTTGGCTTCGCCTGGATGCCCGCAAACTCCGTTACTTCTGGGCGTATCGCCCCGTCGGTCCCGACATGTTGAATGAACGGTATCTTTTCCTTGACCAGAAGCTCATAGTCGTCGTCGCCAAAGGCAGGAGCGATATGTACGATACCGGTACCGTCTTCTTCGGTGACGAACTCACCGCCGTACACGCGCCATCCACGGTCTTTGTTGGTGAGGTTCGCGAACTTCAGATAGTAGTCAAACACCGGCTCGTACGACTGACCCGTGAGCTCTTTACCCTTGAGCCCTTTCTTAGCGGAAAAAGCGACCTCCTCCCCTTTCCAGGTAAAGGTGCCGACACGAGCAGAGGGGTCAAACGTGAACGCCCCCTTTCCGTCGGGCGAAGCGAATACCTTGCGGAGAATGTTTTCACTGGCGCCGACAATAAACGTGTCACCCACCAACATTTCTTTCGCGTTTGAGGCGGTAATTTCCACGTAGGCGTAGTCACGCTCGGGATGCACCGCAAGCGCGGCGTTGCCGGGAAGTGTCCACGGCGTCGTCGTCCATGCGACAAAGTAGGTATTCGCCTGCGAGAGCAGTTTAAACTTCACGTACGCAGACGTGTCGGTCAGTTCTTTGTAGCCTTGTGTGACCTCAAAGTTTGAGAGGGTTGTCTCGCACCGAGGACAGAGGTGCATAGACTTGAAGCCCTGATACACCAGTCCCTTTTCGTGCAAGGTTTTGAAAATCCACCACACGGTTTCAGTGTACGAGGCGTCCATCGTACGGTAGTCGTTGTCCATATCCACCCACCTCCCCATGCGCGGAATAATACGCCGCCAGTCATCCGCGTAGCGCATCACGATTTCCTTTGAGCGCGCATTGAACTTTTCTATGCCGTAATTCTCAATATCTTTTTTTGATTTGAAGCCGAGCTCTTTCTCAACTTCGTTTTCTACGGGAAGTCCGTGACAGTCCCACCCCCACCTTCGCGGGACATGGTACCCCTGCATCGTTTTAAAACGCGGAATGACATCCTTAATGGTGCCCGCGAGAATATGTCCGTAGTGCGGAAGTCCTGTCGCGAACGGAGGACCATCGTAAAATACGAACTCACCTCTCGGCGATTTCTTGGCGAGAGTCTTTTTGAAGGTGTTGTCCTTCTGCCAAAACGCGAGAATCTGCTCCTCACGCAGGGCATTCGGTGATTTTTGATTGGGTATCTCTTCTGCCATAAAAAACGTGCTAGCTTCCAGTAAACTGGATTCTAGCACTTTTGCCCGCTTCTTCACAGAACTGGGAAGTAGTTGTTACCTCGGTAATCAAAGACGAACCTCCACTTTTCTCTCCGCACGTCTCCTGTTTCCTGATGCATTTTGACATGGAGCACTTCCGATTCAGGAATGCGGTGTACTTCTACACGATGAACGTCTCCATTAAAGGTACGACGCACAGCTTTCAAAAAGGGGTCAACCTCTCCAAACCAATGTGGTCCCGCTGACTGCTTGAACCACAAAACTGTTTCTTCGGTGAGCTCGAAGTTTACAGAGTCATAATCAATTTTAGTCATAGCACCTCCACCTCTAAGTGTAGTCCTCGAGAGTACGCACCGCAAGCACCTGTTACATCTTTTCCGGCACCTTGATGCCGAGAAGCCACAGGCCGTTTTTCATCACTTCGGTAAATGCCTTGGTCAGCGCCAGTTTGTAGGGTGAGGTGGGGTCATTCGCATCAACAATTTTCCCCCCTGCATACCAACTGTTAAACACACCGGCGAGCTCCGTAAGGTAGGTCGTTACAAAGTGTGGCTCGTACTCCGTTCCGGCTCGCTCCACCACCTCGGGGAAACGCACCAGTAGTTTCTCAAGCGTCGTCGTGTTCCATTCGCTTGGAATTGTTGCATCCGCCTGCACTTTTTCCGCCGTGGCCTTCCCCAGCACCGACTTCGCACGAACGTATGAATACTGCAGATACGGCCCCGAATCTCCTTCAAACGAAATAGATTTCTCAAAGTCAAAAATAATATCGCCCCCAATCGCCTGCCTAAGAACGGAATACTTAATCGCCCCAATCGCCACAACTTCCGCAAGTTCTTTTTTCTCTCCCTCACTCATGTCTCGGTCTTTGATTTTTTCCTGCACGAGTTCTTCCACCTGTTCAATGAGGGACTCTCCCGTAACTACGTTTCCCGTTCGGGACGACATCTTTCCACTCGCAAACCTAAGCATTCCGTGCGCGATATGTTTAGTTCGTTTTGCAACTTCCGGAAGCACTTCGCTCATTGCTGAAAGCACGACCTTAAAATAGTCGCTCTGCTCGTTCGCGGTAATGATAATGGAAGTATCAAGGTCGGGTTCTACTCGGAGCTTCGCTTGGTTAAGTCCAAGCTCCTTTGCCTCATAAGTCGGAAGTCCTTGTGAGTTTATGAACACACGAGTGTGCAATCCTTTCTTCTCCCCCTTGTAGACAATCGCTCCGCCTGCCTGTCCTGCGGACGCAGGCAGGTCACTTTTCTCAAAGACACCTTTCTTTAACCCCTCCGCCACTATCGGTACTCCCTCACGACCCTCCGTTCCCTCAAAAAAGTAGTGATTAAATTTCGTATCAAGCACTTTGTAAATCTCCTCAAAATGCTCCATGCTAACCTTCCTTCCCGCGTCATAGAGTGTATTCACCCCGCTATCAGACTTTTCAAAAATAACCTTGTTGAGTGCATTGATTTCTTTCTTGGCGTTTTCATCCGATTCATACTTTTCAGAACCGAATGCATACGCTTCTCCCCACCCCTTTACATCTACTCCTTCGAGCTTAGAGCTTAGAACTTCGAGTTTTTTCTTCATTCCCCATATCGCCTTCGCAACATGCAGTCCTACATCTCCCTGCCAACAAGCACGCACTACTTTGGCTCCTTCAAACTCCACAAGTCGCGCAATGGATTCCCCCACCGCATTGCTCATCAAATGCCCGATATGCATCGCCTTAAACGGATTCGGGTCGGTATACTCCACCATTACTTTTTTCCCCGAAAGCTTCTTGTTCTTTCCGTATCCTTCCCCAATACCGGCAACCTCCTCCACGAAAAACTTTTTCGTGAGATGGAAATTA
>JAUSFR010000028.1 GCA_030649775.1 bacterium | reverse complement strand
ATAATTTTGTCAGATGAATTTGGAGATTTCTAAGCAAGCTTCAATTTCTTCAAGTACGATGGTAAATCGCTTATCTTCACAATTTCCTGCGCGCGGGTAACGTTGTGCCGCACGATGACCGCGTTTTCGAGCGCCTCCTTTTGCCCCATGATAATGGTGTAGGGGATTTTGAGATGTTCGCTCCCCGTAAGCTGGGCCATGAGTTTGTCACGCGCCACGGTCTGGTACAGAGGAATTCCGGCGACACGGAGCAGTTCTATTACCTGTAAGCTTTTAATTTTTGCCTCACATCCGAGCTGAAGGAACAGAAAGTTCGGCTTCTTGATGCGCACGCGCGTACCGTTCTTGTCCTTGTCGCGGCGCAGAAAAATGACCGCTCCCGTACCCGGCACATCCCGTTTCTGCCCCAGCCGCCGCCCGATAGTATAGCGGAATCCTTCGGCGAGGAGTTCTCTGGTTTCGCCTGCCTCCGCCTGAGCCATTTTGGCAGGCAGGCCTTCCTGCGTATACATATTCCAGACGGTTTCGGTTGAAAGCGCGCGCGAACCGGTGAGGGCATGCTCGATTGAATAGGGAATTTCAAGCTCTTCCAGATATTCCAGCACCTCCTTGAAGTGTGTCCGGCTCCCTTCGGAGAGAAAGCCGATTGACTTCGGTGCCTCAAGGGCGAGCGCCAGGCATTTTTCATGCGGACACCCGAGCAGTTCCAGGGGATTAACCTTGAGCGTGGTGCGGCATGAGGGTGTGAGCAAGGCAATGCGCTTGCGGTAATAGGAAACAAGTTCGCGGGTAAAGCGGGTTTGCGAATCGCGGTCGCCGATGCTGTTTAACCCGAGGGTCATGTTACTGTGCCCCTCTTCGGAGAGGATAGCCCATACGGTTTTAATGAGAATGGCCTCCTCAATGCTCTTGCTTCCTCCCATGATATCCAGAAAGAAGTGCTTGACTGCGTGCCCCTTTTTGGAAAGGCCGGTGCCGGTAAGCTCACTGCACAGGAGCAATGGCTGGGGGGAATCGTAAAGCTTTTTGTCCGTGTAGTACCGGAAGAGCGCAATCTTCTCGGCAATGCCGGTCGCTCCCGTTGCGCTTTCATGTTCCTCTCCAAGCGAACGCGCCTTTTCACGGTCGTCCCTGGTGAGCGTGAGCGGAGCGGGGAGCGGCGAGAAACCGTAGTACAGGGCGGTTTCCACACAACGGTCTACATTGCGAAACTCAAGGTAATTCTTTACCCCGCTCTTTCGCGGTTTGCCGATAGAAGTGGGCATCTTGTGTTTTTGCGGAGGCATGAGGAGAAGAAACTTATGACAATACGAGGGGGAAACGATGACACAGTACGATAACGATGACAGGAGAAGGAACTGATGACGAGTACATTATAGTCGGACTTTATTTCTTGTCATTGTTTTTGTCATTGTTGCGCGTGTTTCCTCGTTATTGCGCAACTGCAGTGGGCCAGTCGCCGGGGAATAAAGCAATCTTGTTGAGAGGAACGAGGCGCAACAGGGGGCGGCCGACAACATATTCGCGGGGAAGCGGTCCCCACAGGCGGGAATCCGCGCTTTCATCGCGATTATCTCCCAGCACAAAATATTCGTCGTCTTCAAGAGTCACGGTCTGCGCGCTTTTGCGTCCGCTCTGCTTGGTGACGCCCTGCGGCAGGACAAAACCGTCCGGGTGCTCCTCATTTTTTATGATGATGTCTTCTCCTTTGAGTTCCACGGTCTCACTTGGCAGGCCGATGACGCGTTTGATGAGGTATTTGTCGGGCTCAAAAGGAAATCTGAATACAATAACCTCGCCGCGCTCGGGGTCGGTGAACCGGTAGCTGATTTCGTCAATAATCAGGTAGTTGCCGGTGGAGAAGGTCGGCTCCATAGAGGCACCGCTTACCACAAAGGGTTGGGCAATGAAGAGACGGACCGGAACAATGATGACAATCGCGAGAAGGACGAACCGGAAGAAATCAAAAAAGGATTCTCCCTGTCCCTTTTGTGGTACGTCAGGGGATACGCCGTTGTCATGGAAAGCTTCGTCATGGGTCATGACATCATTCGTATCCTGCATAGAGGAAAAGTATAGTACGAAAATAAGCAGACGTACACTTCACAGTTACAAAAAGGAGAGGTGTGATACAATCTAAGAAATTTCTAATTCACCTAATTTCTAATTCACCTAATAAAAGGTCAAAAAAGCAATTCAGAAATATTTGATATTAGGAATTTTATTACCTGCCTGCGGTAGGCAGGGAAATTAGGTAATTAGATGAATTAGGTGAATTTTGTATGTTCATCATTGTTGGTTTAGGCAATCCGGGAGAAGAATACGCCGACACCCGTCACAATACGGGCGCGATACTGCTTGAAAAAGTGAGGCAGGCATTTGAGTTTCCGGATTGGACGCTTGATGCAAAGACAAAATCCCTGCAGAGCGGGGGAACAGTGAAGAAGGAAAAAGTACGGCTTCTTTTTCCGCAGACGTTTATGAACAAGTCGGGTGCATCGGTTGCTCCGCTGGTAAAAAGCAAAAAGGCCGCGGAACGGCTCGTGGTGATTCATGACGATTTGGATATTCCGTCCGGTTCCTACAAAATCTCGTTTAACAAAAGCTCGGGCGGACACCGGGGCGTGGAATCCATTATTAAAGGAGTAAAGACCGAAGGTTTTGTGCGCGTCCGGGTGGGTATTTCTCCGTTTACCAAGACCGGCGTGAAAAAGCCGAAAGGCGAGGCGGCGGTTGAAAAGCATATCCTGGGGAAATTCACACCAGACCAGCTTGCCGGACTCCAAAAACTTTCTAAACGGATACACGAGGTGCTTTTAGTGCTTATTGCAGAAGGTAGGGAAAAAGCCATGTCAATGCCTAAAATGTGAGGTATTCAAAGGGTTCTTTGTAAGAAAGATTATCCACTGTTCCCCGTCTTCCAAGGGGTGGTTGAATAGCGATGGGTATGGTACTATAGCGGGTAGGAAGCCCCTAAGGCCTACGTATGGCCGTTAGAGGGAAGCACTCTCACGTCTTACTAGATAAAACCCTACAATTATGAATATTTTAGAAGAACTTCATTTTGAGAAAAAAGACCTGTTTACGTATTCCATCATTATCGGAGCATTGTTTTGGTTTGTAAGTGCGGCGACTTCAGGCACGTTTCCGGATATTATCGGCATGCTTGGTACGCTTTTGGTGCTTGCCGGCCTCGGCGGATTTCTCAAGCGCCGGATGGATAGAATGGTTCCGGTTGGTCCTCAGCTGAAAAAGTAAAGGACGCTCGTATTAGATTTTTCCAAAAACACGGATATCCGCTTACAGGCGGATTCCTATGCTCGCGCCGTCGCGCTGTGCAATGTTTTTGGAAAAACTATTCTCGCTTAAGTTGGAGTATGGAAAAGCCGCCTTTCGGCGGCTTTTCGTTATCTGGTTTAGCGTTTTTCACCGGCAAACGAGAGCGTCATTTTCTGGTCCTTGGGTTCAAACAGCGTAATCTTGAACGGATAAGTTTTGCCGAGCTCCAGATTGGCGCGCAGGCGGTCCTCGCTTCCGAAGTCGGAAATATGAACAAGTCCCGCGACTCCCTCTGAAATGGAGGCAAGCGCTCCGTGCTTGTTGAATTTGATGACCACTCCTTTCACCACATCATCCTTTTTAAACTGGGCTCCGGCCTCCACCCACGGATTTGGCTGCAACACCTTGATGGAGAGCGAAATCTTTCCTTCCTTGATTTCAATAATCTTCACGCGCACCTTGTCACCCACCTTGTAGAGCTTGCGCGGGTCTTCAACGAGGGACCATGCGATTTCGGAGATATGCACGAGGCCTTCCAGCCCCTCCTCAAGCTTTACGAAAACGCCGAAATCAACGAGGCCGGTAACCGCACCTTCAATCTCATCGCCCACCGTGTAGCGGCCGATGATTTTCTCGCGTTCCTTTTCGGAGGTGCTTTTCTCCGAGAAGATGAGTTTTCCTTCCTTCGGAATAGCGGAAATGATGGTCACGAGAAACTTCTCGCCGACCAGCTTGCGGAGTTCCTCAAATATCTTATCCTTGTCGCCGTCCGGCACCCGGGGG
>JAUSFR010000021.1 GCA_030649775.1 bacterium | reverse complement strand
CATCCGACTTGTACGAGAACTTTCTCGCGAACCTTAATGGATGGGACGACCTCAAGGGTGGGGTGCCCCAACCCAAAATAAGGATTCACAGCATTTCCCACAACACGGGAGGAGGAATTCCGTCAAAGTTTTTTGGAGACTTCCTGAAACCGCGGGGACTTTCTGCCGAACTTGACAACCTCTGGGACCCGCCACGCATTATGCAAGAGTTTGCGAACTGGCGTGGGGTTTCGGGAAAGGAGTGCTACGAAATCTGGCATGGAGGACAGGGTGCTCTCGTCGTCGTTGACTCTGCTGATGCAGGTTTTGTTATTGAACATGCGAAGGAATTTGGAGTCGCGGCAAAAAAAGCCGGGGAAATTACGAAGTCGGAGCATCCGACGCTCAAAATTACTTCAGGGTTTAGCGGAGAAGAGCTCACCTGGTCGTAACCAAGACCCGATTTGTCATCACGGACACAGAGGCCACCCCACCAGCGGTGTGCCTCTTTTTTGTACTGTGTATAACTTACCAAGATAAAGGGAGTATACTGAATGGGCTTACCCCTAATTTTTTTGTATGCGAAATATCATCATCATTCTCGTTGTGCTCGTCGTCTGCTTCCTATTTTACGGGCAATTTTTTATCCCCGCTCCTTCTCCGGCGACACCCGCACCGATGTACGACGGAGGAAATTAAATTTTTTGTGCTTGGGTTCGTGGTCAGCGTATCCTACTTTGAATTACGAAACTATCGCCTAGACACATTCTCTGTCATTCCAGCCTGTCTGCGTGTACGCACAGGCAGACGAAGGCTGGAATCCAGGTTTCTGGCTATACTCTTCTGGATTCCTGCTTTCGCAGAGCCTGCCCCGTACTTGATATGGGGAATGACAAGACGGGGGTTTCGTAATTCACAGTATCCTACAGAGAAATAACCTCGCGAACTTTTTGGATATCGGTACTTATCTGTTCCTTAAGTACCCCTTCGCCTTTAAAGTTTCGGTAGGGGCGTAAATAGACGAAAAGGGAAAGGTGAAGCTCCTTACCGTACAGGTTTCCGCTGAAATCTAAGAGGTGGGCCTCAATTTTCGGGAGGTCATCCTTCTCACGGGGCCCAATAACAATGCCTGCTCGATAGACTTTTGCACCAGGCACGATACGCGCAGTACCGGCGTATATGCCCACAGGTATAGTACATTTTGTCGCCTTGAATTCCCGCTTTTCTATATTTGCGGTGGGGAAGCCGAGTGCTCGGCCATAGTGGTCGCCCTCCACCACTCTTCCGCGAAAATCGCAAAGTGGTTCTGACATAACACTAAAAAGCCTAGCACATTCCCACTAAAGCGTATACACTAGAACAAATGTCACACACTTTTTTTGTTTTTCTTTTCGGTTTACTCCTCCTTCCTGGACTTGTGATGGCATTTATCCCTATGCTACCGGCTTTTTGGTATTTGTTCGCGGGTGTCACCGTTTTCGGTTTTGTTGACGGATTTACGCACCTCTCCCTTCAAAATCTGGCGGTACTTGCGGGCCTCTTTTTGCTTTCAATACTTGTTGACTCTGGTTCCGGACTTTTGGGAGCAAAGCTCGGGGGGGCAGGATGGAAAAGTCTGTTATTCGGGATGCTTGGTGGCCTGCTCGGGTTCCTCATCATGCCTCCCGTAGGCATCTTTGCGGGTCTCTTTATCGGCATCCTGATAGGAGAGCTGCTCCGAAATCGAAGTCAAGACCAAGCACTTCGCGCGGCTTCGGGTGCACTCCTTGGTGCCGTCGCCGGAGTGCTCATAAACGGTATTCTTGCGATTATTTTTGTGGCTTCCTTTATTCTGTTCGCTCTTTTCTAGTAGTATAGGACCTACGCAATCTGTGTCATTCCACTCTAAAGTGGAATCCAGAGCCTTATTAAACTGCTATATACTGGAATCCAGCTTTCGTCTGCCTGTGCGTACACGCAGACAGGCTGGAATGACAGAAAAGTGTGAAATGCGTAAGTCCTATAGTAGTGAAGAGCTAATTCGTTTTTTTATAGGCGTGGTGCGAAACAGCGTCGTGAACCGGCTCATCTTTAATCGCCTGTAAAATCTCATCTTCGTCGTCAACAATTTTGTAGAGGTCAAGGTCGTGTTTGACAATCGTGTGATGCTTCTCGTGGAGGTATTCCTGCATATAGCGACCAAGTGGCGCCCAAAACTCTATACCAACCAAAAATATCGGAATGCGCCGTATTTTATGCGTCTGCACGAGGGTAACAATCTCAAAAAATTCATCCAGAGTTCCAAAACCACCGGGGAAGAATAGATAGGCTTCAGCCGCGTAGGAAAGAACGGTTTTTCGCGCGAAGAAATAGGAGAAATCAAGCGCCGCGGTTGTATAAGGGTTCGCGTACTGCTTTCTGGGGAGGCGTATGCTTAGCCCAATCGACTCACCTCCCGCCTCGAACGCTCCTTTATTTGCCGAGCCCATAATGCCCCCACCACCACCGGTAATGACGGCGTACCCGAGCTCACGCGAGATACGACCCGCAAGATGCTCGGCCTTCGCGCAGTACGGGTTTTCGGGTGTAAATCGGGACGAACCGAAAAAACTCACCGACTTCGGATAATTGGCGACAAACACAAATCCATTTCCAAATTCTTTTCCGATGCGCTTGACCCGCTCCTCAACTTCTCTGCAAAAATCTTCGCGCGTGATAGGACAGGTTAAGCCTGCATCTTCTGACTTTGAGAGCTCTTCTGACATGGGCGTATTGTACCCGAACAAATTTTTTAACGCAAAGGCCCTTGGCAATTTCGGCGAAACGTGTACGCTAGGCTGATGTTTCGGATTGAGCAGAAAATGGAAAAAGGGCTCGGGCGAGCGGGTGTTCTTGAAACACCCCACGGAAGTATTCGGACCCCCGCGTTTGTTACGGTGGGAACCAAGGCGACCGTCAAGGCGCTCACACCCGAGCAGGTGAAGGAGACTGGCTCGCAGGTTGTTTTAGCGAACACCTATCATCTGTACTTGGAGCCAGGGGAGAAAATAGTGGAGCAGGGCGGAGGACTCGGGAAGTTTATGGGCTGGGAGGGACCCACGATGACCGACTCGGGAGGCTTTCAAGTGTTCTCACTTGGAGGCGGTAGTGTCTCAAAGGTTCAGAAAAAACATTCCAACATTCTCAAGAATGTTGGAATGTCGGAAAGGGACGAGGCGTTGTCACCACTGGTGAAAATAGATGAAGACGGGGTGACGTTTAAGTCGTATAAAGATGGGAGCACTCATCGTTTTACCCCCGAACGCTCCATTGAGATACAGCATGCAATCGGCGCGGATATTATTTTTGCGTTTGACGAGTGCACCTCGCCGACCGCGTCCTACGAATACCAGAAAGAGGCAATGGAGCGGACGCATCGGTGGGCAGCGCGGAGCCTTGAGAGGCACCGCGAACTCAAAATAGAAAATGCAAAATTAAAAAATGCAGACAAAAAGCTATCGGCTAATTCGCACGAATTAGCCTATAGTAAGGGTCCAATGCTTTTTGGAATTGTGCAAGGAGGGCGATTTGAGGATTTGAGAAAAGAAAGTGCACGATTTATGGCAGGTTTGCGGATTGATGGGCTTGCCCCGAGTGAGCGAAGCGAATTTTCGGGGTTTGGTATCGGGGGCTCGTTTGATAAAGAGGACATGGGGAGCGCCGTGCGATGGGTGAATGAGCTCCTGCCCGAGGAGAAACCGAGGCATCTTTTAGGAATCGGCGACCCACTTGACCTCTTTGGCGCGGTAGAGAACGGCTGTGACCTTTTTGACTGTGTCGCGCCAACTCGGCAAGCTCGCACAGGTTCACTCTACACTCGGCACGGCAGGTTCAATATAGAAAACGCGAAGTACAAAAATGATTTCTCGCCGGTTGAGCAGGGTTGCACTTGCTACACGTGTAAGCACTTCACCAGAGCCTACCTCGCGCACTTATTTCGCTCCAATGAAATCCTTGCAAATACCCTCGCGAGCATTCACAACGTGCACTTTATTGTAAATCTGGTGAAGCAGATGCGCGAAGGGATTATTACGGGCACGTTTAGCCGTTTGAAGGAAGACTTTTTCGCTTCGTATAAAAAATGACCCCTGCTTATGCAAGGGTCGGTTTTCCGTAATGTTCCTAGTTGGGGGCAAGGTCGCCCGTCCATTAAGATTTTATCCGGCAATGATTTTTGCTCGGAGATCGTGGCACTTCTCGATTTCCGCAAGCGCCCGACAAACTTCTTCCGATTCACGTTCCTGTTCAAAACTGATTGTAAATTGCAGTCGTTGACCATCAAGAGTTACGGAGTTAATCCCCGTGAGGTTGATTTGATGTTGACTAAAGACCTTGGAAATTCGCTCCAAGAGCCCTGGTCGACTTTGTACCTTGCTAAACTCCAGAATTACCGAGTTCTTGCCATAGAGTGTGCTTAGAACCCCGAGGATTCTCATGAATAACTCGTTGGCTTCTTTGGTAACCACAGGACCAAAGTGCTCGTTTGCTTGCTTGAACAGCACTTCGAAAGCATCGCGATCTTTGCGACGGATCATTTCTAGGAGCCGTTGTTCAATCGCAATCCGTCGCTCGAGCATGCTCACCGTCTCGGGATTCTCTATGACGATTGACGTATAGAGGTCTGGGCTCTGACTCACGAGCCGCCCCATAAGTGAAAACATCACCCGATAGAAAGGACTCGTAAAGGCAAGACTCTCACTCACTGACACACCAGCCTCTGTGATGAGTAAGGCGCTGGTCAGGTTAGCCAAATGGGGGATGACCTGAACCGTCGTCATGTATCCGTCATGTTCGGCAGGGGTGCTCCACTTGATTCGGGCGCGGGTGGCAGTCAGGACATTAACGACCCATGTCTTCCAGTGTTGCATGGTCAGATGTACCAGACAGGCCACTATGGTTTGTCCATCAAATGGTACATCGGGACGGAACATGGGGTGAAGGCCTACTACCTGGGCTTTGCTTTGAAGCATTGCTTTGACAGCGGGTTGCTTGACGGAAGTGACGTCCATCCAGAGCTGGTCTTCTCGACTCAGAGGCGCTAGAGATTGTATAACCTCCACGGTTCTCTTAATGGAAAGCGAGAAAAGTACCACATCCGACTTCACGACAATTTGCTCATTCGTAAAATCAGTCGGCTTATCTCTGTCAGAACCGATAACCGTACAGCCAAGTTGCTCAAAGAATTCCCTAAGCATTGTACCGAAGCGGCCATTGATACCGATAATGCCGACGACGACCTGTCTGACCGTCGCCTCGTTTTGAAGGAGCACAAACCTCGTCTTATTGTCCAGGACATCTTGAATGCGCTCGGCCAAAATTTTCAGTTTATATTCCTCGGCCGCTACCTTTGGAGCAATGGCCCCGATTTTCACGTTGGGTCCGAGCTTGGCCACAGCCTTTGCTGCGTTGCCGGTAGAATCACGCTTACTGCGCCTGTCGGGAGTGATCCCGATTGAGTTGAGGTATTTGCCACACTGCTCCATTGCTTTCTCGTGCGACATCACACGCTGAAGCTCTTCAGCTCGGCTAACGTGTTGAGGTGCCAAGAGGCAGTGATTGATCTGAAGGTCAAGTTGGTCTTGTTCCTGTAGGTCATATCCCATTCCCCGAAACCCGTCCAGGAGCTTCGTCACCTCCGTGACTTCACCAGCGATTGAGTTTCGAATGGGAACGACGGCATAGGCGGGTCCCTCGGTAAGACGCTTGAATATATTGGAGTGAGTACCGCAAAAGACGAACTCACAATCCGTCTCTGTCCAGCCTTGCCTTTGAATAAAGGCTCGCGCTGCCTCGGATCCATTTGTAAAGGCATCAAGGACCAAAATCTTCATTTTCGTCATAGTGTTCCTTTTTTGTTAGGCCTGCATATAGGCCAGAGGACTATGTTTCCAGGATGAAGCCTACAGTATCCACACCCCCTGTCCAGAGGTGAACAGGGAGAAGGACACTCCTCTTATTCTCTTATCCACACCCGAGGTTGACAGTTTTTGGGGACGGGGTACGATGGAGAAATGACAGGAAGAAGCTCTATCGTCGTCGCAAAGATTCACCTCACCACCTTGAGGTCTCTTTTGTGCAATCTGCGATAACTCTCCCCTCCACCAGATGTTAGAAAAGAGCCCTCAAGAACGAGTGGCTCTTTTGTTCTTACCTTGTGCCTGTGCGTGAGGAGGAAGAGCAAACAGTGAACCTTAACGTTTTAAAAAATGAATACACCGAGTAAGCTCTTTATTGCGGAGGATGGCGACGGCGAAGTTTCTCCCGAGTCTATATTTCACGGTCGGATTGCGTGGATAGATGGCTACGTGGAAAGGGTGCGGGTAATGTTCCACGAGTGGAAGGGGTGGATTTCTCCAATGGAGTTCTTCAGTTTGGAACTTTTACGCCGGGAACGCTTCTTGTACCGTGGTGGAGGATAAACACAAAAAAACGTATCGCCGAGAAAGTACTTTCTCGGCGGTTTTTTGTAAGAAAAAGGCGCCGTATTTCAGGCGCCGATGCGAAGATTTGAGGAAGTATCGTCAATGAATTCCCTTCGGGAAAGGAAGCTCAATGTCTAGATAAACTCTGGCAACGGCGCCGGCATTATGCGCTCCACGGCATTCGCCTGGTGGGCTACAGGTCGGGTCGTCCGGGTCCCCATAGCGTCCAGGGGTGCTGTATTTCCAGACAAGCTCATCGTACTTTCGGCAGGCGGTAAGTACTATTTCCAGGGGTTTTCGATGCTTGTAAATGCGTGCCCTGATAAAAAGTTCGGTGAGGAAGAGTATTCCCGTAGAGCAGAAGCGTTCCAAGAACGCCGTAATTTGAGCAATTTCTTCTTCTGTGTATTTCACTTGCCGAAATCGTTCGATGCCGGCATCCAGTGCGGATTGGGGAGTATTCATAGATAAATAAGGTGCATTCATCTGGAGCATACAGTGCTCACCATTTTTTTCAAGTGATTGTTTCTAAAGTGGCTCGAGTGCGATATAGTAGCGTGCATCTATGCTCACAGGAAGGTTTAAACTTAAAACCGAATATAGCCCTGCGGGAGACCAGCCAAAAGCCATTAAGGAGCTTACGGAAGGGGTAAAGAAAGGCGTCTCGCACCAGACGCTTCTTGGGGTTACCGGAAGCGGTAAAACCTTTACCGTGGCGAATGTCATCGCGAATATCGGCAAGCCAACGCTCGTTATCGCACACAATAAAACGCTTGCCGCGCAACTCGCGCAGGAGTACAAAGAATTTTTTCCCGACAATGCCGTACATTACTTTGTGTCGTACTACGACTTCTATCAGCCGGAGGCGTACTTGCCGACGACGGACACCTATATAGAGAAAGAGGCGCAGATTAATGAAGAAATTGAAAGGCTTCGGCACGCCTCCACGCAGGCACTCCTTACCCGAAAGGATGTCATTGTGGTTGCCTCGGTTTCCTGTATTTACGGCTTGGGAAGTCCCGAGGAGTACGAAAAGGTAAATCGAAAAATTACAAAGGGAATGTCACTTTCGCGTGGTGAGCTTATTCGCGCGCTTATCGGCATTCATTATACTCGTACCACCGCCGACCTTACTCCGGGAATGTTTCGAGCACTCGGGAATGTTTTGGAAGTTCAACCACAGAGTGAGCGGGTTATTTACCGTATTGAATTTGATACTGAAATCGTGGAGGGAATACAGAAAATTGACCCGGTGAGCCGAAAGCTCCTCGAAAATGTGGAAAGCGTCTTTATTTTTCCCGCGCGGCATTTCATCACTCCCGAAGATGAGCGCGGAAAAGCGATAGCGACCATCAAACTAGAACTAAAGGAGCGATTGAAGCAACTCGCTAAGGCGGGGAAGAACTTGGAAGCGGAGCGTTTGAAACGCCGAACAAGCTATGACCTCGCGATGCTCAAGGAGGTTGGCTATTGTAACGGTATTGAAAACTATTCTCGCCACTTTTCGGGCAAGCTCCCCGGTGAAGCGCCCGATACGCTTATTTCGTATTTTCACAAGAATGCGGAAATGTTTTCCGACCCCGTAAAGTCGCAAGGCGACCACGGGGCAGGCTTTCTGACGGTGATTGATGAGTCGCATGTCACCGTTCCTCAGATTCGGGCGATGTACGCGGGTGACCAAGCTCGCAAGGAGTCGCTTGTTGACCATGGGTTTCGTCTACCGTCCGCGAAGGATAACCGCCCGCTCAAATTTAACGAGTTTGAAGAGCGCGTAGGACAGGTACTATTTACCTCGGCTACTCCCGGGCCGTATGAATATGAAAAATGCGGAAAGCCCGGCTTGCCGAATTCCCGTATTGTGGAGCAAGTGATTAGGCCAACCGGTCTTATTGACCCGCAGGTTGAAATTCGTCCCGTGATGGAAAAAGGGAAATATGGAGGTCAAATAAAGGATTTTATCGCAGAAGCCGAAAAGGACATTAAAGCCGGTGGGCGCGTGATTGCGACCACACTTACCAAAAAAATGGCGGAAGACCTTTCGGAGTTTCTCAAGGAAAAGGGGATTAAGACCGAATATCTCCATAGCGACGTGGAGACACTGGACCGCATTACTATTCTTTCTAACTTTCGCAAGGGGGTATTTGATGTGATTGTGGGCGTAAACCTCCTGCGAGAAGGGTTGGACCTTCCCGAGGTGTCACTCATTGGTATTCTTGACGCCGACCGCGAAGGATTTCTCCGTTCGGAGACGTCGCTTATTCAAATTATTGGGCGTGCCGCTCGAAATGTAGCAGGGCGCGTCATACTCTATGCGGATGTGCTGACCGGTTCCATAGAACGTGCGATGAAGGAAACAAACCGCCGTCGCGCTATTCAGGTTGCCTACAATACCAAACACGGCATTACGCCAAAGACGATTGTCAAAAAGGTGCGCGATATTATGGAGTCACTGGGTGTAGAGCACGACAAGGCGGTACACAAACTGCTTCAAGTAGACAAAGAAACACTTAAGACGAAAAAACTTGACCAACTCCTTAAAGAAAAACGAGTCCAGATGAACTCGGCGGTAAAGATTTTGGACTTTGAAACCGCTGCGCTCCTACGGGATGAAATCACGGCGCTTCTCCGTATGGCAAAGGACGAGGAAGAAAAAGAAACGAAGAGCAAAAAAAAGCGCGGGACGAACGCGGGAAGGGGACATGAAGATGCCCCGCCCCTCAAAATAACCCGCCTCTGACTATGATAGGACCTACGCAATCGATGTCATTTCCTTGCCTGCCCGTCCGTAGCTTTTAGCGAAGGCGGGAAAAAGGGAATCCAGAGCCTCAAAAAAGGGCTCTATACTGGATTCCCGCCTCCGCGGGAACCCGTCCGAATGGATTCA
>JAUSFR010000016.1 GCA_030649775.1 bacterium | reverse complement strand
TTCCGAAGGGGGAGCCGAGGGTTATTTCCTGACCTGTTGTTAATAACCGTCCTTAGAGCCTGTTCATAATCTAACCGCAGTATAAAGCCTAAAACATATCTTGCCTGCCGAAATGTTCAAAATTCTGCTGCAAATCGCGTCTTTTTCGTCAGCGTATCTCGATATGCTTCCTCAAAATCCACGATTTTCACCACACGGGTACTTCTGTTTTTGTAAACAAAAACAAGTCGCGCAACGAATTTTGAACATTTCATTCAGGCATTAGATTATGAACAGGCTCTAAAACGGACGTGGGCAGAAGTATACCTAAACGTAGGCAAGGTGTCCACTTTTAGGGGCGGGAAAGATACAAAGCACAGACTGCACAAAAACCCAAACAAAGCACAAATCAATCAAAACCCTACCTTGATTATCCACAACATATGTGCTTCTATGTCGTTAGAAAAGCGCCATCTTTTCTCGTCATGAAAAGTTGCGGTGCGCAGAACTCGCACTGGAATGGGCAGAAACCCCGTGATGTTCTTTGGCAAAGGAAGATTATGAGACGGTATAGAGCGGTAAGAAGTTTTCTTGAGGGAACCTTAATTCCCGACAGAGATGTGGTGATTACGAGAAAGCCATCGGATTTGTTAAGAGAACTCATCCTTACTTTGGAGAATAAAAAGCCCGGATTTCGGAACACACTGAAAGAAATCGTCACCCGAAAGATGCACGTTCGTCACTGGATGCAGGCTATCCTTGTTCTTTCGGTTCTGTGCGTCGGGTCCTTCTTTATAACGGTGGGGGATGATAGTGAGCTACAACGTTTCAAGAACTCACTCCTTGTTGCCAAGGTCGCCCTGCCGTTCCTTCTCGGAATTGGGGTCGCATCCATCTATCACTTGATTCCACGGGAGTGGGAGGAAATAAAGCTTTTCACCTCTTTCTTCTTCTCGCTGGTTGAGGTTCTGTGGGAGGTCGCAAAGTATGAGCACGGAATGCAGTACGAAAAATTCCCCAGACGTATTATCAGAAGGATATTGCTGGAATGGGATATACAAGACTTCAATCGGTCCGTAGATAGAATGCTCGTGAGCCTCGCGTTTGAGGTGAAAAAACTTGAGCCGGAGCGTGTTGAAACAGACCCGGAACTCCGTCAGACGCGGGACAGATTTAAGTTTGTCCACGGGGAAGCCGTCAAACTTGAGGTCGCGGAAAAAAATCCAAAGACGTACTTTGACCGCGCCGTTCCCGCTTCGGCGGTGACTCAACCCATAACGGTTGCCACCGCTCTCCCCAGTTGACGCGCGTGTTCTCTTGTCAGTATCGGCCGAGTGGGTACCACCACTCGGCCTTTTTATTTTTCAGTTTTTGAATTATACTTCTTCTGTTAAGATTCACTGGATTCCCGCCTCCGTCTGCCTGTGCGTACACGCAGACAGGCGGGAATGACAGAAAGTAGATAAAGATTCATCTCATGATAATAACCTATTTAGGCGGGGAATTCGTAAAAGTTCAGTTCGGCGACACCGTCCTCGCTTTCAACCCGCCGTCAAAAGAATCAAAGCTCAAGGCGACGCGCTTTGGCGCGGACGTCGCGCTCGTAAGCATTAACCACCCCGATATGAACGGCGTGGAGCAGGTCGCGCACGGAGAGAGGCAACCGTTTACGATTACCGGTCCAGGCGAATACGAAATCAAGGGTGTGGTGGTGAGGGGGTTTGCGACCGAATCACTGTTTGGCCTGCCTGCGCAGGCAGGGGGAGAAAAACGCATCAACACCGTGTACACCGTTGACCTTGAGGGTATGAAGCTCTGTTTCCTCGGGGCGCTTTCCTCGGCCGAACTTCCCGCCAATCTCAAAGAAGAATTGGACGGGATAGATATCCTCTTTATCCCGATTGGAGGAGATGGAGTACTCACGCCTTCACTTGCGGAGAAGCTGTCGGTCGCGATTGAACCGCGTCTCGTCATCCCCATTCACTTTGAGGGAATGGGGGCTACTGGTGCGCTGAAGCAATTTTTGAAAGAAGCGGGGGAGGAAAAGGCAGAGGCGCAAGACAAACTCACCATCAAGAAGAAGGATTTGGAGGGGAAGGAGGGGGAGGTCGTCGTGCTCCGCACGAATAACCAATAACCAAGATACAATAAACAATTCCGAGTTTGAGTTTTTGAATTTCAATTTTGTTTGGTGTTTGTTTCTTGTTTCTTGATTATTAATTTTATGCTTTCTCTTCTTTCCAAACTTCAGCAAAAGCCCGAGCGTGCGCGAAAACAAATCGCGTTTCTCTTCTCCATGGCGGTGACAGGTATCATTGTTATCTTCTGGATAGTCAGTATCTCGGTGGGTGACTTTGCCTCGGAGACCGTTTCGGATACCAAAGATGAACCTGGCCCTTTTGATGCCCTCACCGATGGCTTAAGCGTCTTTTGGAATGACACGTCCGAGACGCTTCAGGGGGCGGTCGGCGCTCTTTCCGGACCCGAAAACACGCTTCCCGAGCCCACGGAGGAAGAAACGGCGAGTCAAATTTCGGAGTAAATTAGAGTAGCATTGGCGACTCACCTATAGTATTATAAAGGCTACTTACAAAGCCTAAAAGGCTGTTTTTATGGTCCCGTAGTAGAATTTCAGGTTGCGAACGGGAGGCGTAAATGTTTCGTTTTTACAAAATAGAGAAGGCAAGGAAGTTAAGTTAATTCGATTTCGGTGAAATTCGCATCGCGAATGACCTGAAATTTCACTACGGGATGGCACAACCTGAACCCAAAATCACTCCCCACCAGAACGTTATCGCACGGAGCATTACGACCGAAATGAAGGAGTCGTATCTTGACTATGCGATGTCCGTCATCACTTCCCGCGCGCTTCCGGACGTACGCGACGGCCTCAAGCCCGTGCATCGGCGCATTCTTTACGCGATGAACGGCATGGGACTCACGGCTTCCGCGAAGACCCGTAAGTCGGCGACCGTCGTCGGTGAAGTGCTTGGAAAATATCACCCACACGGCGATAGTTCCGTGTATGAAGCGATGGTCAAAATGGCGCAGACCTTTTCATTTCGCTATCCGCAGGTTATCGGACAAGGAAACTTCGGCTGTTTTACAAAAGATACGAAAGTGCGTTTGGCCGACGGTCGTAGTCTTTCCTTCGGAGAACTGGTTCAGGAGGATGCGCAAGGGAAGCGGAATTACACATTTACGGTGAATGCCGACGGCCGTATTCAGATTGCTCGCATTATTCATCCGCGAATTACCCGGCGAGACGCAAAGCTCGTCAAGGTGACTCTGGATAACAATGAAGAAATCCGTTCAACGCCAGACCATCGGTACCTTCTTAAGACAGGTGTCTATAAGGAAGCACAGTATTTAGTGTCAGGCGAGTCACTAATGCCTCTCTATACTCGTCTTTCGAAAAAAGGAGACGCACCTCTTGCCGATATGGAGGCATATGAAATGGTACTGCACCCGAATCATAACGAATGGGTGTTTACGCACCACCTTGCGGATGCGTTTAATCTGGAACATGAGATATATCCTCGGTCTGCGGGAAAAGTTCGTCATCATCGCGATTTCAATAAACTGAACAACAACCCTGAAAATATTGCGCGAATGCACTGGCTCCAGCATTGGCATCTCCACTCCGCGCTTACCAAAGAGCGTCATCAGAATGACCCAGCCTATGTGCAAAAACTCGCCGAGGGACGACGCGCTTTTTGGAATAAAGAAGGCTCACGGGAGGCTTACGCGAAGCGGATAAGTCTGCGGAATAAGGCGAATTGGAAAGACTCCGAGTATCGGAAGAAAATGCGCGTATTCTTGAGCGAGGTAAATAAAAAGTACATTTTGGCGCACCCGGAAAAGCGTGCTGAATTTAGCGTCCGTGCAACTCGGACACTCAAGCGATTATGGCAGAGTCCAGACTATCAGGCTGTTATGCATGAGCGGATTATTCGCGGGAATAAGAATCACACCACCAATAGAACCGGTAAACTGAAGTTTGACGCTATTTGTAGCTATGTGCTGAAGGATGGACAGGATATCACCGAGCAAACCTATGAGCAGGCTCGAAAGATCGTTTATCCGTACGGACGAGCCACCCGCTTTGAAACGGGTGTGGCAAAGTATTACGACGGAGATACGAAATCGGTTCGCGCATCGCTTGTCGCAAACCACAAAGTACGGAACGTTGAATTTTTGAAGGAAAAAGAAGATGTGTACGACCTTACGGTTGAAGGCACTCACAACTTTGCGCTTTCGGCGGGAGTGTTTGTCCACAACTCACTAGATGGTGACTCGGCGGCCGCGATGCGTTATACCGAAGCCAAGATGTCGCGTCTTGCGGGAGAGCTTCTTCGTGATATTGATAAAGATACGGTTGATTTCCGTCCGAACTACGACGGTATGCACAAAGAGCCGGTGGTTCTTCCCGCGTCGGTCCCCAACCTCTTGCTCAACGGCACACTCGGTATAGCCGTCGGTATGGCGACCAACATTCCTCCGCACAACCTGCGTGAAGTCCTTGGTGCGACCGTACACCTTATAGACAACGAAGACGCGACCACCGACGACCTTCTGCAGTTTGTCACTGGTCCCGACTTCCCAACAGGAGGCCTTGTGTTCGGCTCGTCCGACCTTAAGCATGCCTACGCGACCGGTAAGGGTGGCGTCGTGACGCGTGGTGTCGCCGAAATTATTGAAAACAAGAGCGGACAGCACCAAATCATCATCACCTCCATTCCGTATCGCGTGAACAAAGCGGAAATGATTATCCAAATCGCCGACCTTGTCCGCGAAAAGAAAATTGACGGCATCAAGGGACTTCGTGACGAATCTACCAATGAAGTGCGCGTGGTGATTGACCTTAAGCAAGGAAGTTTCCCCGAAAAAGTGCTGAACTTCCTCTACAAGCACACCCAGCTTGAAGAGGCGTTCCACTTCAACGTAGTGGCTCTCGTGAACGGCGTCCCGCAAACGCTCTCCCTCAAGGCGCTTTTGGAACAGTTCATCATTCATCGCAAGGAGGTGGTGAAGCGACGAACCGCGTTTGACCTCCGTCAGGCTGAAGCGCGCGAGCATATACTGCTTGGTCTCAAGAAAGCGCTTGACCATATAGACGAAATCATCAAGCTCATCAAAAAGTCCAAGGACGTTGACGAGGCACGAGCGGGGCTCATCAAAACCTTCCGGTTTTCCGAAATTCAGGCGCAGGCAATTTTGGATATGCGTTTGCAGAAGCTCGCCGGACTTGAGCGTAAGAAGATTGAGGATGAACTGCGTGAGGTACAGGCGCTTATCGCGGAACTGCGGTCCATTCTCGGAAGCCCGAAGAAGATGCTCGCGGTTATCAAAAAAGAGCTTTTGGATATTGCCGAAAAGTACGGCGACGACCGTCGCACACGCGTGGTAAAGCACGGAGCGAAGGCGTTTTCCGAAGAGGACCTCATTCCCGACGAGGAAGCGGTGCTGGTGCTCACCAAAGGTGGCTACATCAAGCGCACCGACCCAGAGGAGTACCGCAAACAACGCCGAGGAGGCGTGGGTGTGGTGGACCTTGATACCAAGGACGAAGATTTCGTCACGCACGTTATCACCGGCTCAACCCACAACGAATTCCTGTTCTTTACGGACAAAGGGAAGGCATTTCAGATAAAGATGTACGAGATTCCGGAAGGTAAGCGCGCCACGAAGGGGAAGTCCATTATGAACTTCCTCGCGCTTTCCGCTGACGAGAAAGTAACCTCAATTTTGCCGATGCCGAAACTGGTTAAAGCCGCTCCGGGACTTTCGCTCCTTATGGTCACGAAAAATGGCGTGGGCAAGAAGACTCCTGCTTCCGGTTTCCATGATGTACGCCGAAGTGGCCTTATCGCGATTAAGCTTCGTCCAGGGGATGAACTGGTATCCGCTTCTTTTGTGGAGAAGGGAGATGAGGCGGTACTGGTCACTTCCAAGGGTCAATCCATCCGTTTCAAAGAGAGCGATATTCGCGAAATGGGACGCGGAGCTTCGGGAGTGAAGGCGATGAGTCTTGGAAAAGGGGACAGCATTGTCGGAACTGGCATTATCCATAAGAAAGACGAAAAGCCTGAACTCCTCGTCATTATGCAGAACGGCTACGGCAAAAAGACGCTCCTTAAAGAATACAAAACCCAAAAGCGAGGTGGGTCCGGTATCAAGACCGCCAAGATCACTCCGAAGACCGGACCGCTTATCGCCGCGCACGTCGTCACTTCGCCCGAAGAGGAAGTGGTGGCTATCTCAAAAAAGAGTCAGGTCATCCGAACAGGCGTCAATGAAATCGCCAGCCTTGGCAGACAGACACAGGGAGTACGGATTATGAAACTGCGGGAAGGAGACAGTATAGCTTCATTAACTTGCTTATAGGATAATGAAGCAATGAATTTTCAATGATCAATTTCCAATTTTCAGTCAATTTTCAATTTGAAAATTATCAATTTCGGGCTTTGTTTGAAAATTGATAATTGAAACTTGATAATTT
>JAUSFR010000010.1 GCA_030649775.1 bacterium | reverse complement strand
TGAAAGCCGTCGCGCACGAGCTTCGGGATGCGCCCAATGTGGTCAATATGCGCGTGGGTAACCAAAAGGAAGTCTATGGATGCGGGGTCGTAGGCGAACGGCTCCCGATTCAACTCCATCGCGAACTGTTCTCCCTGTATGAGCCCACAATCAATGAGCAGTTTCGTACGCTCCCCTTCAAGATGGAAGTTTGAACCGGTAACACTACCGACCCCGCCATAAAACGAAAGGGTAGCTTTCATAAGGATATGATAGATTCAGAGGTAAGTAGTCGCTGTGCCCGCTTTGCCGTACAGACGTATACGAGGAGCGCCCCGATAAAGTCCATGCAGACGTCAACTATGGTATCAAACCAATACCCCTCGGGACTCCACGTAAGCCCCACGACGCTTTCAAAGGCCTCCCACCCGACTCCGATAAGGAGGGTGCCTCCGACCAGAGCGAGGAAAAGAACGCTTTGCCTTGGCGCAGGCACGCGGGTATACCCCGAAAAGAAGAAGAACCACAGCAAAAGAAGAGCGACAAAGACCCCGCCCAGAAAGTGCGTCAGGAGGTCAAACCACCACCACCGCCAGTACAAGGCAAAGACAAGAGCGCTGGTATGAAGCGCGGTAAGAAATACTCCCAAAAAAGCAACAAAATTGAGTAATTTATTTCGGTACATGAATATCTATAGTATCAGTATAACGCAAAAATCCCCTTTGGGGATTCTTACATGGTTACTCGGATGTTCCCTAGAACGAATCCAGGTGGGTGTTCTCAATTGCATATAAGGGAACCAATGAAGGCTCTCCAGCGTGCAATGATTCGAACTCCCTAAAAATTGTTATAGAGGTAACATCTCAAGTAACCTGTCCTAAGTATACAGGTGACCTGTGACAGGTGACAAGTGGCTTCAAGGGAAAGCCTGAAAATAATAACCAAACACCAATAACCAACTACCGAATCTTTTGTGCTTGGTTATTGGATATTGATTATTGGTTATTACTCTAGGAGTCCGTCCAAGTTCACATCATAGAGAATTTGTTCCTGTACAAGGCGATAGTTCACAAGCTCCTCCGGTTTGAACCAGTGTTTGATTTCGTTGTTGGCTTCGTCCACCGAACCTGACGCGTGAATAAGGTTACGTACTGCCCTGCCGTCGGTATCGGCCATCTGGTATGAATCAACCACAAAATCTCCGCGAATGGTGCCTACGTCGGAGGTGAGGGGTTCAGTCCCGCCGGTAACCTTCCTCACAATCTTCACCGCGTGCGCGCCCTGCCACACCATCGCGACGACAGGACCCGCGGTCATATACTTCTGGAGCGCGTCAATCACCTTATCGCCAAGTACGAGCGGGTCCATAGACGGAGGCGTGAGTCCCTTTTTCTGGTACGCCTCAATGGACTTCTCGCCGACAATGCGTTTCCAGTTCGGGTCAAGGTTGTAGTGGGTCTTGATGTGCGTTGCGGTCGGGACGAGAAGCTTCATACCCACGAGCTTGAGACCCAGGCGTTCATAGCGCTTGATGATTTCACCCGCCAGCGTCCTTTGAAGTCCGTCCGGCTTGATAACAACGAGAGTGCGTTCTGATTTGATGTGAGCCATGATACGAATGTTACGAATTAAAATGCGAATGCTACAAATATACGAATACGAATGGGGCTATCCTAACAAATATCGGCTCAAAAGCCAATTACTGTATTAGTAAGTTCCAGTCACTTGTCACTTCTTGTATTTCGCCATAATTTCCGCCTCCACCTCTTCTTTGGGGCGACCGAATTTGAGATACGAGAGCTCTTTCAATTTCTCAATGTTTTCCGTATTCCCTTTCCCGGGCGGGAGCGTCTCAAGCGAGAAAGGTTTTACCGGCCTGCCGTTCACGAGGAGCTTCATGTAGGCGTTGCGATTGTCCAAATTGATGAGGTCTTGGTCGGTAAAGACGGGCTCAAGCTGTTTCGCGAGGAACTCCGCGTCTTCCGCGCCGACACGAAACATTGCCATAGAACCCACGTTACCGAACACACTGTCTTTAATCTTTTCATCAAGTTGCTTGATGAATTGGTGCGCGATGATGAGCGCGAGTTTGTACTTGCGTGCTTCGGAAAGAATGGAGGAAATGGAAGGCGTGGTGACATTTTGGAACTCGTCAATGTAGAGGTAGAACGGGGGCATATCCTTTCCAAAAGAATCCACACGCGAGAGCGCTGCCATCAGCATCTTCCCCACGAGAATAAGTCCGATAAGGTTCGCGTTCAGCTCACCCAAACGCCCTTTGGCGAGATTGACGAGCAAGATTTTCTTCGTGTCCATAATCTCACGGAAGTTGAAGGTGGAGCGCTCCTGCGCGATAATCGGGCGCATAATTTCGTTGGAAAGAAAGTTGTCAAACTTGGAGACGATGTACGGCACGATATTTTGGAGCGATGCCTCCCCTCCCGCCTTTTCCGCCACTTCGCGCCAGAACTGATTGACGACAGGGTTTTGACACCGTGAGAGCTTGAGCTCCCGAAACTCCTTGCTCGCGAGCACGCGCGACACATCAAGAAGAGTAGAGCCAGAGCTAGGGTCTTCTATGGTGAGCAGCACCGCATTTCTAAAGTACTGTTCAAACATCGGACCGCCCGAGGTCTTCATATCAAAGAGTTTGTCAAAGATGGAGAGCATTTCGTTCACGACGAAGGTCTTTTGCTCGGGAAAGCGGGTGTCGTACTCAAGCATATTGAGTCCCATCGGCCTTGAGGTGTTACTGGGGTCAAAGTAGATGAGGTCTTCGTAACGTTCTTTCGGAATCATCGCGAGGACGTCCAAAATATCCACACCGTGCGGGTCAATAAAGCAGAGTCCCTCGCCGTTCGCGATGTCCTGCGCAATCATATTTTTGAGGAAGGTGGTCTTGCCGGTACCGGTTTGTCCGATGGTATAGAAGTGGCGGAGTCTGTCGTCGGGCGTCACATAGATATTGGTATCCTCCCCGCGTACCCGATTGACTCCGAGTAGGAGTCCCGAGGCGGGAAGTCCTGTCGGCGCCGGCGCGGTGCCCGCCTTTGCCTGCTTTAGGGCCGGAGCGGACTTCAGCTTCGTAGAGGGAAAATGCACCATCGTGGTGAGCTCTTTGATGTTCAGGGGGAGTTCCTCGCCCTCGTCAAATTCACGCAAACTAAAGGCGCGCAAGAGTTTCGGGAGTGCCCCCTTTTCCGCGCGCTTGAACCGAAGTTCGTTTCCGGTTCCGCTCTTGAACTGATTGAAGGACGCTTCAAGGTCAGAAATAATCTCGGTTGCCGATTCCAGGGTTTGTGAAGAGCTGACAATCCGAATGACGCATTCAAGCACGGGCGCGGAAACTTTCTTTTTGATTTCTTCAACCACGAGCTCATCCACCTTCGGTCCTTGTTTGTCCTCTTTCTGCTTCTTGCGGAGCTTCTCCTCTTCGCCTGAAAGAATATCCTTAAGTCCTTTAAAGAAATGCCCGGTGAAGGTAAACGGAATATCAATCGCCGTCCGTACCGATACACCTTTCTGTATCTGCCGAAGCGAGTATTCATAGCGCTCGTTGTAGGAATGTTGCGCGGGACGAAGGAGGAGTTGTATGGCCGCCCCTTCCCCATCACGGTCAATTTTAGAAAAGCTGTGCAGAAGGACACTTAACGGGTCCACTTGAAACTCATCATAGAGCTTGAGCGGAAAAATGGGATTCTTCGCGAGCGTTGCCACCGAGCCAAGCGAAACGCCCCCTTCGTTAAAGATGTTGTAGTCGTCTTTGACCTCGCGAATCTTGGAATTATGAAAAAGAGATTTTGCTTGTTTCTCAAACAACGCCTTCTTCAAGGTCGGCACCGAAACGTAGAAGATAATTTCGTCACTGCCGTTCGCGTTCGCGAGTTCTACGGTAAAAAACGTATCCTCACTCTTTTTTTCCGCTACGGAAAGCATACCCGCATAGAATTGCTCCATACCGGCGATAAGTGATTTCAGCTCTTTCTCCCCTTCTTCTTTGGTCGTCTCGGGGAGGGAGATTTCAAAGAGCGT
The DNA here is from genome assembly GCA_030649775.1 of bacterium. Lineage (GTDB taxonomy): Bacteria > Patescibacteriota > Minisyncoccia > Phycocordibacterales > UBA10002 > UBA10002. The sequence continues at coordinate 35,818 of JAUSFR010000010.1, read as the reverse complement.
CATATGAAGTGGTTTCCAGAGCGCGTGCTTCTCGGGGAGGTCCTTCACCGGAAGACCGCTCTGGATGTACTGGATGAGAAAACGATGGAAGTCGTCAAAGAGATGGGCATTCCCAATTTTTTCGGCGACATCAAGCGCGCTTCGCACCCCTTTCTCCTGCACAATCACCGCGAGTTCCTCCATTTGCTTGTCATGGGGTTCGGGGGCGAGGTCGAAGACTATTTTGTTCGCTTCCTCGGCAGGTATCGCCATCGCGGGAGCAACCGCTTCGGTAACGGGCGTCTTGGCGTAGGTAGCTACGGTCTCACTCACCACCTTTTCGCGCAGAAGAGACTCACCCTGCTCGGCGAGTGCCTGCTCTTTTCTCTGCACCTCTTCACGCAGAAATCGGAGCTCTTCTTCGGGCGAGGAGAACTTCGGTTTTTCGGTTCCAAAACCTGCTTGTTCCATAGGCCCTATAATATCACAAAACAAAAAGCATCCTGTGCAGGACGCCTCTGTCTTTCCCTAGAACCTAGCACCTAACAGCTAACAGCTAACACCTATTCCACTACTTCGCGAGAGAGACGCGAGTTTCCGCGAGCTTGACCGTTTCGTCAAGAGAATGACCCGTACCGCGCAGTTCCTTCAGGCGCGCGATGGAGTCATCCAGCGAATCAATATAGGCGCGGTTGATGGCGTTTTGGAGCTTGATGGAGAGCCTCACTTGGAGCACCTTCGCGGAAGCCTCTTCTTCGGGGGATAGCTTTCTACTCGCAAGCGAACCTAGCATCGCCTTCGCCTCCTCCAGCTTTCCCTCCTTCAAAAGAAGCTCAAATTGTGTAAGTGGGTCGGTGGTCATAGCGCTATACGGTTATGGGGCTTGTGTCCTTCAAATGCTTGATGAGGACTTGATAATAAATTCGTTTGCCCGTTCCCGAATGTTTTTTCTTTGCCTCCTCTTCGGCCGTTTCAAGCGTCCGTAGTACAAACTCTTTGCTCTCGGCCTCATCCAAAAAGCCAATAGTCCCTTCCTCCGCGCCCGCCATCCGCATAAAGGACCGATAGGCCCTAAGTACACGGGATTGTCCGGCATCCGGCGGGAGCGCGCCAATCGCCTCCTGAATTCCCTTTTCAAAGAGTTCCTTCATACCGACCGCCTGCTTGCCGTCTTCCGACGTGCCTCCTTCCCAGAGCACCCTCATATACGCTTCGCGGTGAGGACCGTCTCCTTCATCCAAAAAGTTGTCTCCGCTTTCGGCAAGCTTCACTTCACTCATAAATTTCTTCGCCCCTTTTTGCTTCTTCGGAAGGTCGGTGGAAACAATCGCCTCCTCGAGCACCTTATCCGTCTCATCCAACAGACGCTCTCGCACCTTTTTGGCCACGTCGTTTTCCATAAACACCCTTTCCCGAGCCACTTCCAGGCGGTCTTTTATTTTTTTAAGTGTCGCCTGTTCCTCCGCAATAACCTTGGGTGCGTCAGTTATCTTGCGTGTTACCTCCTTGATATCGGCATCAAGCTTTTCCCATTCGGCATCTCTTTTCTCCTGCTTCTTCGCGTCTTCCGCCTTTTTACCCTTGCCGATATACGAGAGCGTTCTGTCCAAGAAGCCATACGCGGTCCCTACCCTCTCGGCGTTCGCCCGTTCAATCTCGATTTTTCGCGTCTCCAGCAAGACTTTCTCTGCCTGGAACTTCTCCGGTTTAAGCTCTTCGCGAAGCGAGGCGAATTCGGCCTCTTTTTTCGCGATGTCCGCGGGGTCTGTTTCAAGCGCGTTGAGGTCGTTCTGAAGCTCTAGGAGCGCCTTGGGGTCTTTATCCGCAAGGTCTTCTACGTGTTTTTTGCACGCTAAACGGTCCTCGGGAGTGAGTATTCCCTTATTCTGCCCGCGAAGTTTCGCGGTCATAGCCACTTCAAAACGGCGAGCTACACTCTGGCTCGCTTCAAAAATCTTAAATACGTCCTGCGTATCTTTCGGGTCGTCAAACACATTGTCGTCAGGACGAGTTTTGTCGTAGAACGCCTGGAACCCGCGCGTATCAAGCGCTTCCTGCACGGAGAAGACCTCTGCCACCTCTGCGGGTGGTTGCTCTGCTTCGCTCTTCGGGGTGTGGTTGGGGGTGTCCATAATGGGAAGATTGCGTATAACGGTTCTATTCTACACGGTGCAATTCTTTTGGCGAGTATCTCTACTCGCTACCTTTTATGAAATTGATTTTAACAATATTGCTTTGCTACGTTCAAGAAGTCTTTTGCGGTCTTTCTCAATCTCATCTGCGGGTTGAGGGTCATGTAGCCATCTATCAAATTGGACTGTGCCTTTAAGCACAGGGTTTTTGCAGTTTTCTAGTGCGGTGCGAACCCTTTCCACCAAAGCTTCGGGGAGGCCTTGCATGGCGCATCCCCAGACCAAAGCGGTATATGAATCCTCCTTAACAACTCGTAGCAACATCTCATCATCCAAATCAAAAAGCCCTTCAAAGGTAAGACCCACTATCTTTTCATGGGTCAAGCCTGCGGGTGTTTCAGAAGCTACTTTTGACGTCATATCCTCCGTCCCCGAAGATTGAGGTAAATTTTCGGAAAGTGCTCTTATAAGCTTTTCTTTGGCACTTTCCAACGCGAACTTCTTTCTTAGTTCAAGCTCTTCGGCATCACTCGTGCCTCGCACAAATCCAGAATCAAAGTCCTCTTTGTTCTCTCGGGTGTTTCTAACGCGCTCTACAAACGCATCCGGCATACCCTTCATGAGGACCCCCCATCCAAAAAAATTTGCATCCGAACTCCGGACTATTTGTGCCAAATTATCGTTATTTAGTTCAAAGAGATTCTCAAATGTAAGAGATTCTATTTTTTCATGCGTCAAACCAGCAGGGGCTTCCGCTCTTTCTTGGATAGTCGCTGAAGATTCCGTCTCTCTCTTAATTTTAGCTTCGGGACTCTCCAGCGGTGGTGGAGGAGGTATTGCTCCTCCGGTTTCAGCTTTGGGGAGCGCATCCTCCGTCTTTGATTCGCTTTTTTCCGACCACGGCACGTTCTGTAAATCCACTTTTCGTAAACTCGTTATATTGACTATCTGCCCATCGTCAAACTTGGCGAAAAATATCGGATAATCGGGAGAGGAAGAACGGTCTTCAAACGATACGATAGACCGAGGCTTCGACCACCCATCCTGCCCTTGTAGGTCTATAAGCTGGACGCTCTCCCCCACCTTAAATCCGCCAAACTCTTCTACGCGAGCGCCTCCTTCAGAGCGGTTCGGTAACGGAGCTTCGGTGATTGTCGCGGAGGAAGGCGGAGTTTCTAGCGGTGGAGCACTCGGCTTGGTTTTAGGTTCGTTTGGGAGTGCTAAGAGTTTATCAAGGTCCTCTTTATCTTGCTCTTTGGTGGGTTGCGGTACATGACGGGTTTCCGATGTCGCGGGAGTAGCTACAGGAGCGGAAGGGGGAACTTCAGTCACCGTGGCGGGTTTCTGAAACCATTCGTACCAGCGTTTTTTCCTCAAGGGTACTTCTACACCTGCGCCTTGTGCTTGCGCCGACGATTCTTGCGCGGTGACAGCCTTTTCGGCCTTATGTCTCCGCAAATTTTCAATCAGCAGTTCGGCCTCATTCATCGGCTTCGCACCCGCAGAAACGCCTGTTCCCGTCGGAACAGATTCTCCCGCCATCATACGGCCGTACGACGAAGGCTCTCCACTTTTCTTCGCGCTCGGCGAAGAAGAAAGTCCGGCCATAATCCTATCGTGTTCCAAGGGTCCGGAAGTGGGAGGGGGTGAAGCCACGGGTACCTGTTTAACATTGGGTCTCATTTTGCCCCTTTTAGATGATTCGGAGAGAAAAAGATCACTAAGTTTCTGGCGAAGTTCCGGGTCTGTGGACATGCGGTTTATGGAGGCGGTTATTTTCTCGGACTGCTCTGCCTGTGGTAACTTCTTGAACTCCGCCAGACTAAAGGCGTCCGCCATGGCACGAATGACCGGTACCAAATCTTTACCTGCAACCTCCATTATCGTACCGCTCGACGTTTCCCTTTTATATTTTTCCGGATTCCTTTGTACTTCATTCAGAATCCTGTGTAGCCCCTGCGAAAACGGTACGGGGGATTCGCCGGGGGATTCGGGAACCGGTTCCTGCCTTGAGGGACGGTCAATCTTTTCCAAAAGTCCCATCTCGCCAAAGAGATAACGCAAATCATTCCGAAGGTTAGGGTCGGTGCATAACATCTCTATTGCCTCATTAACCTTTTCTACCTGCTTTATCTTCAGTAATCGCTTGAACCCTTCGCCATTAAACTCTGCGACACGATCACGGATACCTTTCGCCACGTTCTCACCGCTCGGGCTTGTCTTCTTTCCGTTCGCGACCCTTTCAAATCTCTTCACCTTTTTTGTTTGCAGAATAATACGTTCCAGCTCCGCCGACACTTCGGGAGAGAGTGGGGCCTCTGGCAAGGCAGTTTCAGCTTCAGGCGAGGAAGGAGCTTCTTGCTTTGCGACAAGAGCAACAGGCTTCCGAGGAGTGCGTTTTCTTGTAGTCGTTTTTTCTTCAAGAACAGGGGGCTTTGGGGGAAGAGCTTGAGGAACTTCAGCGAGTTCGTCGACTCCTTTAACATTGAGTACCTCCCCACCTTCCACTTCTATATGACCGGCAAGGGGGTTACCCTCAACTTCAACTTTTAGCTCAACGGGTTTTCTTAGAGGTTGGAAACCTTCGGGAGATTTGGGCATAGATTTCAATAATTAGCCAAAATATAGAGAGTAAAACCCATATAGATGCATGTATTGTACCCCTCTACGGTGCTTCATAAAAGGGTTTATGTGAGTATTGACTAATATACAATATTATGATAGAATAGTCAACCAGTAGCACATTGACATGCGCTATAACAAAAACTACAAAAAACGGGGCCTTTTTCTTTAGTCCCGAAAACTACACCAGAAAGAAGACCAAAAAATGAAAAATGTAGAAACGACCGACCACCAAACCTCCTCAACCACAAACTCAACCCAAAATCTCCAAGTAGGTAGCCTGAAAGAGGCGCAAATCACTCGCCTCTTGGGAAAAGCCACCGCACCCAACCTGGAAATCATTCGCAGGTTGCGAATCGCGGGCAACGCCGAACCAAGTTTTGCGATGGATTTTTCGGGAACGAAGCTTCTCGGTCTGGGAACGGCTACGCTCGCCATCACGGAGGGCAATCACCGCCAGTCGGAGCAGTACTTCTTCCGGCAGGGTGAGATGCCACTCTCACATTTGGGCGGGGAGAATAAAGACCCCGTCCTTGATGTGACTGAACGGATTGGCCTAAAAGAAGGCCGCCCCGAACAGCAGGTTCGAGGAGCAGTGACTGGAAAAAGTCACATCCGCACGGAGTTTACCTCCCTCGTCCCGATTCTCGCCCGCGCCGCCTTTAGCAGTCCCGACCCGAACCGCTTCAAGCTCGTCGTTGAGCAGGGCATCACTATGCTTGACGCACTTCACGACCGCCAAATTCGGCGACCGAAAGTCCCGAAGAATCTTCATACGCTCAAAACCTACTGCGACCTCTATGTTAAAAGCATCAGGGAGCGCAAAGGGGGTGTGACGTCGAATGAAGAAAAGGCTCTTCAGAGCCTTTCGAGCGAGGTTATCAGGTGCAGTATGGAGCGGAAGATGAAGTCAAAGGGTGAACTCTCCTACATGGTTGAGAGTATGTTGCTCTCCCCCCAGTGGGCCTCAGAAGTTCACAAGTTCATCTACCCCATACTAGAAGTCCTCCTCCAAGAGGAGGTTCAGTTCTGGGATGCCGTTGAAGAGTGCGGGAAACAAGAGTCCGTTACCTTCAACTTTGAACGCAGAAAGAAGGACGGACGAGGGCGGTTCATCAGGAAAAAGGGTGGCTTCGTTATGGAGGAGGGACGGACATCTGTCCTTTTCGTCCAGAGTGACAACCCACGCGTCGTGCCAGCGAGCCGACATCCTGAAGGAGGTGGCTGTGGCATCACCGTCGTCCGAAACAGCCGTGGAAACATCGCCATCTTCTGTGACCGGAGACTAGGTCTCAACCACGACGCCCTCTTCCGGAGCATTCAGGCGATGGAGCTGATGCATCTCGGTTGGAAATCGGGGGATATCGTCTGGGAAGAACTGGGTGATAAAAACGGTCATCCGGAACTGCAAGGACTATGGGTATCCCTGCCTGAAGAGGGGATTGTCGCCAACGGCCTCACCCAAACAGACGTCACACCCACTACCCTTACCCCCGACGTGCTCACCGACCGGGTGGTTCACTCCTATTTCTGGAGCGAAGTGAAACGGTGGATGAGGGAGGTAGGAATCCCCTTGCCAGGCCGAACGGAGGCTGAACAGCCTGTGGCGGAAAACACTCCAGAAATGGAGCTTCTGAAAAAAATCTTCACTGTTGAGGCAAGAGCCACAACAGAAATCCCGTCCACGACGGACGTAAAAATGTCGGACACTTCGGCCACGAAGCCTGCAAAGGCGAAGCGGGCGAAGAAGACACTCACCACTGTGGTGAGTGTCGCAGATTTGGAAAGGGTGCTGGAAACAGCATCGTCCCCATCTCCCGCGGTATAGCACCGCGAAGTTCTTTCAATCTCAACGAGGCTCGGAAATTAATTTTTCCGGGCCTTGCTTTTTTATAGGTAAACCGAAGACTGGATTCCCGCCTCCGCCTGCCTGTGTGTGTCCGCACGCAGACAGACGGGAATGACAAAAAAAATTAGAGGTTAGTCAAAATATCAGCACCGTTTTCGGTGACAACGACCGTGTGCTCAAAATGAGCGCTTCGGGAGCCGTCTTTGGTGATGTAGGTGTAGCCGTCTTTCGCAAGTTTTACGCCAGCACCGCCCTCGTTTAGCATGGGTTCAATCGCAATCACCATACCGGCTTTGAGTACCGCCCCCTCGCCCTTCTTCCCGAAATTAGGTACGAATGGTTCTTCGTGTACGGCATAGCCGACGCCGTGTCCCGCGAGTTCACGGACAATTCCGTAGTCAAAAGGCTTTACGAAGCTCTCTATCGCAAACCCCACGTCTCCCGTGGTAGCACCCGCAAAGACGGCTTTTACCCCCACGGCGAGCGCTTTTTGGGTCGTTTCAAGGAGCTTTTGCGCCCCTTCGTCAATCTTCCCCACTCCGACCGTAATCGCACTGTCGGTAAAGAGCCCTTCGTGAATAAGCCCACCGTCCAGGGTCACAATGTCTCCTTCTTTCAGTACTTTTTCTCCCTCGTTCGGAATACCGTGTACCACCTCGTCGTTTACCGACACACAGATTGAGGCGGGGTACACGCGCTTTGCGCCCGTGGGAGCATAGCCCAAAAACGAAGGGATATCACCTCCTTCTCGTATGAGCTTTTCGGCAAGGTCATTCAGCTCTCTACTTGAAACGCCGGGCCGTACCTCGGCCGAAACTCTTGCGAGCACACGTGCAAGGCGCTTCCCCCCCTCTCGCAAAATGCCAATCTCTTTTTTTGTCTTTGTCGTTATGGGCATAGGCTCTAGGCTCTAGGCTCTAGGCTCTAGGCTCTAGAAACCAAGGGTCTTCCCTAGTGCCTAGTGCCTAATGTCTAGTGCCTATCTTATGACGGTTCCCTTAAACTCCCCTCCCGAAAGATAGTGCTCCAGATTCAGGAGATTTTTCCCATTCATAATGGCAACTTCAAGACCGAGTTCTTCGGCGCGCTTCGCCGCGACGGGGTCAAAGGGCGCGTTTACACCCGGACTCCACTCGGCAGGAAGAATGTTCCGAAACTCCTTCCAATTTGTTTTCTCTATTTTCTTCGCGTCAGGAAACTCACGCGGGTCTTTGTCGTACGCATAATCAATATTGGAAAGGTTGATAACCCGTTTTGCGCCGGTTTCATGTGCCGCCTCCACTGCATCAAAATCAGTGCTGTGTCCCGGAGCTTTCGCACCAAAAATAACCACGGGGGTGGTTGCGCTGTGGAGCTCGCTCGGTTCAATGATAACGGTACCGTGAGCTACTTCACCGAATATCGAGCGAATCAGCTGTGCGTTAAGCATAAGCGCGCGAATACCTATCCAATCCAGCTCCTCCTGAGACGGCGTACCTAGCTCTTTGGAAGCTTCTTGGTACCGCCTGCACACCTTTCCTCCACCAACGGTGATGATAAAGCGCTCTCCCGCCGAGACATGTTTCAGGATAAGCTCGCGAAAACTTTTTATGAACACAGTGTCAATCGCATCGGGAATAACGATTGAACCGCCAAGAGAAATGATAGCAGGTGAAAACATAAGAAAGTAATAAGCTTGAAGCTCGAAGAATAAATTATTTCTTAATCTAAAAAATTTCAGTGCTTAAAACTTCTTCGAGCTTAGAACTTAGGGCTTATAGGTTAAGCGATTTCATAATCGCTTCGTGCACCTCTGCGGGTGTCTGCTCGCCGTTAATGCTGTGGAAGCGGTAGCTGGGCTGACCTTTTAGATATTCAACTGCGGGAAGCACCTCCGTCTTGTACCAACCGAGTCTACGCCCAATTCCCTCTTCGGTATCGTCATGACGAGCACGCAAAAGGAGTCTCCGCTTTGTTTCGGCATCCGACACGTTCACTTCAATGATATGTATGAGGTCACGTTTGAAAAATTGCATCGCCGAGTCAAGCACAATCGCCTCGGCAGGCTTTCGAGGAGAGCCGTCAATAATGAGATGCTCCTTTCCGGTCACGTTTTTGATGAGATTGTCCGCCCAGATGGAAATGGCGAGAAACTCCGGCTGAAGCAGTCCCGCGTCCTGTATCTCCTTCGCGAGCTTTGAGGCGAGCGTGGTGCCATTCATAAGCGCGCGAAAGCCGTCTCCCGTGTAGGAGCTAAACTGCGGAATTTCGGGGGTTTTCTTCAGGAGGTACTCCTTGAGAAGCGTCACCTGCGTTCCCTTTCCGCTTCCCGACGGCCCGGCAAAAATAAAAGTGTAGGGAGTCATAGGCTCTAGGCTCTAGGCTCTAGGCTCTAGGCTTGATTAGGATTTCTTCCCTAGTGCCTAGCGCCTAATTCCTAGTGCCTGTTTAATATTCCCTCATCGACACCTGCGCGTCAATCTTTTTGATGAAATCAAGTACCACAGAGACCACGATGAGGAGCGCGGTACCGCCAATCGCAAGCGACTGGTCACCCGTAATGCCTCGCATAGCAAGCGGGAGCACGGCGACAACCGCGAGGAAGGTCGCGCCGACGAGCGTGATGCGGGTCACGACCGAAGCGATATAGGTAGAGGTTGATTCACCAGGACGAACACCGGGAATGAAGGCGCCGTTCTTCTGAAGATTGGTGGAAATGGTGAGTGGGTCAAAGGTAACGGCCGTGTAGAAATACGTAAAGAGGAACACGAGGATAAAGTACATAATGGAGTATACCCACTGGTTCGCGAACACGGTAGTCAAGAATGAAGAGAGTGAGTGGAGAATGGCATTATCAAAAACGCCGAGCACCGTGGCCACCATCTGCGGAAACAGCATAATGGAGAGTGCGAAAATAATCGGAATCACTCCAGCTTGATTGACCCGAAGCGGAAGGTAGGTTGATACCCCGCCATAGACCTTCATCCCTCGTACCCGCTTCGCGTAGGTGACGGGAATCGGGCGTTCGGCTTCGGTAACCACAACCACCCCCCACACCACGAGAAGAGCGAGAACGAGGAAACCGAGATACATCGGAATTTGACTCGGGTCAAAAGTAAAGGCAAGTTGCGCGAGTGCCGAAGGAAGCGAGGCCACGATACCAGCGAAAATAATGAGTGACGTGCCATTGCCGATACCGTATTCGGTCATAAGCTCACCTATCCACATCACGAGGAGCGAACCTCCCGTCACGATAAGGACATTGGTAATGGTAGAAAACAGCCCGAGGTCGGTAAAGATTCCTTGACGGGAAAGTATGATAAGAAAGCTGAAAGCCTGGATGAGTGAAAGTGGAACGCTCAAAATACGCGAGTACTGTGCGAATTTCGCGCGACCCGACTCGCCTTCTTCCTGATACATCGCCTTAAGTTTGGGCGACATCATCGTCAGGAGTTGCATAATGATGGATGCGGTAATGTAGGGACCAACACCGAGCATCACGATGGAAAGGTTGGAAAGTCCGCCACCCGAGAAAATGTTCAAAAGCCCGAAGAATTGGTTATCCGCGAGAAAACTCTCAAGTTTCAGAATATCAATACCGGGAATGGGAATAGAGGAGAGCAGGCGAAAGACGACGAGCATGAGGCCGATGAAGAGCAGGCGCTTGCGTAAGCTCCCGTCATGCCATACCAGTTTGAGTTTTTGTATGAAATCCATGGTGTAAACTCGAAGTTCTAAGCTCTAAGTTCGAAGAAATTTCAAACTAAAAGTTACAGGTCTTAAGAGTTCTTCGAGTTTCTAGCTTCGGGCTTTTGACTTGGTTTGACTTCCCCGCCGGCTTTTTCAATCGCCACTTTAGCCGAAGCGGATACGGCACATCCTGAAATCGTAAGCTTCTTTGAGAGTGTTCCCCGACCAAGGATTTTGACCTTGGGCATATTTCCGCTTTGCAGGGAAATGACCTTGAGAGTAAGGAGATTCTCCGGACTCACCGTGCTTCCGGCGGTAAACGCCTTTTCAATCGTCTCAAGGTTAATCGGAACATAGGGAATTTGGAAACTCTTGAACGATTGTTTTCCGCGTCCGCGAAGCTTCGGAATACGTTTTATCATATCGCGAATTTGGGGATACATTTTGTGACCGGCACGCGCCGTCTGTCCCTTGCCTCCTCGGCCGGATGTTTTACCGCGTTTCCCTCCGCGTCCCACTTGGGTGGAGGTTTTATTCTTGTGGGTTCGTTTAAGGGTGTGGAATTGCATAATTTTTTAATAACCAAACACCAAGATACAATAACCAAACAAATCCGAATCTTCAATAAACAACTCAAGAATCGGTGTGTGAGTATTGATAATTGATTATTGGTTGGTGATTGTTTCTTGAGTATTGGTGTTTACGTGGGATTTGGTGTTTGGTGTTTGGGATTTCTGCACGAGACTCTTGAGTGCAGCGATGGTTGCCTGCGCGATATTGAGCTTGTTCTTGCTTCCCGAGCGAATCTTCGCGTTCACATCCGTGATACCGGCAAGCTCAAGCACAGAACGCACGGCGCTTCCGGCGATAAGTCCCTTGCTCTTCGCGGGAAGGATGACCACCGTCGCGCTTGAATACTTAGCCTCAATAATATGGGGGATTGAGTTGTTTCCCGTGCGGGCAATCTTAATCATGTGTTTCTTGGCACTCTTGGTCGCCTTCTCAATCGCAAGCGCGGTATCACCCGCCTTACCTGTACCCACACCTACCGAACCCTTGCGGTTACCGATAACCATCGTTACGCTAAAGTTGAAGCGACGCCCTCCCGCCACCACACGGGCGACACGTCTGACACCGAGTGTCTTCTGGTCAAATTCGGGCTTGACGCGTTCCTCGCGCCCCCCTCCGCCTCGACGTGCTCCACCACCACCGCGAGAGCTTCCACCACCTCCGCCACCACCTCGTCCGCCACGGCGAGGACCTCCCTGCGAAGAACCACCGCCAAAACTCTGGCGTGGAGCAGAAGCTGGGCGAGCAACCGGCGTCGCGACAGATGTCACTACGGGTACCGGTGTATTTTCAGTTGTTTTTATTTCATCTGCCATGTTATTAGGCTCTAGCAGTTAGGCGCTAGGCGCTAGGGAAGAAAAGTTCCGTCCTAGAGCCTAGGGCCTAAAGCCTAGTGCCTGTTTAAAATTTCAATCCTCCTTCCCGTGCCCCGTCCGCAAGCGCCTTGATGGCACCCGCGTACAGATACCCGCCTCGGTCAAACACGGCAAGCGTCACTTTCTTTGCTTTTGCCTGCTCGGCTATCATCTTTCCGACCGCCTGTGCTTTCTCCGCACTTCTACCCTTGAGGGTTGCCGAGGATGCCGCCGCAATCGTCACCGCTTTCTCGTCATCAATAAGCTGGGCCGAAATGGCGCGATTGGAACGGAATACCGAAAGGCGTGGGCGAGTAGCTGTGCCACTCACCTTCGCGCGGATGCGACGATGCCTTCGCATTCTCTTCTCTGTTTTTTTGTTTATGGTAGACATATGTTTGAAAGCTCGAAGTTCTAAGCTCTAAGTCCGAAGAAATCTTAACTGTTTTCTTTAGACTTCTTCGAGCTTCGTGCTTCTGACTTACTTTATGTAGTCTTTTTCCCTTGCTTCCTACGGATAACCTCTCCGTCGTAGCGAATACCCTTCCCTTTGTACGGCTCGGGCTTCTTCAGCGAACGTATCTTTGCAGCGAGCGCGCCAACGGCTTCAATATCCGAGCCACTGATGGAGACGATGCCCTTTTCGGAAACTACCTTGAGGTCCTTTGGAATAGCGAGTTTGATTTGATGTGAAAAACCGAGTGAAAGGACGATTTCCGCGCCCTTCACTTCCGCCTTGAAACCAATACCCTCAACAATGAGCTTCTTCACGAAGGCTTCACGGCTCCCCGCCAGCATATTCTTAATGTGCGCGACCGTCGTGCCGAGAAGCTGTCTCGTCGTAAGCACTTCGTCTTTCGGAGAAACCACAATCGTGCCGTCTTTAATAACCACGGAAATAACCGGGGAAATCTTCCGTGTAAGTGTACCCAAAGGGCCTTTGACCGTAAGCGTGCCCCCCGAAAGGTTCACCTCCACTTTCTCCGGAACGAGTATTGGTTTTTTGGCTAATCTGCTCATGTTTAGGCTCTAGGAAAGAAGGCCCTAGGCTCTAGGAACTGACGGCGACGAGGATTTTCTTTCCTAGTGCCTAGCACCTAAAGCCTAGCGCCTATTTCGTTACCAAATCTCAAAGAGAACTTCCCCTCCCACCTTCCCCGCGCGTGCGTCGGTATCGGCCAGTACTCCCTTCGGGGTAGAAAGAACCGCGGTGCCAGAACCGTTACGGACTGGACGGATTTCGCGAGCTTTTCGGTAAATACGTTTGGAAAGTTTGGAAACACGCTTGGTAGCGGTAATAAGCGGAGCGTTCTTGGAATCGGAAGTGGGTAAGGTAATCTCAATCTCGTGTCCTTTCTTGGTTTTTCTCGCGGACGCAATATACCCCTTCTTTTGGAGTACACCGGCAATATCCATAATAATGCTGGACGCAGGAAAAACGAACGACTCTTTGTTCGTCCGGCTGGCCATTTTGAGCTTGTTGAGAAAATCTGAAATAGGGTCCATATAATTAGGCTCTAGGGCAGAAGGCTCTAGGCTCTAGGAACTGTCGGCAACTTAGGTTTTCTTCTTACCTAGTGCCTAGCGCCTAAAGCCTAGTGCCTCTGTTGGTTCTTACCAACTGGATTTCTTCACTCCCGGAATCATACCTTCGTTCGCGTACTCGCGGAAGCAAATACGGCAGAGTCCGAAGTCACGCATAAAAGCGCGTTTACGGCCACAACGAAAGCATCTCCGCACGATACGGGTGGAGAACTTCGGCTTTTTGAGGGCGCGAGCTGTGGTTGAGGTCTTAGCCATATGAACGAAAAGGCTCTAGGCCCTAGGCTTTAGGCCCTAGGAAAAATGCACGTGCATAATTCTTCCTAAAGCCTAGCGCCTAATTCCTAGTGCCTGCTCTCTTAGAGCGTTTGGAAATACTAGCGGACTGGGGCTAAAAAGTCAAACGGAGTTGACAGCCTTCTCTTCCAGACGTAAGGTGTGTCTCGGATAGACACAAAAACTCAAAAAGAAAGAAAAACATATGTTCTTCAACATTGCAGGTTCTATTTGGCCTTATTGGGCTCTTTTCGCCATTGTTACCATCCTTGTACTGCTAGGGGCTCTCAATATTGTTCAAACACGGCTCAAAAGGGAGGAGCGCGCTCACAAGAAAACGGAAAAGGTGCTGCAAACCGCGAAGGCCCTCTTGAGACTTTTATTTGTAGCCGCAACTCCCGGAAGTTCTAGGATGCACGATTATTATAAGGAATTTCTCAAGTTGGTACCCTCCGGAAAACCAGGTGATGTTGGTCTGGAATATCCCCATGCTGAAATAGAGCGCATCAGGCACAAATGCGAAGCCTCGGCACTCCTCTGTGATTTGCGAACCCTGCGCCAGTACACCGTACCCGATACGGCTCCAAGCTCCGAGGAGGCGGTGGTAGAGATAAGGAGAACGCTTGGCGTAAAAGTCCATGAGAGTTTGGCTCGGGTAGCAGAACAGATCATCGAAAAATTAAATAGAGCCTTGAGCAATGGGCGTTGGAGCTATGCGGATATCGGGACAGGGAACCAAGAGGTCTGTATGATGGTCGCGGCAATCGTGCGTTACTCCGGAACCGAAACATTGGGGGAACGTAGCACTTACGAAACCCATGTCACGTTCCTCAAAGACACGGTCTCTAATTTATCCCTAACGTTCGGGGTGGATTTCAGGCCCATTCTCGCGACGGCTTTGGCGCAAAAATCACCGGCAAAGGAAGGAGAGAGCGGGGCGCTGACAGAGGCACAGGCCTGAAATTGACTGACACGCAAACGCCGTTCGGGAATCCCGAACGGCGCTTTTTTTATTCGGTCATTCCAGCGAAGGCTGGAATCCAGATTTTCTGGAGCCCCGTGTGTTCACGAGGATGACAGAGGGGTGAGATTACTTCCGTGCTTTTTTCTCCTCTTCCTCCTTCTTCTTGAACGGAAAGCCGAGATAGGTGAAGTAGGCTTTTGCCTCCTTTGCCGTCTTGGCGGTCGTGACGACGGTGATAGCGAGACCAAAGACATCGCGAAGGTCTTCATCAACCGCTTCAGGAAAGATAGTGTGTTCTTTGATACCGATAGTAATGTTGCCGATTTCGTCAATCGCCTTCGCCGAGATACCGCGAAAGTCTTTGGTTCGAGGGAGCGCGATATTGAGGAGCTTATCCAAAAACGCGTACATACGCGGACCGCGAAGCGTTACCTGCTCGCCCACCGTGTCGCCCGTGCGTGTTTTGTAGGTCGCGATGGATTTCTTCGCTCCGCGTTTCGCGGGCTTCTGTCCCGTAATTTTCGCAAGACGGTCCTCCACCACCTCAATCTTTTTCTTGTCCTTAAATGAACCGACGCCAACATTCACGACAGCTTTCTGAAGTCGAGGAACCTGCATCACGTTGGTATACCCCATCGCCTCCTTGAGCGTGCTATAAGCCTCTTTTTGTTTGTCTTTTAAAGTTTTCATATTGGTCTCAATGCGAATGTACGAATAGAAGATGCGAATATACAAATAAAATGAAGAAATTGTGTTTTATTTTATTCGTGTCATTCGCTCGGGTATTCGCATCATTCGCATTGTGTTAAATCTCTTTCCCGCTCTTCCTGCTTACCCGAATCCATTTCTCGCCGACTTTCTTCTGGCCACTGCGTACCGGTTTCCCGCCTTCCAGGAGCGCGACGTTTGACATATTGATAGGCATCGCCTTTTCAACAATCTGCCCTTTCTGACCGGCCTTGCGAGCTTTCTGGTGACGCTTCAGGAGATTGAGGCCTTCAATGATGACCGAGTTTTTCTCGGCGAACACACGGGAAATCTGTCCCTTCTTTCCTTTCTCGGAACCCGAGATGACTATGACGTTGTCTCCTTTGTGTATTTTCATACTGGTCTCAATGCGAATGTACGAATAGAAGATGCGAATATACAAATAAAATGAAAAAATTGTGTTTTATTTTATTCGTGTCATTCGCTCGGGTATTCGCATCATTCGCATTGTGTTATACGACTTCGGCTGCCTTAGAGGTAATGCTGTGGAAACCGAACTCGGAAAGCTCTCGGGGGATTGGGCCGAACACGCGTCCCGCGAGCGGGTCCTTCTTCCCCTTTTCAAGAATAACCACGGCATTCTCGTCAAAGCGGATGTAGGAACCGTCACTTCGGCGAAACGGTTTTCGCTGGCGAACAACGACCGCGTGAAGCACATCCTTCTTTTTGACTCCTTTTCGAGGTTCCGCCTTTTGTACGGAAAGCACCACAATCTCGCCGATTTCCGCGTAACGCTTCTTTGAACCACCGAGCACCTTGAAAATGCGTCCGATTTTACCTCCGGAGTTATCTGCGATTTTGACGATGGCGCGGGGTTGTAACATAAGAGTGAGGCTCTAGCAGTTAGGCGCTAGGCGCTAGGGAAGAAAAGATTCTGTCCTAGAGCCTAGTGTCTAAAGCCTAGTGCCTATATGACTTTGAAGTGCTTCTGCTTTGATATCGGGGCGCATTCAACGATGCTTACCTTTTCACCTTCCACCTTCGTGTTTCCGGCGTCGTGCGCCTTGAGACGGGTGGTATGGTTGATGTACTTTCGGTACTTGGGGTGCTGGACAAATCGGTTCACCTCAACCACAATCGTGTCCTTCATTTTGGTGGACACGACCTTGCCGGTGAGTATTCTGGCTTTTGATTTTTTGGGTTCGGTTGGCATAGTGTTAGGCGTTCTTGGCTTTGACTTCCGTAAGCGCGCGGGCAATTTCCTTTCGGAGGTTGCGCCCTTCCTTCACATTCTTGGTCTTACCGCCGGACATGGCGAACCTAAAGGCTTGCAACTTAATACGATTATCCGTAACAAGCCGATTCAACTCCTCTCTTGATTTGTTTGTGTAATCGGACATAGGGTAAATAATCAATAACCAAGAAACAAGCTCCAAACAACAATCAAAAAGTCGGTTTGAGTTTGGGATTTGTTTGGTTATTGTATCTTGGTGTTTGGTGGTTGTGATGAGGTACTCTACCTAAAAACAACCAAATACACAACTTATCTCGCAATCACCTTACTCTTAACCGGGAGTTTTGTTCCCGCCTTACGAAGGGCTTCAACGGCGACCGTGGCGGGGATGCCGTCCACTTCAAATATCACCCGTCCGGCCCGCACCTCAAAGCAGTACCCTTGTGGGTCACCTTTTCCCTTTCCCATACCCACTTCCGCAGGCTTGCCGGTGTACGGCATATCGGGGAAAATCCGAATCCACACCTTTCCGGCCTTTCCGGCACTTCGGGCGAGCACCTTTCGTGCAGCCTCAATCTGGTTTGAGCGGATACGTCCACCAGAATATGCCTTGAGCCCGAATGAGCCAAACGAAACCTCCGTACCACGGGTCTCAACCTGTGGCTTCTTCGGATTGTGACGCATGGTGTGCCACTTTCGGTATTTAACTTTTTTGGGAAACATCATATGTTTAGGCTCTAGGAAACTAGGCCCTAGGCTCTAGGTACTGCCGGCAACGTAGGTTTTTCTTTCCTAGTGCCTAACGCCTAAAGCCTAGCGCCTGTCTCTACTACTTTTTTACTGCGACTTTATCCGCGAATATCTCTCCCTTATACACCCACACCTTGATACCAATATCGCCGTAGGTCATATGGGCTCGCTCGCGGGCGTAATCAATGTCGGCGCGCAGTGTCTGGAGCGGAATGCGTCCCTTCTTGAGTTCTTCGGTTCTCGCCATTTCGGCGCCACCAAGACGACCTCCAAGATACACACGAACCCCCTTCACGTCGCGGTTCGCCATCACTTTATCAATCGTCTGCTTCATGACGCGTCTGAACGGAAGGCGCTTTTCAAGACCTTCGGCAATCATATGAGCGACGATGGCAGCGTTGGACTCCGGGGAGCGTACCTCTTCAACATCAAGTTTAAGATTTTCAAACCCCGAAAGCGCGTTCTTCCTCGCGAACTTCAAAAGCTCGTTCTTGAGCTTGGTCGCACCTTCCCCGCTTTTGCCGATAAGCATACCAGGGCGTGAGGTACGAATGATGATGCGGAAAAGCTTCGGACCGCGCTCAATAGCAACGTCGGCAACATACATACCACGAAGACGCTTTACCAAAAGCTCACGAACGAGAATATCTCCCTTCAGGAGCTTCTGGTACTCGCCTTTCACGCCGAACCAGCGGGACTTCCAATCCTTAATGATACCGAGGCGATGTGCGTATGGATGAACGATGTGGGACATAGGGATAAATAATCAATAACCAAGAAACAATAACCAACTCTATTTTGCTTTCTTCGTTGGTGTTTGGTGTTTGGTGTTTGGTGTTTCCTTCTCTGCAAGAAGAAGGGTTACTTTACTCGTGCGCTTAAGTATTTGGTACGCGGAGCCGTGAGCACGTGGCATTGAACGCTTCAGCACCACTCCCGGGTCTACCCGAAAATCCTTGATGATGAGCGCTCCGGTGTCGGTTACCTTCGCGTTTTCCTTAGCATTTGAAATGGCACTTGAAAGCAGTTTGCGGAGCGGAATGGTGGCAACCTTCGGCATCAGTGCGAGCATTGCCTGCGCCTCTGCGACGGTCTTTCCTCGCACGGCGTCAACGACAAGACGCATCTTGCGAGGTGACTGGCGGTAATTGTTGAGAATGGCTTTCATGATTGATTTTCTTAACGAGTCTGCGAGTTTTTGAAAATCATCACCCTGTGCAGTATTTCGCTTTAGCGAAATAAAACCTGAAAGGTTTTTACTGCACGGGGTAATGTTCGGCAACCGCAGTTTCAGTATTCAGAAGCCTGAATGCTGAAACTGCGGGCCGAGCCATTATTTCTTTGCTTCCGTCGCTGCCGTTTTGGCAGTTGCTGTCGCGGCGATTTCGGCCTCTTTCTTCTTCATTTCAAGCTCTTTCTGCATCTTACCTCCGTGCTTCACGAACTTGCGGGTCAGCGAGAATTCACCCAAGCGATGGCCCACCATATCTTCGTTCACAAGCACTTCGGGAAAGTCCTTGCCGTTGTGTACCAAAAACTTGAAGCCGAGCATTTCCGGCGTAATCACGCAGGCGCGCGACCAGGTCTTAATAGGAGCGGCCGATTCCGGTCGCTTCCCGACGAGCTTCTTCAGCACGCGCGGGTCTATATAGGGTCCTTTCTTGAGTGATCGGGTCATGTGGCTGATTTGTAAGGAGCGGAGCGACTATAGAAATCGCCACCCTGTGGAATATCCCGCCCTTGGCGGGATTCCTGCAAAGCAGGAATATTCCACGGGGTTACGAAAAGCATAGTCGCTTCGCTCCTTGCGTTTTCAGTAAAAAACCGCCGATTGGCGTCCCCGCATACTAACAGGAATAAGGGTAAAAAGTCAATCGCGTGTTGACGCCGTCATGGTTATCGCCTAGGATACCGCGAGTTAAGGGAATAACTATGAAATCAAATGACTTCCTTCGGTTCTTAAGTTTTCTTGCGTTTGGAGCGGGTAGTCTGGGGTTTGTCCTCCTTGTCACGGTGTATGTACTTCCAGAGCTCTTCCCTCCTGAATGGTCGGACAGCTTGAGAAATCCCGTGGAACTTGCCCTCGCCTTCGGCATCATCTGGACGTTTCTTGGAGGGGGCTTGGTAGCAAGAAAACTATCTATGTCTATGTAACAATAACGCAAAAGCCACCCCAATCTTCGGGGTGGCTTTTTTTTGTTAGTGGAGTGCTGTTCCGCGTTTACTGCCGACTTTTCGGCGAGAGATAATAAACACATTTGAGTATTTCTTCGGCGTGCGGGTCTTCTGTCCCTTGCCTGACGGCTTACCCCAACGAGTCTTCGCACGACGCAGTCCTCTACCTTGTCGTCCTTCACCTCCACCATACGGGTGGTCGGGCGGGTTCTGCGCACCACCACGAACGGTTGGGCGAATACCGAGCCAGCGGGAGCGTCCTGCCTTGCCGATAGAGACGAGGTGGTTTTCTTCGTTGGAGACCATACCAATGGTTGCCCACGCGGTATTGATGACTTTGCGTACCTCGGTTGAAGGAAGTTCAATGAAGGTATAGTTCCCTTCCTGCGCCTTAACCTTGGCCGAGTTTCCCGCGGAGCGGGCGATAAGACCGGGACCGTTTGGCTTCAAGGCTACATTGTAGACGAAGGTATCAACGGGAATGGCGCGGAGCGGTAAACGGTTCGCGGGAAGCACCGGGGCTTTTTCGGATACCAAAAAGGTGTGTCCCACCTTTACACTTTGGGGAAGAAGCACATAGCGCTTCTCGCCGTCGGCATAGACCGCGAGTCCAATAAACCCACTACGATTCGGGTCGTACTCAACACTCGCAATCTTGGCGGGAATATCAAACTTGTTGTAGACAAAATCAACATCACGAAACGAACGCTTGTGTCCGCCTCCTTGGTGACGAACGGTAATGCGTCCGTAGTTGTTGCGTCCCGCGTCACGCTTCCCTCCCGAAACGAGTGCCTTGTGCGGAGTGTTCGTCGTCAAGAAATCTCGGTAATTGATACCGGTCATGCTTCGGCGGGATTTGGAGGTTGGTTTGTAGGTTTTCATAATCTAGGCTCTAGGGCAGAAGGCTCTAGGCCCTAGGACCGAGAAGACTTGTCTTCCCTAGTGCCTAGCGCCTAAAACCTAGTGCCTACATTAACTCTATCTTCTCTCCCTTCTTCAAAAAGACGTACGCCTTCTTGCCTCCCTTTCGGAACCCTGGGCGACCTTTGACGGTAATGCGCTTTTTGGGGATAGCCACAATCGTAACTTTAATCGGGTTCACTTTGTAAAACAGAGCAACGGCCCGTGCGATTTCAAGCTTGTTCGCGTGTAAGGATACGTTAAAGACGTATACTCCCTTTTCGGCGGAGGCTGCAGCCTTCTCGGTGATATGCGGTCGCACGAGCACGCCAGGATTCATCTTCCCGCTTACATGCTTCACTCCTAGAGTGGCGACAACCTTCCCGGCCCGCTCCTTTTTGGGAGCCGGCTTAACCGCGGTATTCTTTTTTCCTAAGTTGAGTAATGACATAGTGTCTAGGCTCTAGGAAACGAGGCTCTAGGCTCTAGGTACTCCGGCCACTAAGATTTTCTTTCCTAGTGCCTAGTGCCTAAAGCCTAGCGCCTGTTCTTACGAGGTTTTAGGAGTAAGAAGCTTCAAACTCTCTTCCGGATTTACGACGACCAGATACTTGTACGTCAGCACATCAAGCAGGTTAAGGTTTCGCGCCTCTCCAACGGAAAGATTGCCGAAGTTTTGGAAGCTCTTCTCCACGTGCTTGTCCTTCCCGGGAAGAATGATATGCGCCGCGTTTCGGCTTTTCCCGATAGACGCGTACCCCTTTATCTTCGCGAGATTGCCGAGCACCTCTTTTGCGTCCTTCGTCTTAATCTCGGGCATCACGATACCGCTCAGGAGAAGTATCTCTCCTTCCTTGAGCTTCTTTGAAAGCGCGATATAGAGCGCCTTCTTTTTGAGCTCTCGGTTGATTTTGCGGTCATAATTGCGGTCATTGCGCGGTCCGTGCGCGACACCTCCACCCACCCAAATCGGGGAGCGTGAAGACCCGTGGCGTGCTCGTCCAGTACCTTTCTGTTTCCACGGCTTCTTGCCACCACCGGACACCTCTCCACGGTTTTTGCTGTGGGCGCTTCCCTGACGGCGATTGGAGAGCATTGACTGGGACACCTGATGCACAATGTCGGGGTTCCAGCTCACGCCAAACACGCTCTCGGGAAGTGCTATCTTCCCTTTTTCCTTGCCGTCTTGGTTGTAAATGACTGATTCCATAGTGTAAGTTCGAAGTTCTAAGCTCTAAGTTCGAAGAATTTTTAAGCTTTAATTTCTTAAGACTGACTGTAACAGTTCTTCGAGCTTCGTGCTTCTGGCTTTCTTATGCTTTGATTTCTACTACCGTTCCTCTCCTCCCCGGTACCGCGCCTTCAATCAAAATGAGGTTTTCCTCGGGAATGATATCTACCACCTTGAGGTTCGTGACCGTTACGCGGTCGCCTCCCATTCGGCCGGCCATACGCATACCCTTGGCTACACGACCTCCGGCACGCGCAGCTCCACCGATGGCTCCCGGCTCGCGTTCGCTGTGTTTCTGACCGTGCGTTCGGCTCCCTCCATGAAATCCATGTCGTTTCACCGCACCCTGAAATCCTCGTCCTTTTGAAATACCGCTCACGGTGACGAACTCCCCTTTCTCAAAAATGTCTACACCGATTTTGTCGCCAACCGCCTGTGTGGCCGGAACATCAAGTCGCCACTCGCGAAGACCCGCGAAACTACCGAGCTCCTTTACATGACCCTTCGTTGCCTTATTAACGTTCTTCGCCTTGCGGGTGCCGTAGCCGAGCTGAACCGCGCTGTAGCCGTCCTTCTCTACGGTGCGGAGGTGGGTCACCACGTTTGGCGTCACCGAGACAATCGTAACCGGACGGGCGTTTCCTCGCTCGTCCCATACCTGCGTCATATTCACCTTTGTGCCTAAGAGAAATTTCATACTTTTGTGAACATAAGCCTATGGCTTAGCGGTTCCTGCTTCACCCATAACATCCATTCTGTAGCAGTGGCGAAAGACTATCAGAGGACAGGAAAAAAGTCAAAGAATGGTGCGTGGAGTACCTGGAAATGAAAAAGGGCCCCGACTTTCGTCGGGGCTCTTTTTTCTAAAGCATCTTTACATCAATCGTAACTCCCGAAGGGAGCGAAAGATTGGTGAGCGCTTCAATGAGTTTCGGGGTGGGATTGACGATATCAATCAAACGCTTGTGTACCCGCATCTCAAACTGTTCTCGCGAGTTTTTGTAGATGAAGGACGAGCGGTTGACCGTGTACTTCTTGATTTCGGTCGGGAGCGGAATCGGACCCTGCACCACCGCATCAAAGCGAAAGGCAACGTCAAGAATCTGCTTGATGGACGCATCCAATATCTTGTGCTCGTAGGCACGGACACGGATGCGAAGTTTCGGCACCGCGTCAGCCTTCACGGCTTTCTTCGCGCGGGGTGCTCGCTTCGGCTTTGTCTCTTTTTCAGTTGTTGATTTGGTTACCATAGTACTCAATGCGAATCTACGAATGGAAGACTCGAATATACAAATAAAATAGAAGTTGTGCCTATTTTATTCGCGTCATTCGTTCGGTATTCGCGTCATTCGCGTTGTGTTATGCGACTATCTTCGTGACCACTCCCGCGCCTACCGTCTTGCCTCCTTCACGGATAGCAAAGCGCATCTTCTCTTCAAGCGCGACCGGAGCGACAAGCTTCACTTTGAACTGGATGGTGTCTCCGGGCATAACCATTTCGGTTTTCTCGGGGAGAGTCACTTCTCCGGTCACGTCGGTGGTGCGGATGTAGAACTGAGGCTTGTAGCCGGCGAAGAATGGCGTGTGACGGCCTCCTTCCTCCTTCTTCAAGATGTACACTTCAGACTCAAAATCGGTGTGAGGAAGTGTCGTGCCTGGCTTCGCGATAACCTGACCGCGGTGCACGACTTCTTTCTTCGTACCTCGGAGGAGTACTCCGGCGTTGTCACCGGCCATACCTTCCTGGAGGTTCTTGTTGAACATTTCAATACCGGTGATGGTCGTCTTAACCGTGGGCTTGAGGCCAATGATTTCAACTTCTTCACCCACCTTTACCTTTCCGCGTTCAATACGACCGGTCACGACGGTCCCTCGTCCTTCAATGGAGAAGATGTCTTCAATCGGCATAAGAAACGGCTTGTCAATTTCGCGTACGGGAATCGGGATGTAAGAGTCAAGTGCGGCGAGGAGCGCTTCAATGCTCTTCACGCCTTCGGCGTCGCCCTCCAATCCCTTCAAAGCGGAACCCTTAATAATCGGAGCCTCTTTGCCGTCAAAACCGTACTTCGTAAGCAACTCTCGGATTTCCTCTTCAACGAGGTCAAGAAGGTCTTTGTCCTGCACGAGGTCAACTTTGTTGAGGAAGACGACAATCTTCGGTACACCGACTTGTTTCGCGAGGAGAATGTGTTCTCGCGTTTGAGGCATCGGACCATCAACAGCGGATACGACAAGAATCGCACCGTCCATTTGAGCGGCACCGGTAATCATGTTCTTCACGTAGTCGGCGTGTCCGGGACAGTCAACGTGCGCATAGTGGCGCGCCTCGGTTGAATACTCAACGTGAGAAATCGCAATGGTGATAATTTTTGACGGGTCACGGCGACCTTCCTTTTCGGAGGCCTTCGCTACCTGGTCATAGGAGATGGGCTTCGCCAATCCCTTCTTTGCTTGCACTGCGGTGATTGCCGCAGTGAGGGTAGTCTTGCCGTGGTCAACGTGACCAATGGTCCCGACGTTGACGTGCGGTTTGTCTCTCTTAAATTCTTCTGCCATATTTTTTATGTAAATCCGAAATCCAAATATCGAAATTCGAAACAAGTTCCAAACCCCAAAACTCAAACAGACTCTTCCGTTTACAATCTTGAACTTGGAATTTAGATATTGTTTCGTATTTCGTGCTTCGAGCTTCGAGATTTATACGATTAACTCATAAATACGCGCTTAAAAACGCGAAACGCATGTGCGAGTATCCTAACAAAAAAGGCTGAAACATGCAATCACCCCTTTTACTTCGCCATTCCTCTCGCCTCAATGATGGTTTGCGCGACATTCGGGGGCACGGCCTCGTAATGGTCAAATTCCATCGTAAAGCTGGCTCGTCCTTCGGACATTGAGCGGAGGGTGGTAATATAGCCGAACATTTCGGCAAGCGGGCACTTGGCATCAACCACTTTGTTGAGTCCTCGTTCGCTGACATTTTCCACCTGTCCTCGTTTGGAAGCGAGGTGTCCAGTGACATCACCGAGGAATTTGTCCGGGGTCACCACTTCCACCTTCATGATAGGTTCAAGGATGACGGGCCGTGCACGCTTACACGCATCCTGCACCGCCTGCGAACCGGCAATCTTGAAGGCAATCTCGGACGAGTCCACATCGTGCGACGAACCGAAGATAAGCTCTACGGATACATTCACAAGAGTGAAGCCTGCCACGACACCGCGCTCAAGACCTTCTTTCACGCCCTTTTCAACGGCGGGAATAAACTCAATCGGAATAACGCCACCTTTAATAGAATCAATAAATTCAAAATGGTCGTAGCGTGAGACGTTCTTCTTGACCTTAGCCTCGGGGTCAATCGGTTTCATTGGCCTTACCACCACTTTGACGTGGCCGTATTGACCGCGTCCTCCGGTCTGCTTGATATGCTTGTGCTCGGCCTCCGCCTCTCCCTGAATGGTCTCACGGTATGCCACCTGTGGCTTCCCTACGTTCGCCTCCACGGAAAACTCGCGTTTCATTCGGTCCACCATAATTTCAAGCTGAAGTTCACCCATACCCATGATGACCGTCTCCCCTGTCTCCTGGTCACTCTTAATACGGAAGGTCGGGTCTTCATCCGCGAGACGCTTCAGAGCAAAGCCCATCTTTTCTTGGTCGGCTTTGGTCTTGGGTTCAATGCGAAGCGAGATGACCGGGTCAGCAAACTTAATCGCTTCAAGCACGACGGGGTTCGCCTCGTCACAGAGTGTGTGAGACGTACGAGCCTCCTTCAAACCCACCGCGGCGGCGATTTCCCCGGCAAACACTTGCTTCACCTCCTCACGTTTGTCGGCCTGAAGACGAACAATACGAGAAAGCCGTTCACGACTGCCGGTGCTTGAGTTGTAGACGTATGAACCGGCTTCCACGGACCCTGAATACACACGGAAGAAGGCGAGCTGTCCCACGAACGGGTCAGTCTGGAGCTTGAACACCAGCGCGGAAAACGGCTCTTCGTCCGAAGCGTGACGTTCCACCGGAAGTCCGCTCTTCACTTCAATGGCGCGCGTCGCTGGCATATCAAGCGGAGACGGGAGGTAGTCAATAACCGCATCAAGCACGAGTTGCACGCCCTTGTTCTTAAGAGCTGAACCGCAAAAGACTGGAAAGATTTTGTTCGCGATAACCGCCTTGCGAAGTGTCGCTTTGAGCACCTCGACTGAAGGCTCTTTCCCTTCCAGGTACTGGCTCATCAGCGCGTCGTCCTGCTCCACGATTTTCTCCACGAGCATAGCGCGATATTTTTTTGCCTCCTCCACATAGTCTGCCGGGATTTCTTTCTCATTCACCTCAATACCCTTCTCACCGGTGAAGTCGTATGCCTTCATCTTCAAGAGGTCTACAACCGAGGTAAAGTTTTCCTCAAGTCCGACAGGAATCTGCATGCGAACGGCGCTCCGATTAAGTCGGTCAAGAATAGAGGCATACGATTTCTCAAACGACGCGCCCATACGGTCAAGCTTGTTGATGAAACAGATGCGAGGCACCTCTCCTTCGTCGGCATAGCGCCAGTTGGTCTCCGACTGTGGCTCCACTCCGGCCACGCCGTCAAAGACGACGACCGCGCCGTCAAGTACACGAAGTGAACGCTTCACCTCTACGGTAAAGTCGATGTGTCCCGGGGTGTCAATAATATTGAAACGATGCTTCAGCGACACGTCCGTCTTCGGCATATACGTAGGATTCCAAAAACAGGTGATGGCTGCGGCGGTGATGGTGATACCGCGTTCTCGCTCCTGCTCCATCCAATCGGTCACGGTCTCGCCTTCGTGTACCTCGCCGATTTTGTGAATCATACCGGTATAGAAAAGGATGCGCTCACTGGTCGTGGTTTTACCGGCGTCAATGTGGGCGATGATGCCGAAATTTCGGACTCGCTCTAGGGGGTAGTCGCGGAGCATAGAAATGAATTATGAAGTAAGAAGTATGAATTAAGGTAAAAATAAAAACGCCCAAAAGCGTCCCTGCAGAATACCGCACTCTCGCCAAAAATGCAAAAAGGGTTACCCCTTAGTATTTAATACCTCGGGAAGCGACGGGAAAGCGTAATACGCTAAGACGTTGAAGGCTTTATCCGAGAGTTCAACCATTTCATACTGCGGGCGAGTAATAAGCCTGAAGTCCGTCGTTCCGAGATACGTCCCCTTGAACCGCTCGTAGTTGGAAACAGTGAAGTCCGCATACCCTAGTTGTGGACGTCGATCCTCGGGCCGACGAACCTTGAGTAGCGTGAATACCCCCGATTCGGTAGTAAGCGGAGTGATATGAAAAATAGGTCCCATTGGTGTCTCTTTGACAACCGGACCAAGTTCACCGACCACCTTCACCATCTCCTGATATTCCGACTGACTATGCGCAAAAATGCATGCATAGCTAACAGGCGCGGCACCTTCGTTTGTATGTGCAACACTTAGCTTGCGCGCTTCTGCGACAATTTGCTGAGCGAGGATTTTGATGTCTGCAACAGTCATTACTTCCTTTGCTTAAGTTCAATTTCCCCTTTTACTAAATCGAACTTCACGATAAATCGGTCAAAGAACCCATACTGCCCCAAGACACAGAAGCCATGGTTTGCGATATCGTAGAAAAACCGACAGCGGTTTCGTATTCAAGACCTCCAACACCCAGAGTAAGCGTGTGAAAGAACACCTCCAGTCCTTTACTTTCCTCAACACCACCAAACACTTCATGTACGCCTGCCTGAACATCTATACCTAAAAATTCTCCGATGGCTCCGTCCACCATACAAAAATCAGCTCCGGAGTCTACCAGCGCTCCGTATCGGACTCGCTTGTCCCCAAACGTCAGTTCAATCGGGATAATGGGTTTGGGAAGCGTGGGACCGAAAATGGGAGAAGGTTCCGGTAGAGCAAATTTGAGATACTTGAACTTCATACACGAAATCCCCCGATATACGGAAGTATCCTCGCGGGGACGCGCATCATAATCGGGTCTGGATACCCGCTTTTCTGGGCTTTCTCGATTGCTCCTTTTAAGGTTTTACCGCTTCCAACTACAGTCTGCTCGTCATCCAAAAGCGCTACCCAAAGCCCTTTATATTTTTTGCAAATGTTGGTCCAATCAATAGCTTTTGCCATATTGGTATTTTAGCATATTCCGCAAAGAAACGGGTTGGATAAAGCACGAAAAAACGGGTTACCCCGCTTCTTCTTCGTCTTCCCTAAAAGCTATCAGCTAGAAGCTATAAGCTTTCTCAAATTACCACGCGAAGTGAGCAAAGGCCTTATTAGCCTCGGCCATCTTGTGGACGTTCTCGCGCTTCTTCACAGCTTCACCTTCGTTCTTTGAGGCGAGAATAAGCTCTTCGGCGAGTTTTTCGCGCATAGGCTTTCCCTTTTTACCGCGAGCAGCTCCAATGAGCCAGCGGTACGCAAGTGCGAGACGACGTTCCTGACGAACTTCAACCGGCACTTGGTAGTTCGCGCCACCGACACGGCGGGAACGGACTTCCATCAGCGGGGTGATATTTTTGAGAGCGGTATCAAACACTTCTAGCGGATTTTCCGTCTTCAGCTTTTCTTTGATAATCAAAAAGGCTCCGAACACGATTTTGCGCGCGGCCTCTTTCTTACCGTCCTCCATACAGTAGTTGATGAGCTTCGTCACCTTCTGCGAGTTGTAAATCGCATCAGGCTGGAGCTCTTTTCGGTTTTTGACCTTACGACGCATAATTTTTTATTATTATCTAAGTGAGTTAATTGGGATATTCAAGCTCGAAGCACTAAGTTCGAAGTCCTAAGAAATTCAAAGTAATAATTCTTCGAGCTTCTAGCTTTTCTTTCTTAGAGCTTATGCCTTCTTGGGCTTCTTCGCTCCGTACGAGCTTCGTCCCTTCATACGCTTCTCAACGCCACCGGCATCAAGCACGCCACGGACAATCTGGTAACGAAGGTTGACGTCCTTCACACGACCACCGCGCAAAAGCACGACCGCGTGTTCCTGAAGGTTGTGTCCCATTCCGGGAATGTAGGCGGTAACTTCCATACCGTTCGTGAGGCGAACACGGGCAATCTTGCGGATAGCCGAGTTTGGTTTACGGGGGGTCTTGGTGGTGACCTTCGTGCAGACACCTCGCTTAAACGGCGCGGGGTAATAGACCGGGCGGTTTTTAATCACGTTAAAACCTCTCGCGAGCGCGGGAGTCTTGGATTTGTACGGAGCGCTACGGCGCTTTCGTTTTACGAGTTGATTGATGGTAGACACGATTGATTTTGTTATGAGCGACTCAATTTCTTATGAACAAAGTGAACTAGAAATTGGAAGTACCCTTGTGGTGCGAAGCGAGGTAGAAAATCGTCACCCCGTAGTGAACCGAATCTTTGAGGTTCTACTACTGGGGTCCCGAAAGACCACACTTAACTCTTTTTCTAGCAAAACGTACAGCTAGAAAGCGTGGGCACTACTGTAACCTAAGACCCTGAAAAATGCAATCCCGTAAAGCCGAAGCCGGCCACGGGACAGGTCCCCGTAAAGCCGAAGCCGGCCACGGGACAAGTCCCCGTAAAACTCGCCGACTCGTCACGGGACAGGTCCACCCGTAACTTAAGCAAAACTGCCGAAACAATTCGGCAGTTTACTAAAGGAATGGTAGGGGGACGTGACTATTGAGTCGTTGTGGAAGCCGTTACATTGAAGAGCTTATCGTGATTGCTGAAATTGTTTCCGCTCTTGGTGGATACATAGTAGTACCCAACGTTTGTGCTGGGCACCGTGAAGGTCATACTGGTCGCGGAAACATTGGTGGGCGTTACGGTAATGCTACCAAAGTAGATGGAGCTGTCCGAACTAAATCCTGTTCCTGAAACCGTCACCGTCGTCCCAACCGAACCCGCGTAAGAGGAAAGAGAGGAGATAACAGGAGTGACGGAGGTGGTTACAGTTGGTGAAGTGATAGTGAAATAAGAGTCGCTTCCGTCATATACACCGTTCATACTTACGGGGTCAATTGCCCCTGATGTGTTGCAATCGACAGAGGGGTTGAGACAGGTTCCAACCCTAAGCCAGTATTGTCCTGGCTGTAGATGCGACGGGATGGTCCAATTTACACTTCCTGGATTACCCGCCACATTGACCAGGTTCTTAAATAACAATGCGCCGGTATTTGGATTGTAGAGGTCAAGAGACACTCTTGAAACATTTGAGGAATTCCATCTAAGAGTCTGCGTGGAGCCCGCTTGCCACGACTCTCCCCCGTTCGGCGAGAGGACGGTAATTGAAGGCTGGACAGAAGTTATAGCCGGATAGTGTTTAATAATCTTTCCTGAAAACACACACTGCGATGCTGTGCCCCGAGCGGCATTGGCGGGACCGTAAACATCACAAATGCGCGCCAAACAACTACTTTCAATGCCGATGGCGTCTCGCGTAATATTGGTGCCGTTTGTAAAATCCAACCGACAGGTGTCTACCGTTGGAGCTTGAGTCGTTTGAGAGTTTACCACGACGGTTACCTCCGCCGTATTTGAGCCACTGCTATTCATTCCCTTGTAACTCATCTTATACGTGTGCCCGGCTTGGCAGGATGAAATAGTGGCCAGCTGGTAGGATGACGAAGGATACGAACCGCTGGTCGTATTTGCAACCCACGGGAATAGCGGGCCACTGCTCGCAGGATACCAATTGCAAGGCTCTCCTCCTCCCGATACCGTATAGTTTGAGGTTGCCGAGCTACCATTCGTGCTCCACTTGTAGGAAACAACATCGCCAACATTGACGGTCAACATTCCTCCTACGGGGTCGCCATTGGAACTGGGCGAATCTGACGAATACACGGTACGTCCTCCACTGGAAGCAGAAAGAGACACGGTGGGAAGGGAAGGATTAACTACGTTTCCAACTACCACGGTAAACACACTTGAATCACTGCCACCGACACAATCGGACACGGTGACTTTCACTTGATAGGTTCCAGCTTGCGCCCAAGCATGGCTCGCCGTGTATGTCTGCCCTTTTCCATTTTGTGAGCGCACTGTGCTACATGAACTTACCTCGGTACTATTCTCTCCCCAATTTATTGACCATGATAAATCGTCATTGTCAGGGTCGCTCGCGGTCCACGAGAAGTTAACCGTTTGTCCGGGCTTGATGTCTCCCGATAGTGAAGAGCTTGTAATAATTTTTGGAGCGTGGTTTGCGGAGCTGTCAGAAGTAATCTTGAAATAGGAATCACTGAAGTCACAGGTGTTTGTCCCAGACTGGCAAACTTGAATCGTGTACGCACCGTCGGGAGCAAAACCGGCTTCAGTATTTGATGCTTTTCCTACGCTCCATTCATACGAAGAGCCGTAGACACCTTTTGCGATCGGATATGGTTCGCGGTACGCATACATAGGACACACCTGTCCGGTGCACGGCGGGTAGTAAGGTGCGAGTTTGAGGTCATAGGTACGCACCGAAGTGGTACACACCGACCCATCATCTGAACAGGAGGAAACAGGAACTGGACGATTGTCTTGCCACTTGATGGTTTGTGTCGTCCCTTTTGTCCACGTCTCTCCCCCATTCGGGCGAAGAACGGTGATTGCGGGGGAAACACTGGAGTTGCTTTCGATGCTAAATACACCGCTAAATCCCCCCTCTCCGAAGCCTCCCTTAACGGAATCTACAAACACTTGAATCTGATATTTTCCGCTCGGAATTGAAGAGTCATATCTCCATTCATAGCTTCCTGTATTAGCAACACCACCAGCAAGGTGTTTTATCACGATGTTACCGCTTGGGTCGGTTAAATTGATACTAACCGTGTTATTACCGATACTTGAAGAAGTCACCCATTTTATAAAGCCTATTCTACCAGCACCCTTAAATCCGTTTTCCAAACTATAGCCGGCTTGTGGGTAAGTTACCGTGACGGAAGGCGAGTGGGTAACATCCCCCACCCTCACGCTCAAACTGGTTTTGGTGCTTCCGCCATTAGAAGGACAAGGGGTGGTGATACACGCAATTGTATTTTGACTGGTAACGGTGAACGTAGGAGTGTAGGTTCCCGCTTGCAAATAGCTATGCGAAAAGGTTGCTGATTGCTGTGAGTATACGTTTCGCATTGCATGACTCGTTACAGACGGGTAGACGTTTTCATCTCCCCACACCACCGAATACGAAAGATTGCCCCCGTTTGCACTGGAGGCCTTTATCGTCCATGTCCCCTCCTGATTGACGCCTAATGTTTGGGGACCGCTTACTCCACTTATCACAGGCACGTTGGAACCAACATTTATGGGAATGACGACATCATGAGGTGGCGGCGGGGTAATAATCCTATGGCCACAACCATACAATTGATTGAGCTTGGCGCGAGTCACCGGACCGACATAGCCTGTTTGGCGAATGCCGTACTTTGCCTGCAATCGCACAATGTGTCCCGCAGTATTTTCATCAAAGTAGCTCGCTTGACTTAACATTCTGTCGGAAATATCTTCTTTTGAGAGAGCGTCATTAAGAGCTTTGACATCCGAACCACCCGAGCCGACCGTTAAGTCTTTACTCCAGTTGTAGCAAAATGACTGCTCCGGCATTACTTCTGTCACGATAGTCGGCGTTCGTCCGTTCAGCGAATCGTCTACATTCTTGACGATAGACTCATCCACGCCAAAAGAGCGCACCAAAGAGATAATGGCGTTAATCTGGTCTTGGGTGAGTGCCGAGACCACCGTGGCGTTAAACGCAAAGGAGAAGCTAAAGAGTAAAACAAAAAGTGGGAGAAATCGTCTTGATGTTTTTACCATAACGAGAAAATACGTTAAATTACTAAAGACACGCTCTGTCAAGAATACCACCCGCCCCTGAAAAAGCAATCAAAAAAGCCGAGGATGGTTAAAACGATATGCCGGTAAACAAGGAGAACACGAGCCCGATGATGGGTGTGAGATATTGCCACAAAAAGACGATAAAGAAAAGGACAATGAAGAAGCCGTACCGCTCGAGCGAATCCCGAAAAGATTGGAGATGGTATGGAAGAAACGCGAATAGGATTTTTGAACCATCAAGCGGAGGAATCGGTACAAGATTAAAAATTGCGAGCACGATATTGATGATGACCGCCATTTCGGCAATATGCAGAAATGAGAGGGTCATCAGTCCTCCTCCAAAACGAATGAGAAGGCCGAATACAAAGGCGATACAGAGATTTGAAAGCGGTCCCGCGACCGACACTATCGCCTCACCATATTTACCCCGAAGATTATAGGGGTTCACCGGAACGGGCCTCGCCCAGCCGAACATAATACCGGCATTCGTGAAGTAGAGGAGAAGCGGTATCAAGACCGACCCGATGGGGTCAATGTGCTTCAGGGGATTAAGCGAAAGCCGACCTTGAAGCCGTGCCGTAGGGTCGCCAAAGTAACTTGCCGTCCAGCCGTGAGCAACTTCGTGAACCACGACGGAGAAGATGAGTATAAGGAGTGAGAATATGGCGTCTAATTCCATGTTTGGCAATTTATGAGGACTATGTTAGCATAGCTGAACTCAAGTTCGAAGCTAGAAGCTCTAAGCTCGAAGAAACTAAAGATTGCGTTTCCGATATTCTTAGAGCTTCGGACTTAAAACTTAGAGCTTTTCATTCTTATGAAGGTCTGCCCCATCACAAAGAAAGGAGCGCTCCGAGCTGGAGGCTACAGCAACCGCACCCGCGCGACGCAATTCAACCCGACCGGTATGAAACGGCGCCAGCTTAACCTACAAAAAAAGCGCATCTATATCCCCGAGCTCAAAAAAACGATGACACTCACTATCTCAACCAAAGCGCTCAAGACTATCCAGAAGAACGGCGCGTTTGCGACACTCAAGAAAGCGGGACTCATTTAAGCCCTAGGCAAGAAGGCTCTAGGCACTAGGAAAAACAAAAGAGCGAAACAGAATACCCGCCTTGCGTAAGCGCGCAAGGCGGGTATTCTGTATGTAGCTATGAAAACAAAATTGCTCTTTGGTATCTGGCTTACATTCCTTCTTCTTTGTGTAGCCGTGTCCGTTTCCCGATTCGGTTTCTCGGAGGAGGCTTTGAGCTTTTTCCAGTCGTTACTGCGAACTCTGATACGAATAGGGGTTGCGACCATGGTGACTGTCGCGATCTACTTCATATGGGTACAGCCTTTTCGGATGTGCCACCGTTCACGCATAGAATGTGGCAGGGATTTTCAGGATTTGTCACACCTGTGGCAACATACTGAAATAACTGCTGGAAATTACCATGAATTTCTCCACATAGTTGAGAGACTGAATGCCACCTTATCAAATCACCTTAGGGAATTTCCGAAAGACAAGGATCATCCCGACATAAAACGATGGCAGGAGTTCGCAGACCGTGCTCTTGAATACCCCGCGCCGGCAATGCCCTATGAACGGTAATGCCCGAGCCGGAACGCTGCGCGTTCCGGCTACTTTTTTACCCACACCGTCTCCCCGTCCGATTCCATAATGACCCTTCCCTTTTCGTAGGTGCCGAAAGTTTGCACTTCAAATTGCTTGAGGCGGTCCAGCACCTCCGCGTGCGGGTGTCCATACTTGTTATCCTTTCCTGCGGAAATAACCGCCATGGCCGGTGACGCAAACCCGAGCAGTGCTTCGCTTGTAGAGGTCTTGGAACCATGGTGTCCGACTTTCAGCACATCTACATTGAGATGCTCTTTATCTAAATACGCTACATACTCTTCTATAGACGCTGGAGCGTCTCCGAGAAAAAGGAATGAGGTGTTTCCATACACGAGTTTTCCGACTATGGAACCGTCATTGGTGTTAAGACCCGACACATCCCTGTCGGGAAACAGTATTTCAAAATAAACCCCACCTCCAAGGTCAAGCTTTTGACCTCTCTGCGCCAACACCTTTCGAGCGCCTTCCTTTTCTATTGCATTTTCAAGCGAGTGAAAATCAGCCGATGCGCCAACCGTGCCGGGTTCTACAACGGCAACAACTTTAAACGAGCGAAGAACATCCAAAAACCCCGACAGGTGGTCGGTATCGGGATTGGAGACAAGGAGAAGGTCAATAGAGCGGTCATAGAACGGCATGACCTTTCCGAGCTCGCGAAGCACCACCGCGCCGGGACCACCGTCTATCATCATCTGCACACCTGTCGGTGACTCTATGAAAATAGCGTCACCTTGCCCGATATTCAAAAACGCAACGGTAAGCTTCCCTCCCCTGTCTTCCGCTCCCACCGCGTACCAAACGAGCAGTGTCGCGACAAAAAGAAGCCCGAGAATATACCACGGCAGATTTTTTCTAAAGGAGTCCACAAGAAAAAGTATAGCACCCCGAACGAGTCGGAAAAGAAAAAGGCCTGTCCAATTTTGGACAGGCTGTGCAAGAAGATGCGAGTGACGGTCAGCGATGCTTTTGTCTCGGATGCGGTTCGCCTACGAACCACCATCCGAAATGGTCAGCGAGAAAATCCAATACGCCTCCCAATATTTGAACCAGATAGTAGACAACGAGAACAGTCAGGAACCCGACGGGAAGCGCGATGAAGCCCGCGATGCAACCTTTCCAGAAAAGAAAACCAATACCGGCGAGCCAACCGATAACAAAACCACCAACAAATTCACCCTTATCAGGAGATGTAGAGCACAATGCTCTTAAGGCTTGGATGGTGATCGGAACGAACACCACCACCCCGACAACATCCCACCATCGTGATAGCCCGAACGCCCCAACGAGGGGTAGCTTCCCGAAATGGGCGAGAACACCATAGATAAGGGCGGAGAGGGTACAGGCAAGGATTGACCATCGGTATGTCGCTCGCCACTGACAGTGAGGGCATGGGCCGGAACCAGAGTAACAGGAACAGTTATTCATAATAGCTTTCAGAATTGAGTTGTTCGCAGAAGAACGTGTGTGTCTTCCGAAATCACTGTACACCTCTTATAAAAACTGTCAAAAAAGTATGTTATACTTGCAGAACATTATGAACTAAATCTCCAGTTCCTGTTTGTGATTCGTGTCATCCGTTTTCATTCATGGATTGGTGTCGTATTATGACATTTGTTGAACAAAAATTTATCATTCCCGTGCTCAAAGGGATTTCCGCAAAAACCATTGAGGAACATCTCAAGCTGTACGCGGGGTATGTAAAGCACGCCAATCTGGTCCTTTCAAAGATACAGGAGTTAAAACAAGACGCGGAAAAAAATGCCTACGCGCTCGCCGAAGTGAACCGAAGGTTTGGATTTGAGTTTAATGGTATGCGAAACCACGAGGTGTACTTCAGAAGTTTGGAAGGAGGTTCTGTTCCCCTTACCAAGGACAGTCCTATGTATAAAATGCTCATTACACAATGGGGTTCGTTTGACGCATGGCTCGCGGAG
>JAUSFR010000046.1 GCA_030649775.1 bacterium | reverse complement strand
ACAAACGGATTTTCCTCCTGCAGAGATAACCTCTGCTTCCACCTGCTGACAGTCGTTGAGGTCAACATCCGTGATGATAACCGTAGCTCCCTGTTTCGCGAGTGCGAGAGCGTGTGCTCGTCCCATTCCTCGGCGGGCGCCGGTGACGAGCGCAACTTTTTCTTTGAGTTCAAACATAGCAGTGAAATTATTAATAACGAGAAAAACGCGTTCGTTGACATTCTGAAGGTGCGACTATCTCTACGCGGTAATGCCTATGGCGGTTTTCTCCGTATGGTGACGGTATTCGTGCCACGTGAGGAACACAAACAAGATGTCAAAAAGCGTTACCGCGAGGAGCACCAACGAATGATGTACGCTGATGCGGTACACCTGGTAGAGCAAAAACAGTGTCGTGATGCCTATCGTCACGAGATAGGCCCAGTGTTTATCCCGCGCGAGCTGAATCGTGAGAAAAATATTGAGGATGCCGTGGAGAAGCATATAGAACGCGACAAACGTCTGGGTACTGCTTGAAACATTCTGGAGCGCGTGCGCCAGAAACGCGATGACCTTGTCGCTCGGGTCTTCCACCTGTTCACCTTGGGTAATCACCGAAAACCAACGGTTGAGCGTTTCTTTGCTCAAAAACAAAATAAGAAATCCGCCCAGTGTCCCCCACACACTGTTTAATCCCTTGAGAAGAACACCGACTGCAAAGAGTTTGTGCCAATAGGCCTGTGACAATAATTTTTTCATACGAAAGGTAGCAAGAAACAGGTACATAGTACCACGGTTTCCACGACGGACATCGCCCTCATCCCGATAATTGAAGCGGTTCATCTCTCCTATTCGCATCAAAAACGGTCGGAAGAATACTTTAAACTCTTTGCTTCAATTGTCTCCGAGATAGAGGCGTAACGAGGGAAGGTATTGCCGTGTTGTAAGAAAACTTCTGTTCCTTCGGCTTTGGAGATAGAAGGTACTCTCATCTGCGTGGGTAGAGGAGTAACTTAAGACGAAAGGAATAATATGAATATAGTAATGTTGTATGGAAAGATGATTAGTCAATGGTGGCCGTTCTTCTTGTTCTCTGTCGCTGGTAGTGCTCTCCTAGTCTGGATGTTTCGGCGGGAAATCCCGAGTAGATATGTGCGGGTGCGTTACCGAGTGCGAGTACGTTCCCGGCGGGACCAAAGGTAACATCCGGGAGAGAGCGTCAGTCGGTACATCCCTGAAGGTTTCATTCTAACTGATACGCGTGTTCGGGACAGCTAGTGAACTAGCTGTCCCGATTTTGTAGTTTGTAGCGTGTTTAATTACTCATTTCGGCTAGCGAGGAGCGCCGCGCAAACTTCTTAGTT
>JAUSFR010000068.1 GCA_030649775.1 bacterium | reverse complement strand
ATAGTATTATAAAAAAATTAATAATTAATAATTTAGGATTTAGGATTTTCCCCGGATATGAGCCACTGGATCCCTGTTTCCACAGGGATGACCCCGTCCCTGTCGGGGTCATTTTTTCCTCTGCGCCAACTTATAAATCTTGAGAATCTCCGCCGTAGCTTTCGACTCTTCTCCCTGCTTCATTTGTTCAACGACATGCGTAGAAAGGTGCCTCTCAAGAAGTACATCTTCCACGCCGGAAAGCGCGTACTTTACCGCTTCGGTTTGCATTATGACGTCAACGCAGTACCGGCCTTCTTCCACCATCTTTTTGACCCCCCGAAGCTGACCCTCAATGATGGAGAGCCTCCGTAGGAGCTTCTGTTCGGTTACACCATGCATTGTCCTATTATACCCCTAGGGGGTATAGGTTGTCAACGGGCAGATACCTCCCAATGTGGGGACAACCTGCTTGCGCGAATAACGACCTGTGCTAGAGTGACCGTATGCGACACGCAGTACTTACGACCAAGAAAACAACTAAGAAGGCACTCCTGTTGAGGGCTTCTTTTTGGTACTGTTAACTCCCCCGTTTCTAACGACACCAAAGAAAAACCCTCAACCACAGCGTGGCTCGAGGGTTTTTCTTTCGGCATGGTACCGAAAGGCTCATTGAAAATTTAAAAAAATAAAATTATGTCAACAGAAATCCCGATGGATATCATGGTGCGTATTTTGAAGCATCAAACCGACAAGACCATCTCGTACTTTGCACACGTTACGATAGGGAAACTCGACCTTCAGCTCATTTCCGGCGGTACGGAAGTATACCGATGTAGCGCAACCGGAAAAAGCATATTCGCCTGTGTCGAGGCGATACAGAAGATGGCGCGAAGCTTTACGGAAACAAATGGTATCACGTACGTCTGCGGACTTGACGACAACAAACCCTGTCCTTTGACGATATGGACCGAAAAGGAAGAGGTCGGTATTATCCCCGTCACCTACAACGATATGAACACGGAACCGACGAGTAACCGTCACGCGACCGTTGCTCGAATTATTGTCTGGCGAAAATCCGAAAACCTTTTCGCTCTTATTACACGAGAAGTAAACGGGGACCCTGCTTTTATTCCCGTGTCCAATGCTGAGGTGCTTTTCAGTGCCCTCACAAGAGTTGGTCCGGATGATGAAAAGATGCTTCGACGCATGACAGTATCGGAGCTGAAGCGTCCAACCGCCACGCGTCTCACTTGGTTTGACACCCGAGAAGTCTGGGAGTTCTAGCCATTCACTTGCTCTTTCACGCACAAAGGCGCCCCCTCGGGAGCGCCTTTTTTCTTGATGAGTTGATTGCTGTCGTGTTACTGAAGTACGTTGTACAACCACGGCGCGGGAATCGCGTAGAGCATCAGACAGGCGCCAATGAGCGCCATATTTTTCATAAATTGGACGCGTTCCATCATACTCTTTGTCGGGTCGGTTTCTTTCCAAAATGCGTGCATCTTGAACGAGACAGGAACGAGAAAGATGATGAGGAGCGCGAGCGAAGCTTCGGGGGCGATGCCAAAGACGACACCAAGCCCGCCAAGTAGGAGCAGGAAACCACTCACCAAGACCGCTGTGCGTGGCGAAGGCACGCCCTTAAACTGCGCGTAGCCTGTGAGCGACTCTACGTTTTTGAAATGATTCCACGCGTTCATCAGGAAGTATCCTCCGAAAATAATGCGTCCGATGAGAAAGAGGATGTTCATAGAGAAGAAACTGAATAACTAATAATTGAATAACGTGTAGGGCTATACTACCGCACAAAAATCTCTTCTTCTCTTATCTTCAATAATTTCATCTGACATTCCAACATTCCTCCGAATGTTGGAATGTTCTTTTCTACTTACTACGTTCTACCCGCCCGTACCGAATGGTACATTCGGGCGGGCTAGCTACTAACTAGTTTTTTAAACTCCTCCACCATCGGCACTTGCTCGGCCTCGGTGCCGTAGATTCGGGAAAGGTGAAGCGCGGTCCAATCGGCAATAAGAATTGAGTTAAAAATCTTCTCAAGAATCGTACCTCCCGAGAGGGGCACCTCTGTCACCGAAAATCCTCGGTCTTCATAGAGCTTCTTCGTCACCTGCATACGTTTCTGAACCTGCGGATGGTCGGCGGAGTCGGATAGAAAAATAAAGTGAAATTTACGCGAGAGTCCTTCGGTTGTTTCTATGGCGTCAAACCCTGTCATTTCGTTGTGGTTGAGCTCGGGAAAGACGTTATAGAACGCGGGAATTTTGCCCGTCTCGTTCATCTTGATTTTCCAGATGTAGGCCACCCCGCGATTGCGCGAGGACGAACAGATAATCGGCACCGAACTTCGGAGTTCCTCGGAGAGCTTCCGCCCCAAAGGTTCCAACGTATCGGGAGCGAGCACCGAGGCAAGCTCCGGAAGCTCCTCCAAAAGCTTCCGATTTTTGAGGAGCGCCGCGAACGCAAGGAGCGAAAGGCCGAGTGCCGAGCGGGGTTGCACCTTGGTATCGGGAATGACCACGTGCGGAATGCCGTACTTTTGCGCGAGTGCAATGAGCTTCCCGCCGGTGCCTATCGCCGCCACATGGTGGCCGGTACTCTGCGCCACCTCCAAAAAATCAATGGTCTCTTCCGTGTTCCCCGAATAGGAACTCGCGATGAGGAGGCTTCGGGATAATTTCTCCGAAGAAACCGGAGGCAAGCCATAATCGCTGTACACTCCCACATCAAGAGACGGGTCATAGGTCTTCAGCAAATCGGCCGCAAGATGCGAGCCACCCATGCCGTTTACGAGAAACTCGCTCACCTGTGGAAGTTTATCGCCGTGCACCACGACGGGCTTGTAGGAAAACTGCGTATTAAATTGTTTAATGGCTTCCTCCATTTTGGAAATTGAAAATTGATAATTATTTGGAAATTGGAAATTGTGATTTGGAAATTCGTCAAAAAAGATTTCTCAATCTTTTTTGACGTTGTGTCCCCCAAACTGATTGCGCAGTGCCGACACCACCTGTCCCGTGTAGCTTGGATTACCCTTGGACTTAACGCGAAACTTCAGTGAATCTTCAATAATCTTCACCGGCACTCTAAGCTCTTTGGCCGTTTCCACGGTCCAGAGCCCTTCTCCGCTGTGGGCCACCTCTCCTGAAATACCTTGAAGACTTTCTCCCTTCTCTTTGTAGGCTTTCGCGAGCCAGCCGACAAGTTTGGATTCAATCACACTCCCTCTCGTATACAAATTCGCTATCCTCCTTAATGGTAACTTAAATTTTGACCGTTTCATAACTTCAAACCCTTCTCCGAGTGCCTGCATCATCCCATACTCAATGCCGTTGTGCACCATTTTCACAAAATGCCCCGCTCCGGCCTTGCCCATATAGGCATAGCCGTCCAGAAGCGCGAGGTCTCTAAAGAGCTTCTCGTATTTCTCGTATATTTTTTTCTCTCCGCCAATCATAAGGCACGCTCCGTGCCTCGCGCCGTACGGACCACCCGACGTGCCCACGTCCAAAAAGCTGATTCCCTTTTTCGCGAGCGTTTTCGCTCTCCGCATAGAGTGCTTGTAAAACGAATTACCTCCATCAATCACGGTATCCCCTTTTTGAAGATGGGGTACGAGTTCTTTCAGCACCTCATCCACGACGGCATGTGGAACCATCAGCCAGATAAGGCGAGGCGTTTTGAGCCTGACACACACATCCGCAAAGGTTT
The DNA here is from genome assembly GCA_030649775.1 of bacterium. GTDB lineage: Bacteria > Patescibacteriota > Minisyncoccia > Phycocordibacterales > UBA10002 > UBA10002. The sequence continues at coordinate 13,119 of JAUSFR010000068.1, read as the reverse complement.
CCAGAACCTCTGCGCCGATTTTTTCCGCTTCCCTCCGCGGTCCCTCGCTTCTATTCCACGCGACCACTTTGTGGCCATATTCAAGCAAGCGCTCTACCTGCGCAAATCCCATTTTCCCGAGTCCAATATATCCTATGTGCATAAAATAGGCTCTAGGAAACTAGGCTCTAGGCTCTAGAAATCCAGAAGCATTTGAATTATATCTGTTTCTTTGCGTCTTCCCTAGTGCCTAAGGTCTAGCGCCTTCCGCCGGTCCTTCGCTTCCCTTCTCATAACTATGTAACGGAAGTTTCCCCCACTTCTCAAGTATCGGCGTAATAATTTTCCATTGCTCTTTCACTTCTTCGGTAGAGGCGAACAGGGTCTGGTCGCCACGAATGGCATCCAAGAGCACACGCTCGTAGGCGTTCGGAATTTTGTGTTCAATCACTCCTTCGGAAAACGAAAACGCGAGACGCTTCGGTTCAAGCTGAAAGTCAAATCCCGGGCGCTTCGCCCAAAAGAGGACCGATATCTCTTCTTTTGGGGAAAAACTAAAAGTCAGCACGTTCTGATGCGCGTTTTTGTGTGCCTCGGGACAGAGACAAGGTGCAGGCTTAAAGAATACGGAAATGGAAACTTCCGGCTCTTTGAGTGCTTTACCGCTTCGGAGCAAAAACGGGACGCCTCGCCAGCGAGGATTTTGTATACTCGCGCGAAGGCTGAAATAGGTTTCGGTTTTAGAATCGGGAGACACCCCCTTCTCCGCGAGGTACCCCGCATACTGTCCGCGCAGGATTGACCCGAAATCAACCTTCGCGTTTTTTAAAACCCGCGCTCGCGCCTTCCTGATAGGTTCAGCTTGAAGTTCTTTGGGGTTTTCCATAGCGACAAGTGCGAGCATCTGGAGTAAATGATTTTGCCCCACGTCGCGAAGCGCTCCCACGCCGTCGTAGAACGAACCTCGCGTCGCCACGTCTTCTTTTTCGTCAAACCGCACCTCCACGCGCTCAATGTGTTTCCGGCTCCAGAGTGGTTCAAACAGTCCGTTTGAAAACCGAAACGAGATGATATTTTGCATTGCCTCCTTCGCGAGGTAGTGGTCAATACGGAAAATTTGTTCTTCTTCAAAGAGTTTGCCGAGAAGCGTATCTAACCGAGCCGCTTCTTTCTCATTGTTGCCGAACGGTTTTTCCACCAGGACGCGCGTCCATGCCTCTTCTTCGTCGGGAAGTCCGGGGGCGCAGGGAATGGCCAGTCCCGAAGCGGACAGGCGCGTGAAGACCGTTTCGTAGAGATTGGGCGGAACCGCGAGATGAAAAAGCTTGTCGCTACACACTCCGTGTTCCCTGTCGCGCTCCGCGAGAAACGCGCCCAGACTCTCATAGCTCTCCGCGCTCATAAGGTCGCCTTGATGGTAGAGCGCGTGCGACACAAACTCGTCGGGCTCTATAATTTTCCCGTGCGCCCGCACGGCAAGCGCGTTCTGGATAAACGCGCGGAATTGGTCATGTGAGAAGGGTTTTCGGGAGAACCCGACAATCTCATACTTTTGTGGAAGCACACCTTTGGAATGTAGGTCAAAGAGCGCCCCCGCAAGTTTCTTCTGGAAGAGGTCCCCCGTCGCGCCAAAGATGACAATGGTGAGAGGTTTTTGTGACATAGCGAGTAGTATAACAAATATCGGACCATAAATGTGGCTTTGTCTTCATCTTCTTCCCTCTGGAACCGAATTCCACCAAGTAACACCGATAGGCATTACTTGGTAGAATTGGGTGCAACAAAAAAGCCCTCGGGTGAGCGAGGGCGCTTAGCAAGAGAAGTGTGTCGCGAGATTACGGTTCTTGTATTATTTCGTCAAACAGCACCTTCGTGTACACTCCGCTATAAATGCGAAGTCCTTCCTGTTCCTCCCGAGTAAACTCATGCCCGCATCGTGGGCAATTGTCCTCGCACACGCTTGGAACTTCGGCATCACCTTCTTCGGCGATTTTAATCTCATGCCCATCTTTCGCGCAGATGTCCCGTGCCAGAACGACCGGTGCAAACAACCCATTGGGTTTTGGGGAGACCGACGAGTTCATTTCATTCATATTGTTCCTTTGTGCAGGTTTTTTACCAGTATACTCCAACATCACGAATTGAAAAGAAAAAGGCCGAGGGCAAAACGCCGACGGCCGTGTAGAGTACAAGGGGCAGAGAATGGAGAATAAAGAATAGAGAATCAAGGATTACACCCTTACCGTAGCCCTCACTTCGGTGTCCCAGTGGTTCTTTGCGTTGAACCTGCCGAGAAATGCCTCGGAAAGTAGGTTCCAAAAGTTATCAACGGCAAACAGAGTCCGTCGAGCCCCATGTTCCATGGAATCTCCCCACATACCCGGTGTCCCACTAAGTAACGCAAGCGCGTCTTCTGCAAGCTTCGCGTGATGCTCATCGTGCCGTGCGTGGGAAGCGAGGTGCCACAGGGCATCGCCTTCTCTGTATGTGCCGTCATCTTTCAGGAGTTCCGGAAATTTCTTTTCCAGTGCCGAGAGCAGAATCGGATAGTCCAGCGTAATCCGCATCTCGTAATACCAGAGTGCGGACACCGCCTCAACCGCTCCAAGCTCAATCGTTTTCTTCATCTCCGCCACGAGATACCGAGCGGAAGGGTCAACACGAATAAGGTTGCCGTACGTTCCAAGCCGTGCCGACCAGTTCTCGTAATTAAAGCCGAGCGCGGAAAGAAGGAGCGCGCGTCCTTTATAGTGTGGTCCACCATAGGCCGGGACGTCGCCGTTTTCTTCCTTGAGATTTTCCGTTACGGCGAAATGGAGGGCATCCTTGACGACCTTGCTCACCTTACAACTGCCTTCTCGGTACGTTCCCGTCTCAATGACGTGAAGCATATGCGAAAGCATCAAGATGAAATAGTGCGCGACTTCATAGCGCACAGAAACAACTTCCCTAAGTTGCTGACAAGAAAGCATATGTTGCTTCATCGCAAATACTATTTCGGGGATGCGGTTACGCCGATAACGCTCGGTTTCAAAACGGAACCATTGGTTCAATTTGTTTTCAACATTCATTCAAAGAGCCTTTCTTTTCTGCTTTTATACCACAAAAGGAAACAGCCCGTCAATGTTTGACGGGTGGCTTCGGTATTCAAAAGGAACGAGTGAACCCACAAGTTATTCGGCCTCCTTCGCCACCTCCACTGGCTTTGCCTTTGTGCTACTGCTGGCGTGGCCGTCCACTTCGTACGAAGTATTTTGCGCTTCAAAGAAGTTTACGAGTTCAAAAACGTCGGTCGCGGTGCTCATCCATTTCGCGGGATTTTTTGCGTTGTAGTGCTTCGGGAGTCCGAGTTCCTCCAAACGGCGGTCGGTAACATACTGCACGTACTGATTCACATAGTCGGCGTTAAGGCCGAGGATACCACGCGGAAAGAGGTCTTTATTGTAGGCGGTTTCGCGCTCCACGCCTTCAATGATGATGTCGCGGATTTCATTGGCGAATTCGGGCGTCAAGAGTTCCGGATTCTCTTCAAGTGCGGTATGCACGAGGTTGATGCCGAACTTGAGATGGAGCGACTCGTCCCGCAGTACCCACGTAATCATTGAACCGAAATTGCGGAGTTGATTGCGCTGGCGAAACGAAAGCGCCACCATAAATCCCGAGTAGAACCAGATGCCTTCCATAACGATATTCGTCGCGACAAGATTGCGGACAAAGTCTTTCTTCCCTTCCACCGTTTCAATATCAAGAATGGTTTCGGTCATACGGCGGAGATACTTGAACACATATTCCTCCTTCGCCTTCATTGACGGTGTTTCAAGGTGCGTGCTGAACACCTTCGCGCGGTCAAGCGGAAAGGTCTCAAGCACATATTCAAACGCGACACAGTGATTGGCCTCCTCCCACATGACCTTGGCGAGATAGAGATGCGCTTCCGGCGCTTTGATGTACGGGTACATACCGAGCGCGATGGAACGATTCACGATAAGCTCGGCGGGATTGAAAAACGCCATCAAGAACTTAACCGCGTGACGTTCGTCTTCGGTCATTTTTGCCCAGTCGTCAAGATCTTCCTTCAGCGCGATTTCGTGCGGAAACCACGTGTTGCGTACCGCCTGATTGTACAAATCATACGCCCACGGGTAGCGAATGGGGTGAAGAACCATATCTTCGGGTTGTGCTTTGCCTATGAGCATGGCTGATTTTTAAGGAGTGAAACGACTATAAAAATCGCCACCCTGTGTAATAAAAAATTTAGACTACAACTACACTATACGATACGCCTTAACTTGAAAAGTTTCGCCTGAACTCCAACCCGCTTATTACACGGGGTCTAGTAAACTACAGTCGCTAGTGTTCCTTACTTTACTGACAGCTGTCACAGATAAACTGGTCCTGCGGGTCTTCGGGTCCGGCTGTGGCGGACATCGCCAGCACTTCTTCAACGGTGATTACGGGACGCTTCGCGACCGCGACCTCTGCAACCGGTGATGGTTCCCGCATCTCGCTTTCACCTACTCTCTGTCCGACATCCTGCTTTTTCTGGGAAGATTCCTTCACGGAGAGCTCGGGTGCGACATGGTCGGTATCGGCTATATGGACTCTTTGAAATGGAGCGGGAGAAGACGTGTGGGACATTCGAACAGGCGACACCACTTCCTCTACTTCTTCCGGTACATGGGCAGGCTCGGCTTCGTCGGGAAGAGGCACTTCTTCCTCATCGGTGTTTGAGACAACAAGGAGTGACGGTTGAAGTTTTGAGATACCTCCGAAAGCCGTGGGGTGGTTTTCCACTTTTCGGGAGAATGCCGCCGCGAAACCCTTCTTCCCCATCTTTTCGGCTTTATTGACGTGAACCGTTGATTGCTCCGCCGTGTGACGAGGCTTCATATGGAGATAGTAGGTGGTCTTCACGCCCTTCTCCCACGCGGTCTGGTAAATCTTCATCGTCTCATCAATATCACGCGTCTCAAGATACATATTGCGTGAGAGTGCTTGGTCTACCCACTTTTGCGCCCGCGCCGCGACCTCAATGAAGGCGAAGGGTGAGGTGGTAAAGGACGTTTTGTAAATCTTCTTGATATGTTCGGGGATATCGGAGATATTTTCAATGTCGCCTTGCGCTTCAATGATTTCATCGCGCACCTTTTCCCACAGCCCCATATTCTTAAGGTCCAGGACGAGGTTGTGATTGATGTCCAAATATTTCCCCGAGATTTTGTTGCGTGAGAACACCTGCGCGAAACGCGGGTCAATACCCGGAGTGGTGCCCGCGACAAGGCCGATGTTCGCATTCGGGGCAACGGCCATCAGGGTAGCGTTGCGCATACCTTTAGTCACTTTCTGACGGAGGACATCCCAATTGAGCCCTTTGTGACGACTCTCTTTCATCACGGTGAGTGGGATACCGCGGTCGCGCTCAAGACGCGCGAGGGTATCAATCGGCACTTTGCCTCGTGACCATCCGGACCCCGCGAAGTGGCTGTAGGAACCGCGCTCTTGCGCAAGGTTAGCACTCTCGTCAATCGCCATATAGCTAATGAATTCAAAAATGCGGTCGGCAAAGTCGGCGGCAAAGTCGCTATCGTAGGCAATACCGAGCTTCTCGAGCGTGTCGGTAAAGCCCATCACGCCAAGTCCGATGGCGCGGTTCTCCTTGTCCCCCGCTTCCGCCTCTTTCACGGGAAGCACATTGATATCAATGAGGTTGTCCAGCTGACGAAGCGCGAAGCGGACACTGGATTCCAGCTTGCTCCAGTTAATCTCTTTGTTGTGGACGTGGGTCGCGAGGTTGATGGATGCAAGGTTGCAGACGGCGATATGGTCTTTGTCCTGCGGAAGACAGATTTCGGTGCAAAGGTTACTCATATGAATCGTCCCCGTATTGTTGTTGAGAGCACGAAGGTTCACTGCGTCTTTCCAGGTGAGCCACGGGTGTGAGGTGGTCTGAAGCGACACCAAAATCTGGCGGAACTGTTCGCGCGCGGGCACTTTCTTGAAAATGCGAAGCTTTCCCGACTCCGCCATCAGGGCATACTCGGTGTAGCGCTTCACAAAGCGGTCGCCATAGAGCTCGTTAAGGTCGGGTGTCTCCTTCGGGTCAAACATATACCAGTCGGACCCATTCGCGACACGGCGCATAAACTCATCCGAGAGGAACACAGCGGTGTTCGCGGTACGCATACGAAGGTAGTCGTCGCCCGCGTTGTGCTTCCAGTCCAAAAACTCGGGAAAATCATAGTGCCAGTTCTCCATATAGAAGCAGAGCGCTCCTTTCTTCTTTCCCCCTCGTTGAACGGCGCGAATGGCGGTATCAATAATCTTGGCAAACGGCGTAGGACCGCTGGAGGTTGTGTTGTTTGACGAAAGCGGAGAACCGGCCGCGCGCAGTTTCGTGATGCTTGCCCCAATACCACCCGAAGCCTTGGAAAGTTTTATCACGTCGGCAACGGACTTGGCGATGTGTTCAATATCGTCGTGAATTTCAAGCAAAAAACAGTTGGAGAGCGCGGGGCGAGGCGTGCCGGCGTGAATGTTGGTGGAACCTCCCGCGACATACTCCAAACGGGACATTTTGTCGTAAAACTTTTTCGCCCACGCATTCGGGTCCTGCTCGTTGTAAGCAAGTCCCATCGCAATACGCATGAAAAAATATTGCGGAGTTTCGCGGGGTTGCTGTTCCTTGTCTTTGACCGCGTAGCGGTTGAGGAGCGAGGAGAGACCTGCGTATTCAAAAAGCTCATCACGTTCGATATCAAGGCAATCCGCCATTCTCTCAAGGTTATATTTCTCCGCCATCCGCGTGTCAAGCAAACCCTCCGCCACACCTTGGGTCACGTAGCGAATAAAGCCGTCACGGTGCATCTTTTCAAGCGTTTCCTCCTTGTTTTCAAATTCCCCCACCACACGGCGATAGACGGTCTTAAGAAGAAGACGAGTCGCAACCCTGTCGTACTCAATATCTTCCTTAATGTTCTGAACCGAAGCATTGATGGTCGCCTGGTCCATCTCTTCGGTCGTGATGCCGTCATAGAGCGTGAGCCGAGTTTCGGTTGCAATTTGCGTCACCATTGAAATCGGGTCGGAAAGTCCCTTGCAGGCACGTTCAATGGAACGGTTAATGCGGTCGGCATTAAACGGCTCGCGTGTACCATCTCTTTTTTTGATGTAGATTTCCATCCCGTAGTGAAATTTCAGGTCGTTTGCGATACAAACTTCCCCAAAGATTACAACAACAACATTTTAGGTAATAACAGTCTCAAAAACGCACTTGATTCACCGTAGTATTCGCAACCTGAAATTCTACTACGGGATCCATGCATTCGTGACTTTCGTAGTGCACATTCTATCACTCAACTCGGATTTGCAAGAGGAAAAAATACGAAAAAAATCGGTTAGACCACACGACACTCCCACCGTGCAAGAGCCTTCCCTTTATCGGGTGCGCGGTAACGCTTTGTTACCTCTTTTTTTCTTTTTTTAGACGCTCGTTCTATCCGAAAAACGATTCGCGAGACGAACGTGGGCTCTTTTACGGAGAAAAAACCATAGATAAAGAACGAGGAGAAGGACTACATTGGGGACAAAAATCCTCGGATTGCTCCAGTTTACGAGACTGACATGATAGTTTGAAACCGGCCAGAGAAAAGGCGTCGGGAAAAAGGCTTCCGTGTGGGTAAAAATATCAAAAATAATGTGGAGTGGCCACGCGAGCAGAGGGAGAAGCGGTTTTTTCCTGACAAGCCACACCAGCGCGAAAAGAAGCGCGAACACCACTAAACTGTGGGTTACATTGTAGAACTGGTGGACAAAAAGTGGCATATCGTAGACTGGCGGATGCGCCTCCAGCGAGAAAATCGGCCTCGGAAAAATCCCGAAGAACACGGCCGTGAAAAAAGGCGCGAAGGTAATAAAATCGGGAAGCAACCCGAACAGGAACGAAAGCCAAAAGTCCTTTCGGCTTTTGCGTCCGAACGAAATACTACCCCAAAGTCCGTGTGAAAGAATGTCCATCCCGTAGTGAAATTTTAGTGTGTTAAAAAAGCACCCGAAAAATCGTTAGCGGACAGGGGGAGTGACGGAAGGTGGGATAGCATCGGTTTTTAAATACTTTCGTAGCGCCAAAGCCACCCCACCCCCCACGAGTATTCCCAAAAGTGCTCCCCCAATAATGTCGCTTGGATAATGAACTCCCGATGCGATACGCGCGAGACCATTTAGTACTGCACCGACAAAAAACCAGAAGCCCCAGCCTCGGTCGCGCGCGTACACGACCGTCGCGAGCGCGAAAAAGAACCCCGCGTGTCCCGACGGGAACGAATAACTTTGTTCAACGAGAAGCCCCTGAATGGCGCTGTCCTCCACCAACGGACGCAGGCGATGCACATAAAAACGGATGAGCTCCACCCCCACCCGCGCGAGTACACCCGCGATGAGCCCCTCCGCGAGAAGGATGAACCGCGTATAAAAAACCGGAGACTCCCGAACTATGAAAAACACGAACAGAAGAAACAGCACATACGGAAAAGACCGCGCGAGGAAAATCGTCGCTTGCTCAAAACTGGACGACGATACCGCAAGCTGATTCAAATACACTACGATTGCATGGTCCATAGCCCTTTAAGTATATAGCATCCCTTGCATTTCGGTAATCGTTCGCTAGGATACCGACAGAACCTCAGCGACAAAAACACAACACACGGAACGCACATGAAAAAAGACAAAATTAGACTCGGAGTCCTCGCGTCAGGTGGCGCGACCACATGGTCTGCGGTCAATAGTGCCTGTAAAAGTGGGCTCATAAAAGCGGAAACAGTTCTCTTCATCGCAAGTAAAGCTGGCATCGGTGGCATTGAAAAGGCAAGAAAAGCTGGACTCAAGGAGGACGACATTGTCGTCATTGACCCTGACACCTTTTCTTGTCCGGACTTGTTTGGTGCCCGAATCATCCATGAATGCGGAAAGCGTGGAGTTGATATTATCGCCCAGCTTGGGTGGCTTCCCAAAACTCCTCGAAATGTCATTGAGAAGTATAAGGACCGGATGTGGAATCAGCATCCTGGACCACTCGACCCGGGATACCCCGACTTTGGTGGTAAGGGGATGTTCGGGCGTCGCGTGCATCACGCACGGCTTGCCTATTGCCGACTCATCGGCGGAGACTTCTGGACGGAAGCCACCGCACAGCGAGTTGATGTGGAGTTTGATAAGGGACCCGTTCTTTACCGTCGACGGATAGACATTTACCCCACTGACGACCCCACCACGCTTCAGGAACGTCTTCTTCCCATTGAACACGAGGTACAAATTGATGCTCTGCTTGACCTTGTAAACAATATAGGCACCGAAAAACCCCGCGCAGAGCGACTGGTGAAAAAAGAACATCGGTTTGCGCTGGAGCTCGCCAAGTCGCAGGCTTGCATGATGTGGCCGAAGGGCTAACCACTGAAACCTAAAACACACGGACGGGAAGCAGTAAGCTTCCCGTCCTTTTTATAACGACTTTGCTTGGTCTAAGGTTGACAATTACCAAAAATAATGGAATATATGCAGTAAACAACTGCTCTTTAACATGGAGCAGAGACTCTACCAAAAAAGGAAGCGAATGAGCATAAATACAAAAGTCCTATTTCTCCCCATGGGAGGGAGCATAGAAGGTGTCGACTCGGTCACAGGAAAAACAGGGGGCGACCCGGAGTGGTCTGCCACCTACGATACGTTCGTTCATCACAAACTGCCTAATTGCTTTAACGTTGAGACCAACTGCAAGGTGGTTCGCAAAAAGGACAGTTCAAAATTGGACTCGTACGACCGCGAATCGCTTTTGGGAGCCATCGTGCACAACTTCCGAAAGCACGACGTAACCAGGTTCATCGTACCGCATGGCACAGCTACCATTGAAATTACGAGAAACTACCTTTTACGCAATCTTCCCAATGAGATAGTGGGCCAAGTGTCCATCGCCCTCGTAGGTGCCGAGCAAGTAGCGACTGACCCACAATCGGACGCTCCTTGGAAAGTAGGGTTTGCCCTTGGAAGCATTCTCCACCAAAAGGGAATCATCTTGGCAGTTTCCTGATACTCCTTATGTATTAAATCTCACGCCGCGTGTACGCCTGATACCGCGGCTTTTTTTATACCTTTGTAAGCGACTTCAAAATATTCATATTTTTTTGGTCCGGACCATTGTCGTCAAAGCCGGGGACTTCAAGGATGAACGGCAGAGTTTTCAACTTCGGGTGGTTCAGAGTAAGTTTGAATACATCCTTCCCTACTTTGCCCTCGCCTATGTTGTCGTGGCGGTCGCGAAGACTTCCAAACTCATCACGACTGTCATTGACGTGGAAACATTCAAGACGGTCAAGACCGATTGCGGTATCAAAATACTCCAGAAACTCATCCAGCTTCTTTTTCGTGGAAATATCGTACCCCGCCGCGTGCAGATGGCAGGTGTCCAGGCAAACCTTTACTCGGGGGTCATCTACATCCTTGACGATGTTCGCAATTTCATCAAGTGACCGCCCGATTTTCCTCATTCCCATATCTTCAATAATAAAGAAGGTGTTTTTCGGAGATTTCTTGAGCACCGCTTTGATATTTGAGATGAGAAGCGCGTACTTCGGATGCTTTTCATAGGCAGGCATGCTGTCTTTCCCACCACCAAAGAGTGTCGGCATCAGCGCCTCGGCCTTTATCTTTTCTTCTTTGAACGAGCCTAGGTGAATAATGCTTCCCCGCACGCCGAGCGCCTCGGCAACGGTGAGCTCGGCAACAAGCGCGTCAACCGAATGTTTCCCATTCGGGCCGTCATCAGCAAGGTTCACCAGATATGACGCATGAAAATACGCGACGATTATGCCGAGCTTTTTCGCCTCCGCCCTAAAGACCTCCGCCTCCGCGGGGGCTACCTTCGGTAGGTTCCACCCGCGCGGGCTTCCGCTAAACATTTGAAGCGCGTTTCCCCCAATCGCATGCACGCGAGGAAGTGCCTCTTTGTATCCGCCCGCTATGGAAACATGTCCGCCAAAAATATGCATACTTTTTGTATTAGCCAAGCGCTATCACGTCCGAAATAAAAACCTGCCCTGGATAGTCCTTCCGCAAAAGTTCAATGTCACCCTCAGTCAAATTCCAGCCGATGCCCCCGAGATTTTCCTTAAGATGTGCGGGGTCGCTCGTCTTCGCGATGGTGACGATATTTTGTTGCGACACGAGCCAGTTAATCGCGATTTGCGCGGGTGACTTCTCATACTTCACGCACATTTTTTCCATAATTTCCGGAACTTCTTCAAGGAGTTTCCCCTTCTGCACGGGACGGTACGCGACAAGTAGTACGTCGTTTTTCTGACAGTACGCAAGAAGTCCTTTCTCTTCAATTTCCCGCACCGAAAGGTTGTAGTGAACTTGATTGCAAACAATCGTGTGCCTCGTAAGCTTCTGCGCCTCCTTCAGATGTTCCTTCCCGAAGTTTGAGACGCCGATATGCTTCACCAGCCCCTCGTCAACGAGCGCGTCAAGTGCTTCAATCGCTTCCTTGAGCGGACAGGTCGTGCTGAACGCGTGCAAAAGATAGAGGTCAAGATAATCCGTGCGGAGCCTCTTCAGTGTTTTCTTGCACGACGCTGGAATGCCCACGCACGTATGATTTTCTTCCGACACCTTTGACGTAATAAAAAGCTTTTTGCGGTTCATTCCCCGTATGGCCTCGCCGACAATTTCCTCGGCGTGGCCGTCTCCGTACGACTCGGCGGTATCAATATGCGTAATCCCCGCCTCTATCGCCGAACGAACTCCTGCGATATCTTTCGCGTCGTTCGTGGTACTCGCGCTCTCCCGCCCGCCCATCTGCCACGTGCCCAGTCCAAACTCGGGAAGCGAAAACCCGCTCTTTAGTTTTTTCACCGGAATATCCATACCGTAAATACTACACCAAAACTTCTCCCTCTGCTGTATACCTCCTTCCAGAGACTTGACGAGGTTCAACCTCGTCTGAAATGACAAAAAGGTGTGCGGGCGTATACTTTGGGAGGTAGCGACAAAAACAACCAACAAAAGAGAGTAGACCGTTATGAGCATCGTCCTTCGGGTTTGCCTAAGCGCGCTTATGACAAGCCTCACCCTTCATGCAGAGAAACCAACATCGGCAATAGAACTCCACCGCAGTTCCCGCCCACTGTCCCTTGACGACGCCAACACCCCGACCTTTTTTGAGAATGCACGCCTGCGGATAGACGGACAGATGGAATCTCGTCTGCTTATCCCCCTCACGATTGGATATAGGCTCGGACAAGCGCGAGAAAACCCGTTTGACCTTTCGGCAAGTAGAGGGAAATCCCTTTTTGGCGACGGCCTCACCTATTCCCTGCGGGAATGGGGACTACAAACGCCGGCATACGCGTGGCTTGACGAGCGGTTCAATCGCGTTGGCGGTTGGTTTTCGGCATTTTGGCGAGACACGCTTTCCGGAAAAGTGGAGCGGAACAACACGCAATCTCCCGCCGAGTTTTCGTTCGTGGAAAAACGCGACCGATTTTACGGCATCAAAAAGGGACTACGTCCGTTCAGCCGAAACAATCCGTACGCCTTTCTCGGGTACGGCCTCCGGGACAGCTCACAGGAGCTTATCTTTGAAACCACCTTTCGGGCATACCTGCGCGACTGGAGCGAGCCGACGTTCTCGCTCGTCACCGAAGTTCCGCTCGGAACGTGGAGCTTCGGCTTCGGCATAGAAGGACGGAGTGAGGAGACCCGCGCGGGCGAGCGCAATCGGTACGGAAGATTTTTCCCGGAAGCCGACCGCAGAGTGGATATCACGCTCGGCCTCAAAGGACAGGTAATGGGAGGTCTCGTGAGTGTCGGAGCGGATGTGCTCGGCAAACGAGTGGTCGCGTGGTGGGGTGTAAATTTCTAGCCCTCGCGCTCATCGCCAAAACGGGACACACGATGACACGCGCTAACGAGCGCGAACAAACACTGAAAACTTGCGCAACAGATTGATGAATTCCGGACGGGTAACCCCATCCGGAATTTTTTATCCCCCCCCATAATAACTACACCACACTAAAAACATTCTGACATTCTGCAGAATGTCAGAATGTTTTTAAGAAGAGTACCAGCTTCTTTCCGTATGGAGAAAGTGTG
>JAUSFR010000066.1 GCA_030649775.1 bacterium | reverse complement strand
TTCCTGAAAACGAGTGAACCCTTGTTAGACAATAAATAGGTGTTACCGAAATCAGTCTCTTTAGTCTACTCGCTTTTGGTAAACTTTGCACCGGCGAATAGCTTTTTTCTGAATTTCATAAGCTCGTCGTGGAGTACTTTTGGATTCAGGGTTGCGTGGAATTTTCTCATCTTTTCTTTTGCTGTCTTCTCAGTGTCCGGATGTTCCATGAACCTTTGATACGGGGTTTTTGCTTTGTCATATTTCCGAGATGAATGGGAAATGTTGTACCGCACCTTCTTCACACACTTCATTGAGGGTAGGAAGTGGTTAATATACACCTCAAGCGTTCGGTACAGTTCCTTGAGGACCGCCAGTCGTTCTTCTGTGTCAATACGAATGTATCCGGCCCATTTTCTCACATTCTTGTCGTTTTTCTGCTCAATATGACCGTGGTCGTTTTTCATGCCGGGACGGATTCTCGTCAGTTCAATTTCTTTTTTGTCACACCATCCCTTGCAGTGCCAATTGATGAACTCGCTTCCCGTGTCGGGGTCAAGACCAAGCCATGGAAACGGTGTTCGTTTTTCCATTGACTGAAGACTCTCCAGTGTTTCCACCTTCCCTTTACCCATTTGAGCCTCAAGAAAGCTCCACAGGAGACAGATGTCGGTATACTGCGTGGTATATGCGAATAATCCCTCCGCCGTGTTACCGCAATGTCCAACAGTATCAATTTCTCCCGTTCCTGGTGGAGGGTTTTCCCACGGACCTCTTCGTACCGGTATCACTTCTTTAAGAGATGACGGTTTGGTGAGATTTCTACCACCACCGGAGAGCACCCTGTCAAATTGGTACAGACGGTTTTTCATCGTGCCAATGCTCATTGCCAAAAGTTTTTCGGTCGCTTCATCGCTTCCCACCCACATGCGATCTCGCTTGAGAATGGCAACGTACTCACCGAGTACTTCATGAAGTCTTTCCGCACACAACTCGTGTGAGATGCCCCACACATACCGGAGTGCCGCAGTCACGT
>JAUSFR010000061.1 GCA_030649775.1 bacterium | reverse complement strand
TCTCAAAAAGCTCTCGTCACTCCCGCCCGATTTCACCTACGCGAGCAATGAAGTAAAAACACTCTCATCCCGAGAACTTTCGAAATTTGTATGACCCCGTAGTAGAATTTTAATTCAATTATGTTCTGTACGTATGTACTTCAGAGCAAGATGAATGGTGAGCTATACATTGGTTATACCGCCAATATTAAGCGACGTCTTACAGAACATAATCAAGGGTTAAATCTTTCTACGAAGCGGTATCGTCCGTGGAAATTGATATATTGTGAGGTATGTATCGAAAAGTCAGACGCTACACGTCGAGAGGGATACTTCAAAACTACCCAAGGGAGACGTTTATTGAAAAGAAGGTTAAAGGAATATTTTTACAACAATCGTGAAAAGATTTAACAAATTAAAATTTCACTACGGGGTGATTCCCTATGGACGTCAATCAATAAACGCATCGGATATCAAGGCGGTTGTGGACGTCTTGAAGTCCGATTTTCTGACACAAGGGCCACAGGTTGAGGCGTTTGAGCACGCACTCGCGAAAGAGGGCGGGGCGAACTACGCGCTGGTCTTTTCAAGTGGTACGGCGGCTTTGCATGCCTCCTACTTTTCGGCGGGGTTAACGAAGGGGGACGAGTTCATCACTTCTCCCTTAACCTTTGCCGCGACCGCGAACGCCGGTCTGTATCTCGGGGCTACGCCGGTTTTCGCCGATGTAGACGAGCACGGAAACCTTGACCCCAAAGAAGTGCAAAAGAAGGTAACCTCCAAGACCAAGGCAATGGTGGCGGTTGATTATGGAGGTTTCCCCGCGAAACTCTCCGAACTTCGCGCGGTCGCGAAAGAGGCGGGCGTCGTTCTTATTGAAGATGCCTGTCACGCGCTCGGCGCTACCTTTGACGGAAAGCCCATAGGCACCGCGAGCGACCTTACCGTATTTAGTTTTCATCCGGTGAAGTCCATCACCACGGGGGAGGGAGGGGCAGTGCTCACCGACAGCAAGGTATATTACGAAAAGATGAAAATGTTTCGCTCGCACGGCATTACCAAAGACACGACACGGTTCAAACACCCCGCGGACGGCGACTGGTACTCGGAAATGCAACTGCTCGGTTTCAATTATCGGATGACCGATATACAGGCAAGTCTCGGACTTTCTCAACTGAAAAGGCTTCGTACTTTTATTGCGAAACGACACGAAAAAGCTCTGCGGTACGAACAAGCGTTTGCACCCTACGCGTCAAAAATGACCTTGCCCATAAGGAAGGAGGGGACGTCGGTTTCCGCGCTTCATCTCTACCCCGTGCGTTTCTGCGGGGGCAGAGTCGCTCGCAAAAAAATGTTTACGGCACTTCGTGAGGCGGGTATCGGAGCGCAGGTGCACTACCTTCCCGTGTATCTGCATCCGTACTATAAAGGACTCGGATACCAAAAAGGCCTATGCCCCCGCGCCGAGGCGTTTTACGAATCGGTCCTATCGCTTCCACTTTTTCCGGATTTACGTCTACGAGACCAAAGACAGGTGATACAAGCCGTTATTGAAAACCTATGAAGGCCATACTCATTCAAGCTCGTATGGGGTCAACGCGTCTTCCGGGAAAGAGTATGAAGCTCCTTTCCGGAAAGCCACTCTTGTGGCATGT
The DNA here is from genome assembly GCA_030649775.1 of bacterium. Lineage (GTDB taxonomy): Bacteria > Patescibacteriota > Minisyncoccia > Phycocordibacterales > UBA10002 > UBA10002. The sequence goes on along the minus strand of JAUSFR010000061.1, from coordinate 3,815 downwards.
GGTTGCGCGCTGTAAACGCGCGAAAAAAGCGGATGTCGTGGTCGTCGCGACAAGCCGAAATTCGGAAGATGACGCGATTCTAAAGTTTTGCGCGTCTGAAAACATTCCCTGTTATCGGGGGTCGCACGATAATGTACTTTCAAGGTATTACGAAACCGCAAAGCATCTTGGAGCGGAGACCATCATCCGCATCACCTCCGACTGTCCGCTGATAGACCCCGCCCTTATTGACCAGTGTATAGAGGCGTTTGAAAAGGGTGGCGTGGATTACGTGAGCAACGTCAATCCGGTGAGAACGTTCCCGCGAGGACTTGATGTGGAGGTCTTTAGTTTTAACGCGCTTTCGCGCGCGCATAAGGAGGCAACGGCAGACTACGAACGTGAACACGTTACTCCGTATCTGTGGCAGAATAAAAACAATCAGTTTACTATTGGAGAACCTATAGTCGCGACTTCATCCTACCTCCGTCCGTATCGGCTGTGCGTGGATTATCAGGAAGATTTTGACGTTGTGGAACGTATCTATCGCGAGTTTTATGAGGAGGGGGAAATTATTCCCACGCTGTCGGCAATTGCGTTTTTAGACACGCATCCTGAAGTCGCCTCTCTTAATCGTGAGTGTGAGCAAAAACCGTGATCCCGTAGTAGAAAATGACATTGGAGAAATAAAATAATACTATGACGCACGAAAAGTATATTAGAACTGACACTAGTGTCTTAATTAGAGAATGGCATCCTGCTCCAAAAGGAGTGATGTCATTTTTCACTACGGGATGACCAAAACCGTCGCTATCATAGACTACGGAATGGGGAACGTGGGCTCGGTGTTAAATGCACTGGCGTACCTCAAGGTCCCCGCGCTCGTGACGAGGAACGCAGAGGAAATCAGGTGCGCTTCGCATATTATTTTGCCGGGAGTCGGCGCGTTCGGGGAAGGCATGCGGAACCTGCGGGAGTACGGGCTCATCCCTCTGCTTGAAGAGGTTCGGCAGGCGGGGAAGCCACTCCTCGGTATTTGTTTGGGTATGCAACTACTTGCTTCTGTGGGAGAGGAAGGTGGCGAGCACGAAGGGTTGGGGTTTATACCCGGACGGGTGCGCCGATTTAAGGTAGATGAGGCAAACGTGAGGGTTCCGCATATCGGCTGGAATGATGTGTCCCCCACAGCGGACGCCGTTTTGTTTAGAAACGTGTCCCCGCTTATTTTTGATTTCGTGCACAGCTTTCACCTTGTGCCCGAGGACAGCGCGGTGGTGTCGGCTACCTGCAACTATGGTGAGGAGTTTGTTGTCGCCGTACAAAAAGGGTCGGTTTTCGGAGTGCAGTTTCATCCGGAGAAAAGCCAAAAGAGCGGACTTGCGGTGCTGAATAATTTTTTGAACTATGCTTAAGACCAGAGTGATACCGGTGCTCACGATAAAGGACCTTCGGCTCGTCAAGAGCGTGCAATTTGCCGAGCATCGCAATATCGGGAGCTTCATCGCCGCGGCGCGCGTCTTTAACGCGCGGGACGTGGATGAGATGGTCGTGCTTGACCTTGACGGCAGAAAGAGTGGACTTAAGCCGGAGCTTCTCAAAGAAATTACCAAAGAATGTTTTATGCCCCTTACCGTCGGAGGTGGCGTGAGGAGTGTGGAGGATGTGCAAAAGCTCCTTTCGCTCGGAGCCGACAAAGTTTCCCTGAACACCGAAGCGGTCAGGAATCCGAAGCTTATTTCGGAAGCGTCAAAACGGTTCGGGAGTCAATGTGTCGTGGTGTCCATTGACGCGAAGAAAACCGCGAACGGATACGAGGTGATGATAGACGGGGGAAGGGATCAGACGGGACTTTCTCCCGTTGTATGGGCAAAGGAGGCACAAAAAATGGGCGCGGGAGAAATTCTACTTACCTCCATAGACCACGACGGCTGTATGGACGGGTACGACGTAGAGCTCGTGCGGGAGGTTTCCTTGGTGGTGTCACTACCGGTGATTGCGTGTGGTGGGGCCGGTAACGCGAGTCACTGCGTAGAGGTTGTACAAAAGGGAGGCGCTTCGGCCGTTTCGGCCGCGAGTATGTTTCAGTATACGGAGATTACGCCTCGTGGAATTAAGGAGGAATTGGCGAAAGCCGGTATAGAAGTTAGACTATAACGAAGGTATGAGTACCCCTTTTCAATACTGTAAAAAGTGCGTGATGCCGAGTACCAAACCCGACCTTTTTTTTGACGAGGATGGCGTGTGCGACGCGTGCCGTTCCGCCGAGCTCAAAAACACGATTGACTGGGAGGCGCGTAAGAAGGAATTTGAAACCGATATTGTCGCGCGCTACAAAGGTGCGAATAAGGGTAATTATGATTGTATTATTCCGGTGAGCGGTGGCAAGGACAGTCACTATCAGGTGTATATGGCGAAGAAGGTCTACGGCCTCAACCCCTTGCTCGTCAGTTTTGAATCAACGACGGCGAATACACTCGGAAGGAAAAATCGGGAAAATATAAAAACGGCGTTCGGATGTGACCTTATGGTGTTTGAGAAGAATACGCACGTGTACCAAAAGATGTGTCTACGGGGATTTACCGAAGTGGGCGACAACGAGTGGCCCAATCACTTGGGTATCTTTACGATACCGGTACGCCTCGCCGTCGCGCTTCGTATCCCACTCATCATCTGGGGCGAAAATTCCCAGCTTGAGTACGGGGGCCCGAAGGCGGCGCGAATGAAAAACGCGCTGGACCGAAGATGGCTTGAGGAATTCGGAGGACTCCTCGGACTTCGCATTGAGGATATGGTCGGGTATGAGGGTATCACGGAAGAGGATTTGGTTTCGTACAAATATCCGTCAGCCGAAGTGCTCGCGGAAGCGAATGTGCGTGGTATCTTTCTCGGCTATTACTTCAAATGGGACGCACGGCCTCAAGTGGAGCTCGTGAAAAAGTTCGGGTTTAGCGTGAAGGAAGACGGTCCCGTGGAAGGAACCTACACCAACTATGAAAATCTTGATGAAGACCTTGAGTCGGTACACGATTACCTCAAATTCGTTAAGTTCGGATTTGGACGCGCGACCGACCACGCCTGTCTTGACGTGCGGAACGGGAGAATAACCCGTGACGAGGCGGTGCGTCTTGTGGAACAGTACGATGGCATCTACCCTTGGAGCGGAGTGAAAAAGTTTCTCGCGTTTTCGGGAATGAGTCAGGAGGCGTTTGACAAGGTCGTTGACTCCTTTACCGACAAGTCGCTCTTTCAGACGGATGAGAAGGGCGCGCTTCTGCGCAGTAAAGAGCACTCACTGGTGAAGAAGTATAGGGAGTATGGGCAAGGGCTCGGGAAGTGAAAAGTGAATCAAGAATGGATTCCAGATGTATATGAATCTTCAACTACGAAAAGCAACGGTTGCGGACAGTCGGTTTCTCTTTGAACTTCGAAATGACGCTTCCGTGAGGGAGGTGTCGTTCAGCACAACGCCCATTCCATTTGAAGCGCACGAAAAGTGGCTCGCGAAGAAACTCGCGGACACCTCGGCGAGTCTTTTTATCGCCGAAACAATAGAAGGCGAGCCTGTGGCACAGGTTCGGTTTGACGCTACGGAGACGAACAGTGCCGAGGTGAGTATCGCGGTAGAAAAGACGCACCGCGGAAAGGGGTACGGCTCACTTGCTCTCTCGCGTGCTTCTCGGCGCTTTCTTGCGGAACACCCCGCGCTTACGCGTATTCGCGCGCGTATCAAAGCGGATAATCTCGCGTCACTCCACAGTTTCAAGAAAGCCGGATACAAACAGATAGAGGAGAAGGAGACACACGGAGGGGTAGCGGTGACGCTGTTAGAATTTCCC
>JAUSFR010000051.1 GCA_030649775.1 bacterium | reverse complement strand
TTAATATCGAAATATTTTTGCTTTCGGTTCAGCGACAGTTATGTCCCTAACCTCCCTTGCCTACGAAAGTCATGCCTTGGTTGCGGAGCATTCGCCTCGTCCTCACGGTAGCCGAGCTACCGTAGCAAAAAAGGCTGAAAGGCAAACAACATACACTATCCCTCCCTCTTTTATCGCTTAGTATATCGGTCAAAAGGCATATGTGCAAAGTGCAGAATGGGGAAAAAGGTTACCCGCTAAAAGGAGATTGTTTCTTTCTCCTTTTTGTGCTATAATAGTGAGGTTGTACCGGACAGTCGCTCCGACCTGTCTGCGCAAGCAGGCGAAAGTCGGGGAGGAAAGTCCGAACACTGGCATGCGCCACAAAGCGCACGCAAAACGGTAGTGGGTAATTCCCATCTCCGCTCTAATCTTGGGCGGGCGAGGTGCGAACAGAGACGGTTTTTTCCGAAAGGACGAAACCGCCCCGATGAAAGTCGGGGTGAGCTCCGCGGTAACGCGAGAGTTGAAACGGCTAAATCCTTACTTCAGTGCAAGGCCGTGTCCCGAAATTTCGGGAAGTGCCGCTCGAGGCGACCGGTAACGGTCGTCCCAGATAAATGACTGCCGCTCCGACATACCGTCGGAGTACAGAATTCGGCTTATAGGTACAACACAAAAAACAGAGCACCCCGCCTAAAGCGGGGTGTTTTGTTTTTTCATTCTTTAAAAGTGAGAACCGAACCTATCTGTATGCCGTTTTTCTTCGCCGTTCCCGCAGGTATCTCAAGGACGTAGAGGACGCTCTCACTCGGGTAAAATTCTTCCGGATACGTTTCGGGAGCGATATTTTCCTTTATATCCACCACCACAAGGTCATGCTCTTTTTTTGCGTCATCCTGCGAGTTTCCCGTGTCAGCCTTGGCGGACGCGAGCCACACGACATCAAGCGGGAAGTGCATCTCTTTCATCCAGACGCCATAGGCGTCGCTTTCCGTGAACACAAAGAGCATACCACTATCAGGCGGGATAGCCTCTCTGTTTCCAAGACCAAGCTCTCGTTCTTCGTCCGTGTCCGCAATTTCAAGGGAAATTGTGTTTCCCCCTATAGACAGGAGCGGGCCTTGGGGTTCCCCGGGTGCGCGTGTCGCCACCAGCATCCATAGCGCACCTATCAAGAGAATGACTCCGCCACCAATCAAAAGTTTTCGTTTCATACCTCAAGTATATCCCTACCTCAAACCGTAGGCAAGGCAAAAGTGTATACAAAAAGGCGCTCCGAATGCTTCGAAGCGCCTGCACTGTCTCACCGCGTCTCTCTCAATCCGCCCCTTCACAAAAGGCTCGCTCCGCTACCGTGGACAGTAGCGCTTGAGTAGCGCGTCAAGTGGGATAGGCCGGAGTTCCAATCCGGTTGGTGGTTTGACGTCGGTGTGCCTTAGATGAGAAGCAACTCTGCTTCTCCCCTGATTTGGCTCTGTTGCCACAGAGTGCGCCCCGCTCAAACCCTTTTTGGGTCGAGCGTGGAAGACCAAGGTTCTCATAGTTCGGAGTAAGCGTACCATAGCTGTGGAAAAAATCACCTCACCTTCGGATGGAGCACGAGAAAAATCCACAATCGGAGTGTCATCAAGTTGAGCCAAAACCATCCTATCCACACCCACGACGGAACTCCGAATATCAAAAAATTCAAGAAGGGTTGCTCAAGGTAAATCCATTCCCGAGCAAGAGTATTGGGTAGCTCATGCGACAAAACGGAAAAAAAGGTTGCGATGACAATCACCAGAATAAAGTGGCCGGGGTGTCCAATATGAAATCGGAGTTTAACAAGTGCCGAGAACATCCACAGAACCGACAAAATTACCATATTTGGCAGGGCAAGCCCCCAGTCTGCCTTTACTGCGCCAAGTACGATAACGGCAATCATCAAAAGAAACAGCAGACTCTCAAACACGTCAAAGAATCGATGCATCCGTGTCTGCGGATATTCCTTAAAGTGAAGCGGTTCATCAAGGTAGCCCGCAAAAAAGTAGAGCAGTTCAAGCATCGCAAGCCCCCCGAACGGGTAGAGGACGAGCCACACCCAAAAGAGCCCAATGCCTTGATACAGGGGATAAAACCACAAATGCGCGTTCAAACCAAAGGTATCGGTGAGAAAGGAAGCACCCGCGAGCGCACCGTAAAGCAGGACAAACAGCCACGGCTTTTTATGAATGAGCCACAGCGAGCTATGCTGTCCATAATTTAAAAGCCCGAGCGCGCCCCAGAGGCACAGCACAAACCCTCCGTACCAAAACGGAACACCCCAAAGCCCCACGCTCGCCGAGGCAAAAGCTCCGGCAAGGAGGATGAGGATGGTAATGCGGGTGTACAAAAATTTCTGTCCGCTCGTAAGTTTCATTCCCTAAGTGTAACAAAGACGACGAAGGTAGGACAACGAGGATTTGAAAGGTATACTTAAGCAAGAGTTTTTTGACTAAACACCATCCGCGAAGCAGTATCGCGGTCAAACCACCCGAACTACTTTTATGCTTATTGTTCTTGTTTTCATTGTCGCCGTCATCTATGCCTCATTCTTTGAGTGGAAGTTGCATAAAGATGTTATGCACCGTCCGTTCCTCGGTTTCCGTTACGCCTACAAGGCGCACGCGCTTACGCACCACGGCACCTTTCGGTTCGATAGGACTTACCACCTTCAGCGAGAATCGGATAAGTACACTATCCCAATGGCGTGGTGGAACGGACCGGTACTGGTACTCATCTCATGCGTCCCTTTTGACCTTATTGGTTGGTACCTCGGCACGTGGACAATCCCACTAACCGCAATGGGCACTGTTGCTGTCTACTACGGTACTTACGAATACATCCATTGGTGTATGCATCTCCCGCGGAAGCGAAGCGTGGAGCGCACCGGAGTATTTTTCAAGCTCAATGGGCATCACGTACTGCACCACCGGTACCCTGACAAGAACCTGAACGTGGTGCTACCGCTCGCCGACCTCTGCTTGGGTACTCTTCTCTTACGTTCAAAAATACCGTTTAATCAGGTGCGCGGTGAAATGGTCCCCGACCTGCAACCCCCGCCCAGTCAAAAAACAATCGCACATTCATGAACGGCTTCCGTTCAGCCACAGACCGAGAGGGTGTACTCTCGGTCTTTTTTCTGGAACCTATTCAAAACCAATGGCTCATCGCTATTTGCTTATTCGCGCGAATAAGCAAATAGATGAGGTTGTCCAATTACCACACCGAGTGTTATGAAAGCGGTGCAGACACTCGCGCACGTCTAAACAAAATAATCCCTAGGCAAGAGAAGTTGGTGATAACCAAGGTTACAAGATAAAGAGAAGTGGTCACACTCACCGTCACCAGGGCAAAAAGTGCAAGTCCGTCAGAAACGCCACTCAAAAAATACGTGGAAGTTGTTTCGCTGTATGGCTCCTCATACGCCTTACGGAATGTGGGAAGAAAGGCGAGAAGGTCTATAAGCGAAACGAGTATGATAGCTAGGAGTCCGTCATGAAAAATGAACCAGACGCTGGTGGTGAAAAGTGCTCCGGCAAGGCAGACCGTATCAAACCGAGTAATATTTTTCGTCCCATACCTAAGTGACAACAAAAAGACAAACGTGCAAAGACTGGCACCAACGGTAACAGACGCTACGCCGACTCCCGCCCCGCTGTCAACCATCACCAAGGCGGTTGTTCCTTGAAGAATAGCCCACATAAGCCAGGAGTAGCTGTGCGGAGTTGTTTTCAGCCTGAAAATGTCCCTTATATAAGGAACGAAAGAGGCGACGGCGACAAACGCCGACAGGAGAGCAAATATAGTTTGTAACGTCATATTAGTTTATCCCATACACCCAGAGTGGCGGAAGATTACGGGACACAAACGATATCTTGCGTATGGGAAGACCTGCGTACACGCGCTTCATAAGCGGAGGGTTGTAGGTGAAGAATCGGTAATGGGTTCCGCGCGATGTGTGCTCCCCGAGTGACGCAAATAATTTTTCCTTTACCTCATGCGGGAGTGAAAATGGAAGTCCTGAAACAATGAGGTCAACCTTTGCGATACCGTACTTTAGAAGTATCGCATCCAAAAGGTGCGCGCTTGCGTTTTCAAGGAGGACACGGTTGCCAAATTTCTTTTCAAGCAGAGTGATATAGTCCTTCTCAAGTTCAATCAAAAGTACCTTCGTGTCCGGCTTACAGCGTTTCAGTATTTCCTCGGTGAATACTCCCGTGCCGGGACCAAGCTCCACCACCGTTTGCACCGACGAAAAATCAATGCCGAGGAGCATCGCCTTACTCGCGAAGTGGGAACTTGGAACAAGTGAGGCGTTCCGCACGGGGTGAAGGAGGAAGTTCAACGCAAATTGAAGTTTACCGTTCATCATTATTTTTTGAAAAACTTACCAACCCATAAGCGCTTCACTGCGGGAAGGGTCTGGACCGAAAGAATAAATCCGACAGAAGGCACAAGCGCGCTTAAGAAAATATGGTCTGCACCAATAACGTACAAAAGGAAGAGCGCAACGATATAGGTTATTACGGCAAGAACGAGCTTGCGAAAGAAACTGGTCTCCCAGGCTTTATCGGCCTCCACGCGTAAGTTCCGCTCCGCAATCGCCTGAAGCTCTTGTTCAATTTTAATAATTCGCTCTTCCATCCCGTTTAGAAGTAGGAAACGCTTCGCTGTTTGCGATACGTACTTCTTACTTGAATCTTAATCATATTGTGGCTCTAGAGAAAGATGTGGGGTGCGTTTCCGTAGCGAAGCGACTTCTAACGGGATCCATATCAATTACTTGCGTTTACCCTTCGTGCCGTCTTTCGGCTTCACAAAGGCCGCTTCAAACGCCCACTTCGTCGCCTGCGCGAGTTCCTTTTCACTCATAATATCATTCGCAAGCAAAAACTCCTCCTCTTTGAGTACACTGGTGCGATACATTTCGGGTCCATCGGTGTTGATGGTAATGCGCACTCCACTATCTATAAAGGTACGGATAATCGTCCGAAGCGTCTCCACATCTTTCACGACGCTGTTCCGCAAGTTTGACGTGGGACAAAGCTCAAGTACCGTTCCCTGTTTTACCATTTCCTTCATCAGCTTCGAGTCGCTCGCCGCCGCAAGCCCGTGCCCAATGCGCTCGGGTTTAATATGACGCACCACATAGCGGAGCTCCTCCAGATTACCTGTCTCTCCCGAGTGTATCGTAAGCCCGAGTCCCGCCTTCCTCGCCCTCGCGAAAAGCGGGGTGTGGTCCTTCATACTAAAGGTGTCTCGGTCGGGACCACAGAGGTCAATACCGACAATCCCGTCGGAGGCATACTTAATCGCCTTTTCAAGCGTAATCGCGTTTTGCGCCGGCGTAAAACTTCGGTCAAGCGCGATAAGAAGCCCGGCATTCACCTGCGGATACTCCACCATCGCTCTTCGCATGCCCCAAAGCGCCGCAAGAATAATAAAATCAAGGTCACGTTCACCGGTACGGTTTCGCTTCATCGGACTAAACCGAAGTTCTTGCAGTACGAGATTGCACTTGCGATATCCGCCTCCGATAACCGAATGCACCGCTTCTTCAATCGCCTCGGGCGAGGATTGAATAAGCTCGGTGAGGTGATAGTACTTCTTGTCCATATCATCTACACCTTTATTCTTTTCGTTAGCGCCCATGGTGATGAGCTCCTCAAAATCCCAGTAGTCTTTGACGGGAAGTCTGATGCCCTGCCGATGCGCGATGGTCCACATAATCACGGGGTCAACCGCCGCGCCAAGATGCGTGTGAAGTTCGGCTCGTGGGGTTGTTGTTCGTTGGGACATAAAAGTAATAATCAATAACCAAGATACAATAACCAAAAAGAAAAGGTGACTTGATATTCTTGATTGGGATTTTGAATTTGTGGTTTGATACTTGTTTGGTGCTTGGGTATTGGGATTTGGATATTCCGCAACGGGCTTCCGTTGTGGCTACTCCCATTCTACGGTAGCGGGTGGCTTTGAGGTGATATCGTACGCCACTCGGTTGATACCCGCAACCTCGTTCGTGATACGCGCGGACACCTTCGCGAGAAGTTCGTGCGGGATGCGCGCCCAGTCGGCGGTCATAAAGTCCGACGTGGTTACCGCGCGGAGAATTATCGGATGTCCGTAGGTGCGCGCGTCACCCTGCACGCCCACGGAGCGAATGTCGGGCAGTACCGCAAAGTATTGCTGAATTTTTTTGGCTTCTCCCGAGGCAATAAGTTCTTCACGGAAAATAGCGTCCGCAGAGCGGAGCGTGTCCAGCTTCTCTTTCGTCACCTCACCAATGATACGCACCGCAAGTCCCGGCCCAGGGAACGGCTGACGCTGTACGATGGCCTCCGGCACGCCAAGGTCCTTCCCAATAAGGCGCACCTCATCTTTATAGAGGTCGCGAAGCGGTTCTATAAGTTTAAACTTCAAATCTTTCGGCAGCCCACCCACGTTGTGATGCGACTTAATCACCGATGCTTTTCCACCGACAGACACGCCCGAAGTAATCACGTCGGTGTAGAGTGTCCCCTGCACCAGAAAGTTAACCCCTTTGAGTTTCTTAGATTCTTTCTCAAACAACCTGATAAAGAGTTCTCCAATCACCTTCCGCTTTTTTTCCGGTTCGCTCACCCCTTTGAGTGCCTTTAAAAATTCTGTTTCCGCATCCACCACGCGAAAATCAAGGTTGGGAAGCTTTGCAAACGTCTTTTTAATCTGCTCCGTTTCGCCCTGTCGCATCATTCCTGTGTCTACATAGATACAGGTGAGCTGTTTGCCGATGGCGCGGTGCACGAGATACGAAGCGACGGTAGAGTCCACGCCACCCGAAAGCGCGCAGAGCGCGCGGGAGCTCCCCACTTTTTCCTTGATACCCTCCACCTGAGCCTCTATCCAGTTCTTGCCGAGGTTCCAGGTCTTTTTTGCCTTTGAAATATTCAAAAAGTTTTGCAGGACCACCATTCCGTGCTCCGTGTGCTTCACTTCAGGATGAAATTGAATGCCGTAGATGCCACGCTCCACATTTTCAATCGCGACAATCGGGCAGGCGTCAGACTTGCCCGTAACGCTAAAACCCTTCGGCGTTTTCGTTACTTGATCGCCGTGCGACATCCACGTCAATTCTTCTTTTGAAAGTCCTTTAAAAAGTTTGCCCGCGGACGAAAGTGCCACCCGCACCGGTCCGTACTCTCGTTTATCTCCCGCCCGGACCGTACCGCCGAGCTGATGCGCGATGAGTTGCAGACCGTAACAGACGCCAAGAATGGGAAGCCCAAGTGTATAGATGTTCGGATCGGCTTTGAGCGCCCGAGACTCCGACAGGTTTTGCGGACCACCCGAAAGGACAATCCCCGCGTACTTGGCGAGTACCTCTGCGGACGTATCCGGACGCAAAAGCTCGGCATGCACGCCGAGCTCTCGTATTCGCCTCACGATAAGGTGGCTGTACTGTGAGCCAAAATCCAGGACAGCGATTGTGCTCATTTGTGTGTTCTGCTCCATACTAATCAAGTACCAATCAACTAATCCAGACCAATCTGCCAATACCTACCAATGCTAGTTCTTTTCTTATTCCTCCTTCCCCTCTGTCATTCCTGCGGAGGCAAGAATCCAGAATTTCTTATTCCTTATTCACAATTCTCTATTCACCATTCGAATCTCATGCGAGTGAATGCGGGTGAGATTCTCGCAGTCCCGCCCCCGTTATCTGTATAAACCTCGCCTGTTTCGGCATCTCCTCAATGGTCTTCGCGCCAATGTATCCCATCCCCGATTTGATACCACCGACGAGCTCCCCCACAATATCCGCCACCGTTCCTCGAAACGGCACCTTCCCCGCCACCCCCTCCACCACCTTATACTCTTTGATTTTTTGGATATTGGATATTGGATATTGTTTATTACTGGCGGTATATCGGTCTTCCGCATACCGACGGTTAAGTGCCTCTTTGCTTCCCATTCCTCGGTATGATTTGTACTTCACCCCATTAACCGTAATCACCTCCCCGGGCGCTTCTTCCGCTCCCGCAAAGAGCGAGCCAAGCATCACCGACGACGCACCGGCCGAGAGTGCCTTCACAATATCGCCCGAATACCGAATACCGCCGTCCGCAATGACGGGAATGCCGTACTTTTTCGCAGCCGCTACCACATCCAAGACCGCCGTAAGTTGGGGGACGCCCACACCACTTACAATGCGTGTCGTGCAGATAGAGCCGGGTCCGATGCCCACCTTCAGCGCATCGGCAATACCCGCGAAGTCTTTCACCGCCTCTTTCGTCACGATATTCCCCACCACCAGCTGCGTGGTCACTCTCCCCTCCTTTCCAAGGAGGGGTGTCGAGTCTCCGAGACGGGGTGGTAGGAGGGATTTAAATCTCTTTTTCATCTCCTTCGCCGAGCGAACAATCCCCGGTGCATGCGCGTGCGCGCAGTCAATGAAGATAACACTCGCTCCCGCCTCCGCAAGCGCAACCGCCCTCGCGACATCAAGCGGACCCACCGCCGCGCCGACCGGCACACCCGCCTGCGCCACTTCCTTTACCATCTTCACCTGTTCTTCAAGTGAGCAGTTGCGATGGAGCACCGCCATTCCGCCGAGCTTCCCCAAGGCGATTGCAAACCGCGCGTCGGACACCGTATCGGACGCCGCCGAAAGAAGGGGTATAGCAAGACGCGCCTTTTTAGAAAGGCGCGTTTCGACTATCGCATCACGTCGGTTCACCGCAGTTTTTCGCGGTTCAAGGAGTACGTCATCAAAGGTTAACCCTAGCCGAATCGTATTCATATATCGCGAGAGTATACCCCCACATCAAACTTTTCACAAGTTTGATGTGGGGGTATACCCCATCCGCCCTTTTATGCAAAAGCTACCTTAGCTTTTCTTGAAATCCGCCTTGAGTGAAAGCGCGCCGAGTGCGAGAAAGAGACCGGCCAGAAGCCAGTTTCCTCTTTGCAGAGCTTCAATCAGCGCGATGCCGAAAAAGAGTACAAACACCGTGATATTCGTAAACCCCAACTTTTTCTTTTTTGATTCATCTTCCATAATTCGTATACCTTAATTCATACTTCATACCCCATACTTCATCAGGTACTCCTATCCTACTCTCCCTACTTTTTTATTCAACCAAAGAAACAGACTTCCCCGCCACCCCTTATCCACCCCTTATACCCGCAGTTGCTATAGGCTAATTCGCACGAATTAGCCTATAGCAAATTGACATCCGACAGACGGCACGTAGGATTGAGTCAGAAAAACCCAATTGAACACATGAACACACCACTGTCCCCCATTCCCTTAAACATCTACTCCCTGAATGGTTTGCAAGGCTTTAACCGGACCGTTTATGGAGCAGTCAACGGACGCAACTTTGAAATCCACGAGATACTTGGTCGCTTGGCGGAATACAACTCCAGGGTATCACTCCGGGTGCGGAAAGCAGACACCGCGCGGACGCCCTATCACCTGTGCATGATGCTCTCGTGGCTCCTCGCCCTCGCGAATCGTTTGGAAGTGCCTCTACACGAAGAGGTAGCACAGTGGTGCAAGACGGGTTTATCGCCAAACATCCCACTCCCCGAGCTTCAGAAACACTTCGCGTCGCGACACATTGGTGCCATACTCCCCAACACCGCGCTTTGTCTCTCGGAGAAGGTTCAAGCGCTACAAGTGGCAGTCGGAAAGTACCGAGCCACGCATGAGAAATCTCACTTCGAGGACACGGGAAGAAAAATGGCGCAATGCATTGAAGCTCTCTGTGTTGTCGCACATATACTTGAAGTCAGCCTGTCTGAAGAGTTTCAGACGTATTTTGGGAAGGGGTGCGCAACCTGCCACGCCATTCCATGCGAGTGTGGTTTCCGAGCCGATAAAGTGATGTAGGGAGGTTTCTGTACTCTTTACCTACTTTTCACCAGCCGAGCACCGCTCGGCTTTTTTATAGTTGATTTTTGAACGGGTAAGTTGTATAACTCAACTTATGAAGTCTAAGACATTGCTCTTTACAGCAGTTGAGGAAGTCCCCGGTATCAGCACACAGCGCGCGAACGAGCTGTGCTCCGAGATTGCCACTCGTTTTGAGAACAGTGCGGCATTGTTCTCTTCACAAGAGTCTCCCCATTTTTGGACGAGGGAGTACACTATCAGGGTACAACTCGCCGACGCCGAGCGGGAAGAAGCGTTACTGCGGGACTACCTGCGGGCAGCAGGCTTCTCCTGCTATACAAACAACGGCCACACCTAAAAGGACCGAACGCTGTACAGCTTCGGTCCTTCAATTTTTCTGTTCCGATATTTTTTGCTCCTTAACCCCATCTACGACTTTCTCCTGTATAAAACGGAGGGGCGGAGGGAGCGAGATTCGTCCCGTACAAAGCGGAGACGGCGAGATTTGAACTCGCGAGGGTTTTATCCCTACTCGCTTTCCAAGCGAGCGCACTAGGCCACTATGCGACGTCTCCGCTTTTAACGGGATTGCGATTTGTACCTAAACATTCTGCACAAGTTTGACTGTTTAGACAAATCGGGAAAACTCTTGATACCCTTTCGGATATACCACCTTTCCAGGGTGGCCCATTCGACCGCTCTGGCATCCCTCCGCTTTTGACGGGATTGCGACTTGCACCTAATCGCTTCGCTCTTAGGCAAGTCGGTTACAATCGTGCGCACTAGCCTGCCCCGTAGACAGCTTTGCTGTTCTTCGGGGACCGCTATGCGAACCCTCCAAAAACAGGATTACCATAGCATAAAATCACTTTTTCTAAAATGTCCCCCAAAATTACTATAGGCTAATTCGTGCGAATTAGCCTATAGTAAAAGCGATGCTTACAGAGCCTCCTTCAACGCGCTAGATGGACCGATAGACGAAAAGCGAGCCGAGGCCGAAGATGATGGCGAGATAGAGAATGTACTGCCCAATGATAAGAAAAACGGGGCTGGGAACGATACCGTAAAGCAGAATAAACCCGATACCGAAACACTGTAAAATCATTTTCATCTTCCCTATTGTCTTGGCGGGCATAAGCTTTCCCCGATAGCGAAAGTACGCCGAACCGGCGAGCACGAGCTCAATCAAAACAATAGCGAGGGTGAGATGCCAACCGACATATTTCCACACCACGAGGAGCGCCACCGAACCAATGAGGAGCTTATCCGCAATCGGGTCCGCGACGATGCCCCACTTCGTGATGCGATGCTCCGTGCGCGCGAGCGCGCCGTCAAGCGCGTCGGAGAGCGCCGAGAGCGCGAAGAGAATAGTGCCCGCGAGGTTGTACTCCGAAAGCAAGAGAAACAGGACAAACGGGATGGAAACAAATCTGAAGAGCGTAATTCGGTTCGGAGAAATGGAGCGCGGAAAAAGCGGGAGAATGGTGAGCGCAAAAATGCGATCAAATATTGTAACCTTCGTCAGATACTCCAACCGCGCACCCTCAAGCTTAAGACGCTTCAAGCGTTTCCATTGAAGCGCTTGCGGACCGGAGGTGAAAGTTGGAGGAGTTTCTTCTTTGAGCATAGCTATAGTGTACCCTATTTTTCTGTCATCCTCGTGCATACGGGGATCCAGAGTGGCTGGATTCCCGCCTCCGCGGGAATGACAACGACGTATTTATCGCTCAAGCAAAGCTTTAACGCGTTCTTCAACCGGCGGGTGAGTTGAAAAGATTTTGGTAAAGAAACTTACTCCCCCGTTCGCTTTGTGGCCGAAGGGATTGGCGATAAAGAGATGCGCGGTGGCGTGATTCGCCTTCGCCATTGGCCGAGCGTACTGCGAAATCTTCTGAAGCGCGGAAGCAAGCCCATCGGGGTAACGGGTGAGAAGCGCACCGGAGGCGTCCGCCAAGAACTCGCGCTTACGCGAAATGGCAAGTTGCATCAGAGTCGCGATAATCGGTGAAAGTATCGTGAGAATGACACCAACAATCATCAGTATCGCCCCAAGCTGACCTCCTGCCCTGTGTTCTCGGTTGCCTCCTCCCCAAAACAGAGACCGCGTAAAGAAATCCGCGAGAAGCGTGATGAAACCAACAAGCACGACCACCACCGTGGAAAGGAGAATGTCGCGATTGCCGATATGCGAAAGTTCGGGCGCAATGACGCCTTCAAGCTCGCTCCGGTTCAATATCCGAAGTAATCCCGTCGTCGCGCACACCACCGCGTGTTCTTTGTTGCGTCCTGTGGCGAAGGCATTCGGAGCGCTGTCCTCTATCACATAGATTTTCGGGAGTGGAAGCCCCGCGGTAATAGACAGGTTTTCGGTCACGGTATAGAGGTCAAAAAATTCCTCCCGATTCGCGGGTTTCGCCCCGCTCATTTTGAGTACAATTTTGTCGGACCACCAATAGCTTGCGATGTTCATCACCACACTAAAGATAAAAAATCCGTAGAGAATCACGGGGTTGCCATAGTACCGGCTCAAAAACCACCCGAGGAAAATAATAATGACGAAAAAGACGGACATGAGTGTCCATGTCTTAAAGACGTTTTCAGATTGATGAGTGTATAAAGAAGACATATGGACAGGCTCTAGGGAGTTAGGCACTAGGCTCTAGGAAAAAATCATCATCTTTTCTTACCTAGTGCCTAAAGCCTAATACCTAGTGCCTAAAATCAGCTCGCTCCTCCCCCGCCACCACCGCCCCCTCCTCCCCCGCCTCCACCTCCACCCGATGCGCCTCCGCCACCACCAGCGCTCGTAAACGCGCTCCCCAGACTAGAAGCAAACGAAGCGGAAAACGCCGATGGAGCAAAACTTCCCGCGCCCCCACTTCCCCCTCCCGTAGAAACGAAGCCTCCCGCGCCTCCATGATAC
Source organism: bacterium (assembly GCA_030649775.1). Classification (GTDB taxonomy): domain Bacteria; phylum Patescibacteriota; class Minisyncoccia; order Phycocordibacterales; family UBA10002; genus UBA10002. The sequence continues at coordinate 12,549 of JAUSFR010000051.1, read as the reverse complement.
CAGTTCGGAGGCGGTAAGTTTAGCGAATCAAAAGCCTTCGCCCACTTCTTCTCAACGCCGAAGATAATCGCATAGGGAAGATATTTCTCAAAAAGGTCAGGGGGGAGATTTTGCAATCGGTCCCGCTCCGCAGTTTCCAAATAGAGTTTAAACCCAAGCCACTCTTCGCGCAGTATCGCTCCCTCTTTGTTAAGTCGCGCTTCGTACTTGATGAAAATAAAAAGAATGGAAACACATAGTCCGACCACCACGGCGAGTAACACACCTTCATCAAAGACGAGACCATTTCCGAAAACAAAGAAGGCTATGAGCAATGCGACAAAAATCCATGCTCTCTTTTTCTCCTGCGAAATACCGACCTCGTACGCTCCCGTCACCTGTTCCAGTTCTTCGTACACAGCATCTTTGAGTTGCTTCATTGAAAGGAAGAGTGCTTGTCTAAGGCTAGCGCTTTTCTTCATTTCCTTTGTGGAGAAACGTCCATCTACGCCAATCAGATTTTGTAAAAAGGTCCGTTCATATTCCTTGAGCGCGGGGTCGCCCACATATCCTCGCTTTTGGGTCAGCACGTACTCTTTGGGCGAAAAGAAGTTCCGAAGTTGATTTCCCGCGAATGCGACTCGAAAAAGAATAACGGCAAATATCACCAAGGTAATAAGGGGGGCGAAACTGCCGATATCACGGCTTATCCAGAAGAAAAAGAGCGCAAGACCGATAGGTACACCCACGGCGATAAACCGACCAAAACGGGCAAGAAAACCTGCGTCTTCTTCGGTGATATCCAAAAAACCGCGCCTCGCGAGGTCAACAATCGTCGCGGGCCACGCCTTCTCGGTAAGTTTCTCTTTTACCAGTGCCTCCGCCATCGCGGGAGGTAGGTCCTTGGGCGGAGCATATTCGGGGACAATCGTCCCCCGACCTTGTCCGCGCACTTCCTTGAGATACCAATGGACAAACCCGAAAAGTAGCGAGAACAGAACCACAAGCCCGGAAAGAAACGCGAGGAGATGGAGAGTGAAAAAATCTCTCCAGTACGCGCCTTGGTCTACGATACCCTTCGGCCATCCTGCGGCGATGGTAACGTCCTCCTTTGGGTTCGCCACCGCGAGCGCAAAATGAAAGGTTCGGGTATCCAAAACGGTAGATTCATGCGTAGTATGAAGCTCAAGTGCGCGAGACGAATAGAGCGTGGAGCGCATGAGGCTCATATCGGAAACACTTGCGGGGAGCATCACCGTCGCCTCGGCAAAACCGACAGGCACGTCATAATCGGTAAAGAGGTTCCAGTAAATCTCGTCGTGGTCTTTGAGGAACGAAATACCACCGTGCACTTTATACAAAATAGTCCACGTCTTTTTCTCGTCGGTAGCATTGTAGTACCATTCAACATTTTCCGCTCCGTTCTCACGGTAGTAGGTATATTTCCCCCAGCTTGCGGGGTCATGCTTATCCAGCTTTTGCGCGCTGTACGTGAGTGGTACGCCAGTTTCATCCCGCACCAGTACATTGGTAATCGTCCCGATATCCTTGAGAGGAATGCTTCGCCAGCCTTTGTGGAAATGCCCATTGAAGTCGTACGTTTGCCGTTCGGCGACATCAAAGGTGGAATCTTTGTTGACCTGTATACTTACGTGGATACTATCGTAAACATACTCTTTGACGGCTCCGGGAATATCATGGGCAAAAACCGACACGGGGAAAATAACCGCAAAAAGGACGGGAATGAACAGCCGTCCCTTCCAGACGTTTCTGTTTTGATGAGTGGGAAGTGAAGCCATAACGACAAGTTCGAAGTTCTAATTCCAAAGTTCGAAGAAGCTTTAAGCTTCAAACTAAAAGCACTAAGAATTCTTCGAGCTTCGTGCTTCGAACTTAAAAGCTTACTTTGACTGGTTGTTTTGCCACTTCCTCCCCTGCTTCAAGCTCAAAGAATTCAAGTTTGCCGATTTTGAAGAATGAGGCGATGGTGTTGTTCGGGAAGGTTTCCACCGAGGTATTGAGGTCGCGCACGGTGCCGTTGTAAAAGCGTCGTGATGCCTGAATCTTGTCTTCAGTGTCGGCAAGTTCTTTCTGGAGTTCCATAAAGTTCGTGTTGGCTTTGAGGTCCGGATAGGCTTCCGCGATGGCGAAGATGGACTTCAGCGCACCCGTGAGTCCAAGCTCCGCCTGCGACTTGTCGGCGAGGTTTCCCGCGCCCATCGCGGCCGCTCTCGCTGTCGTTACCTTTTCAAAGGCACTATTTTCGTGAGTGGCATAGCCTTTCACCGTGCTGACGAGGTTTGGGATAAGGTCGTAACGACGCTTGAGCTGGACATCAATGTCGCTCCACGCCTCCTTGGCGCGGTTAACGAGCGTGATAAAGCGGTTGTAGGCAAAAATAACCCACAAGACGAGAAGAACGACGACGGCAATACCAATGAAGAGAGGAGACATAATGATAAAGACAATTAACTAGTAACAATTGACCTTTGACTATTAAATCTACTGACCTTTGATTCAAGGCGAACGACACGGCGTTCAAATCTTGCAAATGCATTCGGGTTTAAAATCTTTTTCACTGTATCCCTGTACTCTTTCCTAAGTGACAGGAAATACTGCTTCAGTTCAGCGTTTGTGTGTAATTGCTCTTTGGGTAAAGACTTCTTCATAGCCGATATTTTATCATACTTTTCTTTACCACAACACCGCCCCGACGAAAGTCGGGGCGGTGTTTCTTTTCTCTTCTTTTTGTCTACTCTTCTACTGTTCTACTTATCTACTGTCTTCTGTTAAAGACGGAATAAAAAACCCCGCCACTTAGTTATGTACACAGTATGACACATACTTGACTTATTTGTCTTAGAATGCTATGGTTTGCACCGATTGCCCTTTAAAAAATATGAATACTCTGAAGTCTTTTAGGGCATTTGCCCTGCTTACGATTTTCGCTACCATCGGTTTTGCATCTTATGCGGTACATCGCGACGAACAGCGAAAAGTTCACGCTCTCGGTCTGGACCATGTAACCACCGAGATTGCCCGTCGGCACATTGCAATCGTTGAAGAAATGCCCACAATTCCGGTTCGCGATGATATGTTTCCCGTCCACATTATGTTTCGGGAAAAAGGAAGCGACGCTTGGATGTTGTGGGGTACCGGAACATATCTCAAAAATTACGAGCCTTCCATTATTACTGCCTATCATCTATTCGGTGGTCACCCGGGAGAATTCGGGTATCGTACTATCAGCAGAAGAATTTTCACCGGTGAAGAGCCCATCTTTCCAATCGTAGCGGTGTTTGACCCTCTGGTGAACGACTCAATCCTATGTAGTGCCGATGAAAAAGGGAACAAATTTCCGCGAATATCTGTTCCTGAACGAGTCCTGTGGCGTTTCAAAGAGCATGGTAGCACGATTACGTTCCACCAAGCATTTGGAACAGTGCGACTTCTCACACGCCCGCAGAAACCCCTCAAACTTCTTTTCTGGACAGAAGTTGAAACAGGCGGAGCTCGCTATTGTTTCTTTGAGGGAGGAACAACGCGGGGCGAAAGTGGAACAGGGGGAATTGTTGATACCGCGGGCGAAAAATCACTGCTGGTCGCCCTAAGAAACGTAGAGGAGACTGGGATAAAATTCAGGAACACACAGCCTATTCCGGGTCCCTACGGTGTCGGAATGATCCTCAATTACGACAAATGATTTCGCTCAAAAAGCCGTCTGCAAACATCCCGTTTGCAGATTTTTTTATGCAACAACACCGCCCCGACTCTGGTCGGGGCGGTGTTTCTTTTTATCTCTCTTTTTTAACTAAACGCTAAGCGCTATACGCTAAACGCTTCTTAATATCCCCCCATCCCCATTCCTCCCTGTGGCATTCCGACGGGTTCCTTTTCCTCTTTAGGTTCTTCGGCAATGGCGACCTCGGTCGTAAGGAGAATCGCGGCGGCGGAGGCGGCGTTCTGCACGCCCATGCGGGTCACTTTGACCGGGTCAACGATACCCGCGAGCACCATATCCGGCACCATCTCATCTTTAAGTGCGTCGTAGCCGTAGTTGCCCTTTCCCTTCTTCACCTCTTCCACAATCACGGAGCCGTCATCTTTGCCTGCGTTCACCGCGATCTGGCGAAGCGGAGCTTCAAGCGCTTTGATAACAATATTAAAGCCAACTTCAAACTCTTTGGTGGTCTCGCTCTTCGCCTTGTTTTTTTCGTTTTGAATCCAGTGCTGTGCTTTCTGCGCCGCTTTGATGAGCGCCACACCTCCACCCGACACAATGCCTTCCGCAATCGCGGCTTTCGTCGCGTTCACCGCGTCCTCAATTTTGAGCTTCAAATACTTCATCTCGGTTTCGGTGGCGGCGCCTACCTTGATAACCGCAACGCCTCCCGAAAGCTTCGCGATACGCTCGTCAAACTTCTCCTTATCGTACTTGGAATCGCTCTGCTCTTTTTGCTTCCTAAGCTGGGCGACGCGCGCGTCAATGTCGCTCTTCTTTCCTTTGCCTCCGACAATCGTGGTCGTATCCTTAGTCGCAATCACACGGTGCGCGGAACCAAGCACATCAAGACCTACCGTATCAAACTTGAGCCCAAGCTCTTCGGACACCATCTGCGCGCCAACCGTTACCGCGATGTCCTGAAGCTGTTCTTTCTTGCGGTCACCGTATCCGGGAGCCTTCACGCCAAGCACGTTGAACGAACCACGAAGCTTGTTCAAGACAAAGGTGGTGAGCGCCTCGCCTTCAATATCTTCGGCGATAATCACGAGGTCCTTCTTTCCCGACTGCGCGAGCTTCTCAAGAAGTGGAAGAATTTCTTTGATGTTTCCGATTTTCTTGTCGGTCACGAGAATGGCCGGGTCTTCTTGCACCGCCTCCATACGCTCCGCATTCGTCACCATATACGGTGAGACATAGCCCTTATCAAACTGAAGTCCCTTCACCACTTCATAGTCAATGCCAACCGACTGTGATTCCTCTACGGTCACGACGCCGTCCTTGCCGACTTTATTGATGGTATCGGCAATCTTCTCACCAAGTTCGGCCGATTCGGCGGAGATGGTCGCAACCTGTTTGATTTCTTCTTTGGTCTTAATCGGAGTGGCGGCAGCCTTGAGTGCTTCCACCACCTTTTCGGCCGCGCGTTCAATACCGACACGCACACCCATCGGGTTCACCCCCATCGTGGTCTGGCGAAGTCCTTCGGCAAAAATCGCCTGCGTCAAAATGACCGAGGTGGTTGTTCCATCACCGGCAATCTCGTTGGTCTTCTCGGCGACCTCCTTCACAATCTCCGCGCCCATATTCTCAAACTTGTCCTTCAGTGTGATTTCCTTAGCGATAGAAACGCCGTCGTTCGTAATGGTCGGCGCGCCGTAGCTCTTTTCAAGCACGACATTTCGTCCTCGCGGTCCCACCGTGATTTTCACCGCGTTTGCGACTGCGTCCACTCCGCGCTTCAGCGCGCGCCGTGCTTCTTCGTTATACAAAATTATTTTACTCATAGAAAGTTCGAAGTTCTAAGCTCTAAGTTCGAAGAAGATTTTAAGCTTTAAGTTTTAAGACTTAAGACTTAAGGATTCTTCGAGCTTCGTGCTTCGAGCTTTATCTTATTTAATAACTGCGAGAATACTGCTTTCAGCGACCATTTCATACTCCTCTCCATCAATCGTCAGTTTATCTCCCCACTGAAAAAGAACCCGCTCGCCCACCTTCACGCCCATCGGTACGAGCACGCCGTCGTCGTATTTACCGGGACCAACCGCGATAACTTCCCCTTTTCGTGAACCTCGGTCTTCGTTTGCCGATTCGGGAATGATAATGCCGGACACGATTTTCTCGCCCTCCTTCTTAAGTTCACGAACCAGCACGCGGTCACCGAGGGGCGCCACTTTTACACTTCTATTCACGCTAGCAATTGCACTCTTTGAAACTTCCTTTGTTTTTGTTTTTTGTTTAGCCATAACTTTTTGTAAGCTCGAAGTTTTAAGCTCTAAGTTCGAAGAATATCAAAATCTCCATTTTTTACCTTTTTAGAGACTTATTCTTTTCTTCGAGCTTCGTGCTTCGAGCTTGAATATTAACTTCTAAAAGATGCCATTTGTTACCAAATAGCCCCTTAAATAAAGGATTTAATGCCCGAATTGTATAGGTTTTTTTGGGTCCGCGCAAATTTGACATATAATTCAATTCGTTTCTTTGCTATCTTGCGACTAACGTAACTTTGATCTAAAAAAACGCGCAGGCCGAAGCGTGCGCGCGTGATTGAGAAACTCCGTAACGTACGGTGTCTGTCTGCTGTCCTAGCTATCCTTCGCTATCACATACCTCGCGGATTGGGGAACGGGGGGGTTGGGATGCTTGACACCATCACCGAGAAAGGCGTCAACAATTTTCTGAATTGGTGTCAGTCTGTCGGCAAACCACCCCTTGCGGTGTACTACACTCCAAATGGCGTTCAAGGTGTGACCCAAGTGACGCGCACAGCTTTCTACTTCCTGCAACTTGTCCTGAAGTTTTTGATGTTCAGCCGAAAGCTTGACGTGTTTTTCGGTGAGAGCAGACTGTAGAGTCTGCCCGTCTTTACCGGCAGTCTCCGCTAGCGCCAAAGACTTCTTGGACGTTTCAACTTCGGCCTGCAGTGTTGTCCTCAACTCCTTCAATTTTTCATGCTCCTCTTGCAAACTCGTCAATGTCACCTCCAAGGGTTGCTGTGCGGAGACGGTTTTTCCATGCTTACCCAAAAGCATCGTGAACCTTTCGGAAAGACTGCTATGCAACTCTTGAAAACTCTTAAGCGTCTGCTCCAGCTCTTTATTCTTTTCGGTAAGTTTGCTGAAGTCAGCCACGAGTTTGAGGTGACTTTCCCACGAAGCTGTTGAGGCACGCTCATGTTGTTGTGCTTCAAATTTCACCGCTTGAATAGAGGACTCAAGTTCGGCCCGTGATTTTTTGAGTTCGGCATTTTCGGCCTTGAGAGCTTCCAGCTGTTCGGTGAGCGACCTCACCTGCTCCTCATACCTAACGGAAGGAACCATTTCCTTGGTGGAACCCCGGAATGCATCGGACATTAGGCCGAGGTGTTCGGCCACTTTTTTTTGGAAGGTTACCGGGCGAATCTTCCCCATGGCTAGCCTACATAGCAGGTCGGGGGAGGTGAAAAGCGCACCACCTGTATCCCTTCTTGTGGAATACATGCGAGCTTTTTCGCCCGCGCCGATAGAAACAGAAAGCACAACCCTCCCCTTTTTATCAAGTGACCTTTGCATCCAGGGACAGTCCGGTTGCGAAAGCCATGGTCTCGTAAGGTCAATGACCGGAGACGGTCCACTTGTCCCGTTTTTCCACTTAATTTCAACAAAGTGGGACTTCCATGTGTCGCCCACATTCGTCTCCAGAATGATGAGGTCGCTTGTGCGTTTTTTCCAATCTATCGGTAGGGTGATGGAGTCCACCGGAAGCCTCCTGTCATGCTCCGGAAGAGGACTTTCTGCACTTGACCCAATGAAGTACAGCGTTACGGGGGTCAGCATTTTGGAGTTATTGGGGAGCAGACTAATCGTTCTGTGGTCTTGCCCGATAACTACTTTTATCGGGAACACCTTCGGTGTTCCTTCCTCGCCTGTCCGTAGTGGACCACTGCGAGCGTTTTCTTCTTGAGACATATTTTTCCTTTTCAACGAACTCTATAAAAGTGATCACTCCTCACTTTTGGGAGACCATAGTAAGTAATGGCGAACGCATAATACTGTATTTCGGAACATTGTCAAGTTTTCGTTCATGAATCAGCCGTGTTTTGTACGAAAAGATGAAAAGAAAAACACCAGACAACGCTTACTGCATCGTCTGGCGTGAAATTGTACCTACAATAGTGTACCGAACCTCTGCGCGTGGCGCAGACATGCCTCTGTTCGTAGTGAACGGAAAGCAAGGAAAAATTCGTAGTGAATCTTTTCGGTGGGTTTTGTCTCAATCCGTACTGGATGGAGACAGTGGTGAGTTCGTCCGTAGTGGACCAAACCCTTGGGGGGAAACTAAAAAAGAACGAGTGTCCACCAGTTAGTCGGTCGGACGTGGAAAATGGGCGCTCGGCGAGTACCAAACCTCTGCGCGTGGCGCAGACATGCCTCTGTTCGTAGTGAACGGAAAGCAAGGAAAAATTCGTAGTGAATCTTTTCGATCTTTGGAGTCTCATCCGCAGTGGATGGAGACAATAGGGTGTGCACCCCGTAATGAATGCGCACGAGAAAAGCGTCCTCTGGAAGAAATGTACCATACGCACCCAAAAATGCAATAAATTGCACAATTTAATGGCTATGCTATAGTGTCCCCCAATGCAGTCTCTCATATCGGTACTCCCCTATATCCAAATCGGGCTGTCAGTCTTGCTGATAGTCGTTATTTTGCTCCAGCAATCGGCTGCGGGTTTGGGAGGCGCGTTCGGTGACAACTTCAGCAGTGGCTTCCACACCAAACGCGGATTTGAGAAAACATTGTTTAACGCCAGTATTGTTATTGCCGTTTTGTTCGTCATCTCGGCGCTTCTTGCCCTCATCGTAAGATAGCCAGCGCTTTGCGGTTAGCGTTTAGTGAAGATATTGTTTACACTCTATTTTTCTAGTGTATTTGACTATACGCTAAACGCTTGACGCTATACGCTTCTCTCACCTGTGAAAGACATAAAAAAGATATTTACCAAGCACTACAATATTCCAAAAGCCGACCTGTTGGAACGTGCTCACCATAATTTCTCGCCCGTGGAAAAAATGATTTCCGTGTTTTTTGCCGTACTCCTCGCGCTTGGCGCGGGGAGCCTCCTCTATAAAGTGAATGCCTTTTTTCTCACCGAAATACCCGCTTCGGGCGGCGAACTTCGGGAGGGAATCATTGGCTCTCCCCGATTTATAAATCCCCTACTTTCGCTTTCCGACGCGGACCGTGACCTTACGATGCTCATCTACTCGGGACTCCTCAAACCCACCTCGGAGGGAAAACTTATTCCCGACCTTGCTTCAAACTATACGGTCTCAGAAGACGGCCTTTCCTATACCTTCACCATTCGCGAGAATGCAACCTTCCACGACGGCGCGCCTGTCCTCGCGGATGACGTCATCTTCACCATTCAAAAGGCACAGGACTCGGCGCTCAAAAGCCCAAAGCGTGCCAACTGGGAAGGTGTCAGTGCGGAAAAAAAGGGGGACCGAATCGTCACCCTTACCTTAAAGCAACCATACGCGCCGTTTCTTGAGAACGCGACCCTCGGTATTTTGCCGAAAGCTCTCTGGAAAGACGCGGATGCGGAACAGTTTCCCTTCTCACCAAAGAACCTTGACGCCATCGGAAGCGGACCGTACAAGATAACGAAGAGCAAGCGCACCGCGTCGGGTATTCCGTACTACTTTGAACTTTCCGCGTTTAACGACTACACACTCGGCACCCCGTATATCAAGAGCGTTATCGTCTATTTTTACCCCAATGAAAAGGAACTGCTTAAAGGATTCGCGAGTGGCGAGATTGAGAGTGTGAATACCATCACCCCGCAAGGGGCCAAGACACTTGAAACGAATGGCGCGCGCATAGAGCGCACTCCACTTCCGCGCGTATTCGGGGTTTTCTTCAATCAAAATCAGTCCACACTCCTCGCGGAGAAAGCGGTGCGACGGGCGCTTCTGCTCGCGACCGACAAGAAGCGGATTGTGGATACGGTGCTTTTCGGATACGGCCTGCCGATAGAAGGACCCGTACCTCCGACCCTTCTCAATGAAAAGGGTATCACGGCAACCTCTACCGAAGCGCGCCTTGCGGAGGCGGACGAGCTACTCACCCGAGCGAAGTGGATACCGAATCCCACGACCGGTATCCGAGAACGCGTCAAAGGCCTGCCCGCGCGTGGCACGCAGGCGGGTAAGACAACCGAGCGCCTGTCGCTTTCGCTCGTGACGGGAGACATACCGGAACTTCGTGAAAGCGCGGAACTTCTGAAGGAGATGTGGGAAAAAACGGGCGCGGAGGTACGTTTACAAATCTTTGAATCCGGTGACCTCAACCAAAATGTCATTCGTCCGAGAAAGTTTGACGCGCTTCTCTTCGGAGAGATTATCGGACGGGACCTTGACCTCTTCGCCTTCTGGCATTCGTCACAACGAAACGACCCCGGGCTCAATATCGCCATGTACACCAATTCCAAAGTGGATAAATTGCTGGAGGAGGCGCGCAGGACAACGGATGCCGACAAAAGGATTGCGAACTACCGAAGTGTTGTAGCGACCATCAGTGCCGACGAACCGGCCATCTTTCTGTACTCCCCCGAGTTTATTTACGTGCTTCCCGAAAAAATACGAGGCTTCACCTTGGGACAAACGACCATCCCGAGCGAGAGATTTCTTGATGTGCATCACTGGTATATCAACACGGAGAAAGTGTGGAATATCTTCACCCGATAAAACACAAGCTCTAAGTTCGAAGCTCGAAGAACTTAGAAATTTTCAGGTCTTAATTTTTTAATTATTATTAATTATTCTTAGAGCTTCGAGCTTTACTTATTAGAGCTTTTATCACTATGGAACCAAACCGATTCAACCGAAACAGACGACCAAACGCCCCGCGCGCTTATATCGCGCCGGGAAGCGCTCTTCCTCCGCATCGCGCAGGAACACCGGCGCATCCTCCCCGCTTTGGACACTCGTCCACCCCCGCGCACACCGCCCACCCACCTGCCCACGGAGCGCCTCGCCCGTACGCGGGCCGAAGCCGTTTTGAACGTGGCGGACATACCACGTTTTCGAGCACCCCGACTTCGCAAACAGCGCGACCTCTCTCAAGACCCGTAGGTGCGCGCGCTTTTTCTCCCATTCGTAGGCCAGCCGGCACAAGCGGGCGTCCGATGGACCGACGTTCGGCCACGCGCCCCCCAACCCCACAGCAGAGAGAGCAAGCACATTTGGAAAGAAGCGGGCGAATCGAAACCTCTCCCGTCAAAAAATCCACACCAATTCCGCTTCTCAAAGATGATTCGGTCCGCATCATCTGTCTTGGTGGCGTGGAAGAAGTGGGTCGCAATATGACCTTGATTGAGTTTCGTAATGACATCATCGTCATTGATATGGGACTTCAGTTCAACGACTCCAAGACTCCCGGCATTGATTTCATTCTCCCCAACACCAAATATCTGGAAGAGCGAAAGCACAAAATCCGAGCGGTGCTCATCACTCACGGACACTTGGACCACATTGGCGGTATTCCCTACCTTATGGACCGCATCGGCAATCCGCCGATGTATACGAGAAACCTCACCGCGCTTATGGTGAAGAAGCGTCAGGAAGAGTTTCCTCATCTTCCGGCAATTGATATGAAAATCGTGGAGGGCAACGGGCGCGTAAAATTCGGCGACCTTTCGGTACGCTTTTTCGGCGTCTCGCACTCCATTCCCGACTGTATGGGTATCATCATTGAAACCCCGTACGGCAATATCGTTACCCCGGGCGACTACAAACTTGACCACGTAGATGGCGTGCCGACCGAAGAGGAAGAAGAAACCTACAGCGCGCTCGCGAAGGACAACAACCTTCTCCTGCTTACCGACTCCACCAACATTGAGAACCCGGGGTTTTCTACACCCGAACGGCTCGTCGGTGAAAACCTCGCGGAAATTGTTCGCACCGTGAAGACACGCCTTATCGTGAGTATGTTCGCGTCGCACATTGTGCGCATCGGGAAAATTATTGAAGCAGCGGAGAAATGCAACAAGAAGGTCGCGATTGAGGGTCGCAGTATGAAAAACAACGTGGATATCTGTATCGCCTCCGGCCTCATCAAGGTGAAGGACAACGTGATTATCCCGTCCACCGAAATCGCAAACTATCCGCCCGACCGCATCATTGTGCTTGCGACCGGCGCGCAGGGTGACGAGTTCGCCGCGCTCACGCGTCTCGCGAACAAGAGCCACAAACAGCTTCGCCTCTCGGAACATGACACCGTGCTTCTTTCGGCGTCCATCGTCCCGGGCAACGAAAAAGCGGTGCAGGACCTCAAAGACAACATCGCCCGCCACGGCACCAAGATTATTCACTACCGCACTTCGGAGGTCTACATTCACTCCACAGGCCACGGCAACCGCGGTGAAATGGAATGGCTCCACAAAAAAATAAAATCAAAATTCTTTATCCCCATTCACGGCACACACTATATGCTTCGGCTCCACAGCGAGCTCGCGCAGGAAACGGGTACGCCCAAGGCAAACATCGTGATTCCCGATAACTCACTGGTGATTGAGATACAGGATGGCGGAAAGAAAATCACGACGCTCAAAGAAAAAGCACCCGACGGCCCGCTTATGGTAGACGGATTTGCCGTCGGCGATATGCAGGAAGTCGTGCTTCGCGACCGCCAGATGCTCGCCGAAGAAGGAATGTTCGTGATTATCGCGAGCATCAACTCCTCCACGGGCAAACTCAAGAAATCCCCCGACATTATCTCCCGTGGCTTCGTGTACCTTCGCGAATCGCAAGACCTCTTGCACCAAACCCGCATCATCATCAAAAAGACCGTTGAGGACACGACGAAAGGAA